>NZ_LAVK01000178.1 GCF_001083795.1 Streptomyces sp. SBT349
GCGCGAGGCCGAGGGGGGAGAGGGCGGCGGGCCGGGGAGCCGGGAGGAGCGCGACGCGGCCCCAGGACCCCGGACCGGCGAGTCGCACGCCGACAGCTCGGTCCCGGTCCGCTGCCTGGCCGAGGGCCCCTCCTGCCACGCCACCCTCCTCGGGGCCGCGGACATCCCCGGGTGGCTCGGCGTCACGGAGCCGGGGCCCGAGCCCGCGGACGCGGACGAGCAGGCCCACGCGGACGAGCGGGAGCCGGAGCGGAACGGGGCCCACTCCGGCATCGCCGTCCCGCTCCGCGCGCGGGGCGCGACGCTGGGAGTGGCGGTCTTCGTCAGGAAGGAGCGGGAGGAGCCGTTCGACACCGACGACCTGCTGCTGGCCGAGGAGATCGGCGTGCAGGCCGCGGTCTGCGTGGACAACGCCCGCAGGTACACCCACGAGCACCGCACCTCGCTGGCGCTCCAGCGCAGCCTGCTCCCCCGACGGCTGCCGGACCTCGCGGCGGTCGACGTCGCCACCCGGTATCTGCCGGCCGACTCGACGGCGGGGGTGGGCGGCGACTGGTTCGACGTCATCCAGCTCTCGGGGGCCCGCGTCGCCCTGGTGGTGGGCGATGTCGTCGGCCATGGGCTGTACGCGTCGGCGACGATGGGCCGGCTGCGTTCCGCGGTGCGGACCCTGGCCGACATCGACCTGGCGCCCGACGAACTGCTCACGCATCTGGACGACGTGGTGATCCGGCTCGGCTCGGAGACCGAGCAGACCGAGGAGGAGCAGGACGTCCCGGGCGGCGCGGTCGGCGCGACCTGCCTGTACGCGGTGTACGACCCGGTCTCCCGCACCTGCGTGATGGCGCGGGCGGGGCACCCGGCGCCGGTGCTGGTCCGGCCGGACGGGCGGGCGGAGCTGCTGGAGGCCCCGGCCGGGCCGCCGCTGGGCCTCGGAGGGCTGCCGTTCGAGGCCACCGAGCTGTCGCTGCCGGAGGACAGCCTCCTCGCCCTCTACACCAACGGTCTGGTGGACATCGACCACGACATGGCGCGCGGCCAGGAGTGCCTGCGCCAGGCGCTCACCGAGCCGCCCTCGTCGCTGGAGGCGACCTGCGACAAGGTGATCGGCACGGTGCTCGACGGCGTGCCCACCGACGACATCGCGCTGCTGCTGGCGCGGACCAAGGCGCTGGACGCCTCGCACGTCGCCACCTGGGACATCGCCGACGACCCGACGGCGGTGGGGAAGGCGCGCATGCTGGCCGACCGGCAGCTGACCGCGTGGCAGCTGCGGGACGCGGCGTTCGCCACGGAGCTGGTCGTCAGCGAGCTGGTGACCAACGCCATCCGGCACGCCGACGGGCCGCTCCAGCTGCGGCTGATCCGGGAGCCGAGCGCGTTGATCTGCGAGGTCTCGGACTCCAGCAGCACCTCTCCGCACCTGCGGCGGGCGCGGATCCTGGACGAGAGCGGCCGGGGCCTGTTCATCGTCGCGAACCTCACCGAACGCTGGGGCACCCGGCACGGCCGCTACGGCAAGACCATCTGGGCCGAGCTCTCCCCCGCGCAGGGGACGGAACTGGCCAGCATCTAGGGTCGGTCGGCATGGAGAGTTCGGAAGAGGCCCTTGCCACCGGGCCGTTGGGCATGCGGCTGCTCGCGTTCGAACGGCTTCCCGAGGACAGCGAGTTCGGCGAGGCGCCGGTGGGCTATGTGCTGATTGCGCTCTGGCACGCCGGGCTGCTGCTCGTGGTGCACGACCGCGGGCGCGGCTGCTGGGAGCTGCCCGGCGGCTCGATCGAGCCGGGCGAGAGCGCGCGGGAGGCCGCGGCGCGGGAGCTGCGCGAGGAGTCGAACCAGCGGGTGGCCCCGGCGGCGCTGCGGTTCGTCGGCTTCGCCAGGACCGCCCTGCCGGACCGGCGCGTGCTGCGCGGGGCGCTGTACCAGGCGGAGGCGGCGGAACGGGACGCGTTCGAGCCGACCGAGGAGATCGCCGGGATCCGCTGGTGGAACCTGGAGGATCCGCTGCCCGGCGGCCGGGTGCAGACGGTGGACGCTTATCTGGCGGCGCTCGCGCGGGGGTAGCGGGTACCCTCGCGTCCATGGGGAGACCGGCGGGGTTCGCCTATACGGCGCAGCGGGACGGGACCGTGCTGATCAGCCACCACGGCCGCCGGGCCACCACCCTCCGCGGGGAGCGCGCCACGCGCTTCCTCACGGAGGTCGAGGGCGCGGACCCGCAGCGGGTCATGGCTCGGTGGACGGGCAACTACAAGCGGGGCAACGAACGTTCCACTCGCCCGAGGTGAGGGCTGTCGGGTGCGCCGGCCCTCCGTTCAGTAGTGACGGACACGGGACGCGACCAGGTGCCCGACGATGAGGTACACCACCGCCGCCAAACCGTAGCCGCAGACAACGCGCGCCCATTCCTCGTCGAAGGTGAACAGGTCGTGTGACCAGCCGGCAAGCCAGCGGGCCGCATCCTGAACGAAGGTGACCAGGTTGTTTCCCCGGTTGGCGTCGAACAGGTACATGATGATCCACAGGCCGATGATGCAGGCGGCGACGTCCGCGATCACCGCGATAATCGTCGCCGCGGGCCCGAGGTGCTGTTTTCTCGTGGTCATGGCGGACATGACATGCGGGTTGCCCCCTTGCCCCCGGCCAAACGCGCCTGACGCGCCTGACGCGCCCTCAGCCCGCGACCGCCCTCAGCTCCCGACCGCGCTCGGCTCGCCCGTGTAGGCGCGCCACAGCGCGGCGTACCGGCCGTCGGCGGCGAGGAGTTCGGCGTGGCTGCCGTCCTCCACGACGCGCCCGTGGTCGAGCACCACCACGCGGTCCGCGCGCGCTGCCGTGGTCAGCCGGTGGGCGACGACCAGGGTGGTGCGGCTGCCCGCGAGGCGGTCGGTCGCCTGGTTGACCAGCGCCTCGGTGGCCAGGTCGAGGGCGGCCGTCGCCTCGTCGAGCAGCAGGATGTCGGGCTGGACCAGTTCGGCCCTGGCCAGGGCGATCAGCTGCCGCTGTCCCGCCGACAGGTTCCGGCCGCGCTCCCCGACCTGGTACCGGTAGCCGCCCTCCAGCGCGGCGACCATCCGGTGGGCCCCCACGGCGCGCGCCGCCGTCTCCACGTCCGCGTCGGACGCCTCGGGGCGGCCGTAGGCGATGGCGTCGCGGACCGTTCCCTCGAAGAGGTAGGGCTCCTGGGGCACCACGCCGAGGCGGTGCCGGTAGGCGGCGAGGTCGAGGGTGCGCAGATCCTCGCCGTCCGCGAGGACGGCGCCCTCGGTCGGGTCGTAGAAGCGGGCGACCAGCTTGACCAGCGTGGACTTGCCCGCGCCGGTCTCGCCGACGAACGCCACCGTCTGCCCGGCCGGTATCCGCAGGCTCACCCCGGCCAGGGCCTGGCCCTCCTCGCCGGCCGCTCCGTAGGCGAACCGCACGCCGTCGAACTCCAGCGCGCCGGTGAGCCGTTCGACCGGCAGCGGCGCTTCGGGCGCGGGCGTGGCGGTCGGCTCGCGCAGGAGCTCCTGGATGCGGCGCAGCGAGACCACGGCCTGCTGGTAGCCGTCGAAGACCTGGGAGAGCTGCTGGACGGGGGCGAAGAACAGCTCGATGTACAGCAGGTACGCCACCAGCGCGCCGGCCGTCAGCGTGCCGTCCCCGACCCGGCCCGCGCCCACGACCAGCACGCCGGCGGTGGCCAGGGTGGCGAGCAGCTGGACGAAGGGGAAGTAGACGGAGATGAGCCACTGCCCCTGCACGCGCGCCTGCCGGTAGCCGTCGGAGCGGGCGGTGAACCGCTCGTAGCCGTCCCGCTCGCGCCGGAACGCCTGCACCATCCGCAGCCCCGCGACCGACTCCTGGAGGTCGGCGTTGACTCCGCTGACCCGCTCGCGCGCCAGCTCGTAGGCGCGCACGCTGTGCCGCCTGAAGAAGACCGTGCCGACCGTCAGGGGCACCAGCGTGGCGAGCACGACGAGGGCGAGCTGCCCGTCGAGGACGATGAGCACGACCATGATCCCGAGGAACGTCAGCACCGAGACGAGCGCCTGGGTCAGCCCGGTCTGGAGGAACGTGGTCAACGCGTCCACATCGGTCGTCATCCGGGTCATCACGCGGCCGGTCAGCTCGCGCTCGTAGTAGTCGAGGCCGAGGCGCTGGAGGTGGGCGAAGATCTTCACGCGCAACGAGTACAGGGCCCGTTCGCCGGTGCGGCCGACCGCGCGCAGGGCCCCGTACTGCGCGGCCCACTGGGCGAGCACGACGGCGAGCGCGAGCAGCGAGGCCGCCCAGACGGCGCCGAGCGCGGCGCGCTGGACGCCCTCGTCGATGCCGTGCCGGATGAGCACCGGCAGCAGCAGGGAGGCGACGGCGTCGGCGACGACGAGCAGCAGCGCCACGGCGAGCGGCCCGCCGAGGCCGCCGAGCAGCCGTCGCAGGCCGTAGTTCTCCTCGGGGCGGGTGGCGCGTTCCTCGTCGACGCGGGGAACGTCGGTGGCCGGAGGCAGGGCGGCGACCTGGGCCAGCAGCTCGGGTGTCGCGCCCTCCGTGCCCTTCTCCGCGCCCTTCCCGGTCCCCTCGCCGTCCCCGGCGTCCGGCCAGGCCGCGCCGGTGCCGGGGGCGTGCGCGTCCCCCTCGTCCGCGCTCGCGCCGTTCGCGCCGTTCACCCCGCGCACGGCGTCGAGGGGGGCCGCGAGCCCGGCCGGGTCGCGTTCCACGCCGCCGAGCTCGCCCGGGTCGGCCAGCAGCCGCCGGTACAGCTCGCAGCGCGCGACCAGCTCCTCGTGGGTGCCGGTGTCGGCCAGCCGCCCGGCGTCCAGCACGGCGATGCGGTCGGCGAGCTGGAGCGTGGACTGGCGGTGCGCGATCAGCAGCGTGGTCCGCCCGGCCATCACCGAGCGCAGCGCGCCGTGGATCTCGTGCTCGACGCGGGCGTCCACCGCCGAGGTGGCGTCGTCGAGGATCAGCAGCCTGGGGTCGGTCAGGATGGCGCGGGCCAGCGCGATGCGCTGCCGCTGCCCGCCGGAGAGGGTCAGGCCCTGCTCGCCCACGGCGGTGTCGTACCCCTCGGGCAGCGCGCGGATGAACCCGTCCGCCTGCGCCGCTCGGGCCGCCGCGAGGATCTGTTCCTCGGTGGCCTCGGGGTGGCCGTAGGCCAGGTTGGCGCGGATCGTGTCCGAGAACAGGAAGCTGTCCTCGGGCACCAGGCCGATGGCGGCGCGCAGGGAGGCGTAGGTGAGCGATCTGACGTCCTCGCCGCCGACGCGCACCGCGCCGCCGTCGGGGTCGTAGAAACGGGGCAGCAGCAGGGAGACGGTCGACTTGCCGCTGCCCGAGGGGCCGACCACGGCGAGGGTCTCCCCCGGCTCGATGCGCAGGGTGAGCTCGCTGAGGACCGGGCGGCCCTGCCCGTAGCCGAAGCTGACGCGGTCGAACTCGACGGTGGCCGGGGCGTCGGCCGGCAGCTCGTGCGCGTCGGGGGCCTCGCGGATCTCCGGCTCGGTGTCGATCAGCTCCATGACCCGTTCCACACCGGCCCTGGCCTGCTGCCCCACGGTGAGGATGACGGTCAGCATGCGGACCGGGCCGACCAGCTGCGCCAGATAGGTGGAGAACGCGACGAAGGTGCCGAGCGTGATCTGCCCGCGGGTGGCCATCCAGCCGCCGAGCGCCAGCATGCCGACCTGCCCGAGCGAGGGAACGGCCTGGAGCACCGGGGTGTAGCGCGCCGAGAGCCGCACCGTCCTCATCCGCGCGGCGAAGAGCCTGTGCCCGGCCGCGCGCAGCTTGCCCGTCTCCTGTTCCTCCTGCCCGAAGCCCTTGACCACGCGGACGCCGGTGATGGCGCCGTCCACCACTCCGGCGACGGCGCCCGCCTCGTTCTGCGCGACCCAGGTGGCGGGGAAGAGCCGGCTGCGGCTGCGGGAGACGACGAACCATAGGGCGGGGGCCACGGCCAGGGCGACCAGGGTCAGCGGCGGCGACAGCGTGAGCATGACGACCAGGGAGACCGCGAACAGCATCAGGTTCCCGACGGTCATCGGCATCATGAACAGCAGGCCCTGGATGAGCTGGAGGTCGCTGGTGGCGCGCCCGACGACCTGGCCGGTGCTGAGCTGGTCCTGCCGCCGCCCGTCCAGCCGGGTGATCGACGCGAACATGTCGGTGCGCAGGTCGTGCTGCACGTCGATGCCGAGCCGCCCGCCGTAGAACCGCCGGATGAACGTGAGCGCGTACACGACCACGGCCGCGCCGATCAGCAGGCCGATCCACAGGCCGAGGCCGCCCTCCTCGCCGATCACCACGTCGTCGATGACGACCTTGATGATCAGCGGCATCAGGGCCATGACGCCCATGCCGACCAGGGAGGAGCCGACGGAGAGGAGCAGATTGCGGCGGTAGCGCCAGCAGTAGGCGGTCAGCCGCCGTATCCATCCACCGTCCCGTGCCGTCACGCCATCTCCTCCTGCTCGATTCCCTGCTCCGCCCGGCCCCGCGAGCGCCGCAGTCTCAACATCGCAGCAGCGGTCTTTTCATCCCACCGCAACAGTCGGAAATGAGCTTGCCCGCCGTTCGAGGCCCCGCGTAGGGTCGCGCCCATGGGAACGATGCTCACCAGCGGTCTGCGCGCCTTCGCGCCGGCCGCCCGCTGGAGCCCCGAGCTCCAGTCACGTCGTCCGCGCGCCGGGCGCCCGGCCCTGGTCCCTCAGGACCGGTCCGGTAGCCGAGCCTCCGCACGCTGACCTTCCGCACGCCGAGCTCCCCTACCCGAGCCGTCCGCTTTCCGGCCAGGGCCGTCCGTGTCCCACACGACCCGGACAGGCCGACGGCACTCCGTTCCCCGACGTCTCCGCCGCCGCCCGGCCTGTCCTCACCTTCCGAGGACGACGCCCGTGGCCTCCCGCCGCCAACACCTCTCCCAGAACTTCCTGTACAACACCGCCGTGCTGCGCCAGATCGTGCGCGCGGCGGAGCTCCGCCCCGGTGACCTGGTCGTCGAGCCGGGCGCCGGCGAAGGCACCCTGACCCGCCTCCTGGCCCGCTCCGCGCGCCAGGTGATCGCGTACGAGCTCGACCCCGACCTGGCCGCCCGCCTCCCGGGACGGCTGCGGGCCGAGCGCAACGTGCACGTGATCAGGGACGACTTCCTGACCGCCCACCCCCCTCGAACGCCCTTCGCGGTGGTGGGGAACATCCCCTACTCCCGCTCGACCGACATCGTGCGCTGGTGCCTGAACGCCAGAAGTCTGACGTCGGCCACGCTGGTCACGCAGCTCGAATTCGCCCGCAAGCGCACCGGCGACTTCGGCACCTGGCCGCTGCTGACGGTGCAGAGCTGGCCGGTCCACGACTGGCGCCTGGGACAGCGCATCGGGCGGCGGCAGTTCACGCCGGTACCGCGCACCGACTCGGCCGTGCTGCGCATCGTCCGCCGCGAGGCGCCGCTGCTGCCCGCCCGCGACCTCCCCGCCTACCGCGCGCTGGTCGCCGACGGATTCACCGGGGCCGGCGGCTCGCTGCGCGCCACGCTGACCCGCGGCCACCGCGGCGGCAGGGTGCGGGAGGCGCTGCGCGCGGCGCGGATCCCGGACGGCGCGACGGTGGGGCTGGTCTCGCCCCGGCAGTGGCTGGTCCTCTTCGCCCACCTGTCGGGGCGGCGCGAGCGATGAGTTCGGGGCCCGGGGCCGGTCTGCACCCTCGGACCCATCCGGCGTCCACTGCACTCACGGCACTCACGGCACCCATGACAAGCGGAGGAGATCACCGTGTTCAAGGACACCAAGGCGTTCAGCGGTTTCTCGGTGGACGACATCCCGGCGGCGAAGCGGTTCTACGGGGACACGCTCGGCCTGGACGTCTCCGAGGAGCACGGCATGCTGACCCTGCACCTGGCCGGGGACCGGGACACCCTCGTCTACCCCAAGGAGGACCACACCCCGGCGACGTTCACGCTGCTGAACTTCCCCGTGGACGACATCGACGCCGCCGTGGACGCTCTGGCGGCCCGCGGGGTCAGCTTCGAACGGTACGAGGGGGCGGACGCCAAGGGCGTCCACCGGGGGATCGGCGGACCGCCGATCGCCTGGTTCCGCGACCCCGCGGGGAACTTCCTCTCGGTGCTGGCGGAGTGAGGGAGCGCGGAAGGCGCGGATGACATCGTGCGCCCGCGGGCGTGCGAGGCGTGCGCCGGGCGCCCGGAACGGGCCGATCGCCCATTCGGGGCGCACGGCTTGCGGCTGCCGCGGGCGTGGCGACGATGGCATCACGATGGCAAACGCCGTGCCTCACCCGGACAGGAGCGCCCCGCATGACCGATCCCGCCGGCCCGCCGACCCCCGTCCTGGAGACCGCCGCCCGGGAGCTGGCCGACGCCACCGCCCCGCACCCGCGGATCTACGAGCTTCCGCCGGTCCAGGGCCGCGAGATCCTGAACGACCTCCAGAGCGGCGAGGACGTGGAGCGGCCGGACGCCGACGAGGAGTGGGTCACGGTCCCCGGCGGGCCGACGGGGACCGTGCGGGTCCGGATCCTCCGCCCCCGCGGGCTGACCGGCGACCTGCCGGTGATGCTGTACCTGCACGGCGCGGGCTGGGTCTTCGGCGACGAACGCAGCCACGACCGGCTGGTGCGCGAGCTGGCCGCGGGCGCCGGGGTGGCCGCCGCGTACCCGCTCTACTCCCTCGCCCCCGAGGCGCGTTACCCCACGGCCGTCGAGCAGTGCTACACCGTCGGCCGGTGGCTCGCCGAGGAGGGCGCGGCCCACGGGCTCGACGGCTCCCGCATCGCGGTGTGCGGGGACTCCTCGGGCGGCACCCTGGCCACGGCGGTCGCCCTGCTGGCCACCGAACGCGGCGACCTCCCGCTCCGGGCGCAGGTGCTGCTCTACCCCGTCACGGACGCGAATTTCGAGACCATGTCCTATCTGGAGTTCTCCGACGGCTACTACCTCACGCGGGACGCCATGCGGTGGTTCTGGGACCAGTACGCGCCCGATCAGGAGCAGCGTTCCGAGATCTTCGCGTCACCGCTGCGCGCCCCCGTCGAGCGGCTCAGCGGCCTGCCGCCCACGCTGGTGATCACGGGCGAGGCGGACGTGCTGCGCGACGAGGGCGAGGCGTACGCGGCCAAGCTGCGCGCCGCGGGCGTGGATGTCACCGCGGTCCGCGTCCTGGGGGTGGTGCACGACTTCCTGATGCTCGACACCCAACGCCACCAGAACGGCACCCGAACCGCCCGCCACCTGGCCGTCCACGCCCTGAGGACGGCGCTCGACACCTGACGCCCCGACGCCCCGACGCACGCCCACCGCCCGCGGCGTCAGGCCGGCACGCGCAGCGCCAGCATGGCGATGTCGTCGGCCCCGCCCGGCGGCATCCGTTCCAGGATCCCGTCGCAGAACTCGTCGAGCGGCCGGTCGCCCAGCGCGATGGCGTGGCGGCGCAGCCGGTTGAGGCCGGTGTCCAGGTCGCTGCTCGCCATCTCCACCAGACCGTCGGTGTACAGCAGCACCGTCGCCCCCGGGGGCAGCCGCTCCGTTCCGTCGTGGCGGCCCGGCGGGGAGCCCATCCGGGCGCCGAGCAGGAGCCCCTGGCCCTGCTCCAGGTAGTGGGCGCGGCCGTCCCCGGTGACCAGCAGCGGCGGCGGATGGCCCGCGCTGGTCCACCGCATCTCCCAGCGGGCTCCCCCGCCGTCTCCCGCCTCCCCGGACCCACCGGACTCACCGGACCCCGGGGAATCCCCGGACGCCGGAGCGTCCCCGGAGTCGATCCGTTCGATGCGGGCCAGGATCAGCGTCGCCATCAGCACGTCCGTGATCGCGGACATCGCCTCGTCCAGTCGCGTCACGATCGCGCTGGGCGGCTCGGCACGGTCCCAGGCGAGGGCGCGGAGCATGTTGCGCAGTTCGGCCATCCCCGCGGCGGCCGACAGGTCGTGCCCGACCACGTCGCCCACGGCCAGCGCGGTCACGCCGTCGGGCAGCACCAGCGCGTCGTACCAGTCGCCGCCGACCTGCGAGCCCCGCGGCGCGGGCTGGTAGCGGACGGCCAGCAGGAGCGGGGCGATGTCGGGCAGGGAGGGCAGCAGGTTCCGCTGCATGGTGGCCGCGATGTCGCGCTGCCGCTCGAAGAGGCGGGCGTTGTCGATGGCCAGCCCCGCGCGCCGGCCGATGTCGCGGATGAGCGGCAGGTCGTCGGCGGTGAGCGGGCGGTCCGGGTCGGTCCTGGCGACGGTGAGCGCGCCGAGGACCTGCCGGGGCGTGCTCAACGGCACCACCACCGCCGAGGTGGCGCCCAGCGCGTGCAGGAACGTGGTGTGCACGACGGCCAGCGGGCTGTCCGGCGGCGCGGCGATCTCGTCGGGGCCGAGCAGCACCGCCTCGCTGCCGCGCAGCACCCGCACCAGCACGGAGCGGGAGGTCTCGGGGATGGACGAGAGCGCGCCCTGCCCTCCCTCGCGCCCCACCTCGCGCCCCTGGGGCCCGACGACGGCGACGCGGCGCACCTCGTCGTCGGCGACCCTCAGGTCCACGGCGGCCCAGTCGGCCAGCCGGGGAACGAGCAGCCGCCCCAGCCGGTTCAGCGCCTCCTCCGCCTCCAGCGTCTGGGTGAGCACCTCGGTGATCTCCCCCACCAGGGTGAGCCGCTGGGCGAGGTCCTCCATCGCGGCCAGGTGGGCGGACTGGTGGTCCTGGGCCGCGCGGTGCTCGGTGGCGTCCTCGAAGAGGGTGACCACGCCGAGGGTCGTCCCGTCCACCACGACCGGGGCCGCCGACCAGGTGACCGGCAGCAGTTCGCCGTCGCCGCGCAGGAAGCTGTCGGTCTCCACGCGCACCATCCGGGTGTGGTCGAAGACGCCGAGCAGGGGGCACTCCTCCCGGGCCTCCAGGGTGCCGTCGGCGCGGCGGTGCAGAAGGTCGTGGAAGTCCTGGCCCACCACC
The DNA here is from genome assembly GCF_001083795.1 of Streptomyces sp. SBT349. Classification (GTDB taxonomy): domain Bacteria; phylum Actinomycetota; class Actinomycetes; order Streptomycetales; family Streptomycetaceae; genus Streptomyces. Next base: position 10,925 of record NZ_LAVK01000178.1, read on the forward strand.
TCGGAGGCGGGGCGGCCGAGCAGTTTCTCGGCGTGCGGGTTGACGGCGGTGATCTTCACGGACCGGTCGGTGAGGATCATCCCGGCGTTCAGGTTGGAGAAGACAGCGCTCAGCACCTCCGGCTCCGCCGCAAGGAACTCAGCCATCGTCTTCGCCGCCTTCGCTCGGCTCCCTCCTCCCATTCACCGGCAGCGGGGCGGTCCGCGCAACCGCCCGTCTGCGTCGCCGGTGGGCCGCGACGCGGGCGCGGGAGGCGCAGGTGGCCGAGCAGTACCGGCGGGGCGCGCCGGGGCCCGTGCCCAGGTAGAGGGTGGCGCAGCCCTCCGCGGCGCACTCGCCCCAGGGCGCACGCCCGTACTCGGTGAGGATCTGCGCCAGCGCCAGGGCGCTCGACGCCGTGAACCACTCGCCCCACCCCGCGTCGTCGCCCCGGTCCACGTGGAGGTGCCAGGGGTGGCCGTCGTGGCGGCTGAGTCGGGGCCTGGCCCCGCACTCGGCCAGCAGTGCGTTGACCGCCGTGGCGGCGCGGTCGGTGTCCGGCTCCGCCAGGACCGGGATCAGGCGGGCGATGGCGGCGCGCAGCTCCACGGCGTCCGCCTCCGAGAGGTCCTCGGGCCGCTCCCCGTGCCGGGCCAGCACGGCGGCGAGCTCCGCCCGGCGCGGCAGGGGCTCGGCGCGGACGGCGTTGGCCAGGTCGATCAACCGCTGGGCAGGCCGGAAACCCGGCCGGTGCTCGGTCACGGACCCACTGTAGGCGCAGCGGGGAACGGGCTGTAACGTGATGCCTCATCAAACCGTTACATGGTCGGGGCCCGGACGCCGGAGGTGGGAACGTGCGGCGTTATCTGGCCACGGCGTTCTGCGCGCGGCTCGCGGACGAGGGAATGGCGGTGGCCGCCGTGCTGCTCGCCATCGAGCGGACGGGCTCGCCCGCGGTGGGCGCGTTCACCCTCACCGCCTGGATGGCCCCGCATGTGCTGGCCGCGCCGCTGGCGGGCTCCGCCGTGGCCCGGGCCCGCCGCCCGCGCCTCTTCCACGCCGCGGCGCTGGCCTGCTTCGCGGCGGCCATCGCCGGGCTCGCCCTCACCCTGGGCCGCGCCCCGGCGCAGGTCACCCTGGCCGTCGCGCTGGCGGGCGGCGCCTGCGGGCCCGTGGTGACCGGGGGCCTCTCCAGCCTCCTGGGCACCCTCACGCCCGGCGCGAACGCCCGCGCACGCGCCTACGCGCTGGACGCCGCCACCTACAACGCCGCGGGCATCGCGGGCCCGGCCGCCGTCACGGTCACCGCGGCGGCCCTCTCCCCCGGGGCCGCCACGGCACTGCTGGCCTGCGCCGCCGCGTGCGCCGCCGCCCTCGCGACCCTGCTGCCCACCCCTCCCGGCGCGGCCGAGCGCACGGACGGGGGCGCGGGGCGGAAGAGGGGCTCCGGCGCGATGGCGGGCCTGGCGGCCCTCCGGCACATCCGGGAGTTGCGCGCCATCACGGCCGTGACCTGCCTCGCCTGTCTGGGCACCGGCGGCCTGACCGTCACGGCGGTGCTCCTCGCCGGGGAACGGGGACAGCCGGCGGGCGGGGGCCTGCTGATGACCGCCTTCGCCGTGGGCGCGCTCGGCGGCTCCCTGGCGCTGGCCCGGCGTGCGCCGCGCCTGCCGCCCGCCCGGATCGCCGGTTACGGCCTCCTCGGCACGGGCGCCGCCCTGGCCGCCGCGGCGGCGGCCCCGGCCTTCCCCGCGTGCGCCGCGCTGTTCGTGGCGGCGGGGGCATGCGAGGGACCCGTCCTCGGCGCCACCCTCCGTATCCGCGCCGAGTACGCGCCCCCCGGCGCGGAGGCGCACGTGTTCACCCTCGGCGCCGGCCTGAAGATCACGGCGGCGGCCTGCGGCGCCGCCCTCACCGGGGCGGCCACCGCCCTCCCGGCGCCCCTCCTCCTGACGGCGATCGCCGCCGCCCACCTCGCCGCCGCCGCGCTCCTGCGCGCCCTCTCCCCCGCGCCCTCCGGCTCTCGGGGCCCCATGCCACCACGCGCCCCATGAGCGCCCAGGACACCGACCGCATCGCTGCCCCGTCGCCCCGCCCGTGGACATCGACCGGGAGGCGGCTGATCCGCCGCTGATCCGCCGCTGATCCGCTACCCGGTCCGACGCCTGAACGAGATGACCACCCGCGACGACCGACGCCCGGCAGAATTGCCCCGTTCACACCCTTTGACCGGACATGACGGGCGGATGAGACGCAGCGATGGCCGTGCACCAGCCGTGGCACCGGACGATGACCGCGCGCGACACCACCGAGGAGAACCGTTCGGCCACCCCGCTGGAGCTCCTCTTCGACCTCTGCTTCGTCGTCGCCGTCGCCTCGGTCGCGGCCGAGCTCCATCACGCGCTCTCCGCGGACCACGCCTCCACCGCCATCCCCAGCTACCTCGCCGTCTTCTTCGCCATCTGGTGGGCGTGGATGGGGATCACCTGGTTCGCCTCGGCCTACGACACCGACGACGTGCCCTACCGGATCGCGGTGCTGGTCTCGATCACCGGCGCCCTGGTCATCGCCGCCGGGGTGCACCGCGCCTTCGAGGAGCACGACTTCGCCCTGGCCACCGCCGGGTACACGGTCATGCGGCTGGCCCTGATCAGCCTCTGGCTGCGCGCCGCCCGCTCCCATCCCGAGGGCCGCACCGCCGCGCTCCGCTTCGCGGCCGGGCTGGCGACCGTCCAGACCCTGTGGCTCCTGTGGCTGACCCTGCCCACGCACTGGCAGATGCCGCTCTTCCCCGTGATCGCGGCCATCGACCTCTCGGTGCCCGTCCTGGGCGAACGCGCCCACCCCACCCCCTGGCACCCGCACCACATCGCGGAGCGGTACGGGCTCTTCACCCTGATCGTCCTCGGCGAGTCCGTGCTGGGCGCCACGACCGCCGTCCGCACGGCCGTCGACGCGGGCCACGCCAGCGCCGACCTGTACGCGGTCGCCGGCGGCGGCCTCGCCACCGTGTTCGCCATGTGGTGGCTGTACTTCGCCAAGCCCGCCGAACGCTTCCTCTCCTCCAGCCGCACCGGCTTCATCTGGGGCTACGGCCACTACCTGGCCTTCGGCTCCGCCGCCGCCGTCGGCGCGGGCCTCGCCGTCAACGTCGACCGCGTCACCCACCACTCCCACCTCTCGGACACCGGCGCGGCGGCCTCCCTCACGATCCCGGTGGCGATCTTCGTCCTCACCCTGTGGCTCCTGCACGTGAGGCCCCACCACATGGGGCACTGGCACACCGGGCTCTTCCCGGCCGCGGCCCTGCTCGTGCTGGCCACCACCTTCACCGCCGCCCCCGTTCTCCTCACCGGCACCGTGATGACCGCCCTGGTGGTGAGCGGCTTCCTCACCGCGCGCCGTGAGCTCTGAGCCCCGCGGCGCGGGGAGATCACAGGTCGGCGACGCCCTCACCGGAATCCCACCATCCGGGCGATACTGGCCGTATGCCGACCACCGCCGCCCCGTCCCGATCGGATCTGATCGCCCATCTCATAAAGACCCGCATCGCGGGCGAGGTCGCCACTCCCCGGGAGAACAACCTCGCCCACTACCGGGAGCTGGCGAACGGCAATCGCTACTTCTGGCTCGGCCTCGAACTGGGCGACCGGTGGACGGACGAGCAGGACGTGCTCTCCGAGATGGCGGAACGGTGCGGCGTCGACGCGGACCCGGGCCACCGGCAGGGGCAGGACACCATCGACCCCGAGCTCACCGTGGACGGCCTCGACCGCGCCGCGACCCTGCTGCGCAAGGCGGTCCTGGGCCGCAGCCGGGTCCTGGTGGCGACCGGCCACCCCGGCGGACTGCTCGACGTCCACGCCCGGACGGCCGCCGCGCTCCGGGCCGCGGGCTGCGACCTGGTCCGGGTCCCGATCGGGCTGACGGCCGACGAGGGCGTGGTCGCCCAGATGGCGGGGGTCGCGATGTACGAGCGCGGCGCGACGTTGTGGCACACGCACTCCCCCCTCCCCATGGCCGAGATCCTGGACGCCCTGCCGCAGGAGGGCGAGGAGCTGCCCGACCTGGTGATCGCCGACCACGGCTGGGCGGGCTGCGCGGCGCAGTTCGGCATCGACACCATCGGCTACGCCGACTCGAACGACCCGGCGCTCTTCCTCGGCGAGGCCGAGGGCACGCTCTCGGTGTGCGTCCCGCTGGACGACCACGTCACCAACCCGCGCTACTACGAGCCCATGACGGCCTACCTCCTCGACGCCGCGGGACTCGCCCCCGGCTGAGGGGCGCCCCCGGGACGGCGGAAGGCCCCGGCGCGAAGCGCTCGGGCGCCCTCCCGTCC
>NZ_LAVK01000179.1 GCF_001083795.1 Streptomyces sp. SBT349
CCACCACCACTTCCACCCCCACCTCCACCACCGCGACCGGCGCCGCCGCGGGGGTGGAGGTGGGGGTGGAAGTGGTGGTGGTGGCGGTGGCGTTCGCCGCCGCGGGAAGGGCCGCGGCGCCGAGGAGGCCGAGGGCCGCCCAGCAGGCGAGCCGCCGCGTGCGTTTCGTCCGATCGGTCATGCGCTACTCCCCTGTGGTGAAGGTGAAGTCGTCGATGTCGAGCAGGCCGCCCGCTCCACCGCTGAAGGTGAGGTAGAGCGAGGTCGTACCGTCCGGCTGCCCGGAAAGCGTGGTGTTCACGTCGGCGTAGGTCTCCCAGCCGCCGGTGCCCGGCACATCCACGGTCCCGATCGCCGGGCCGTCGGGGGCGCCGGAGCGGATCGTGATGGTGCCGCCGGCACCGCCCGACGCGACGCGCGCGCCGAACTCGGTGGCGTTGCTGAGCTCGTACGGCTCGAACGAGATCCAGTCGCCGTTCTCGATCGACCCGACCGCGCGCCCGCCGTGGGCGGAGGCGTAGTCGTTGATCACGACGCCGCTCATGTCGTCGAAGTGCTCGGCCTGCCGGGTCTTGGTCTGCGTGACGTTCTGGTCCCGGCCGGTGAGGCCGCCGCTGTCGGTGTACTCGGCGTCCCAGACCCCGTAGATGTTGGCGTTGGGGTCGTGCTCGCCGTCCTCCAGCGTCTGGAGCGTGCCGGAGCAGCCGGTGGTCGAGGTCAGCGCGTGGCCGTGGCTGTCGTGGCCGAGGATGAAGGTGAGGGTGACGTTCTCGCAGTCGATCTCGCCGTCCTCGGGGTCCGTCACCGTGATCTCGAAGGGCACGGCGTCGCCGAAGTTGACGAGCTGTCCCTCCTCCGGCAGGTGCAGCTCCACGGTCGGGGCCGTGTTGCCGACGCTGACCTGGACCGAGGCGGAGGCGGTGAGGCCCGCCGCGTCGGTGACCGTCAGGTCGGCCGTGTAGTCGCCGTTCTCTGTGTAGGTGTGGCTGGGAGCGGCCTCGGTGGAGGTCGCCCCGTCGCCGAAGTCCCAGGCGTAGGAGAGCGTGTCGCCGTCCGGGTCCGTGCTGCCCTCCGAGGAGAACTGGACCGCGAGCGGCGCGGCGCCCGAGGTCGGGTCGCCGGACGCCTCCGCGATCGGGGCGAGCCCGCCCTCGCTCACGGCCTCGATCCGGTACAGCGCGCTGTTCTCGTCGCCGGCGAACCAGCCGGTGCCGTAGTCCAGCACGTACAGGGCGCCGTCGGGCCCGAAGGCGCTGTCCATCACCTGGGTGCCCGTCCACGGGAACTCGTTGATGGCCTGGACGTTGCCGCTGCCGTCCTGGTCGACGTTCCTGATCCAGCGGCGGCCGAACTCGGTGGCGAAGAAGTCGCCGTCGAACTCCTCGGGGAACTTGACCGAGGACTGGAGGTCCGGGTCGTAGGTGTAGACCGGACCCGCCATCGGGGACTCGGAGCCGCCGCCGAACTCGGGGACGGAGTTGCCGTCGTAGGGGATCCACGCGGGCTGCGCGGGGGGCAACTCGGTGAGCCCGGTGTTGTTCGGCGAGTTGTTGACCGGGGCGGAGCAGTTGAACGCCGAGCCGGAGGAGCCGTTGCCGAAGTCGTAGTCGATGTAGGCGTCCTGGTCACCGGTGCAGTAGGGCCAGCCGAAGTTGCCGGGCTCGGTGATCCGGTTGAACTCGACCTGTCCGCCGGGGCCGCGGGTGCCGGACGCGGCGCCCGCGTCGGGGCCGTAGTCACCGACGTAGACCGTGCCGGTCGCCTTGTCGACACTCATCCGGAACGGGTTGCGGAAGCCCATCGCGTAGATCTCGGGCCTGGTGCCCTCGGTCCCCTGCGCGAACAGGTTGCCGTCCGGGATCGCGTAGCTGCCGTCGTCGTTGACGTGGATCCGCAGCACCTTGCCGCGCAGGTCGTTGGTGTTGCCGGCCGAACGCTGCGCGTCGAAGGCGGGGTTGCGGTTCGCCCGCTCGTCGATCGGGGTGTAGCCGTCCGAGGCGAACGGGTTGGTGTCGTCGCCCGTGGAGAGGTACAGGTTGCCCTCGGCGTCGAAGTCGATGTCCCCGCCGACGTGGCAGCACTGGCCACGGCTGGCGGCGACGTCCAGGATCTCCGTCTCGCTGCCGAGGTTCAGCGTGTTGTCCTCGTTCAGCGTGAAGCGGGAGAGCCGGTTGACACCGTCGTACGGGGCGAAGTCCCCGGCCGAGCCCTCGCTCGGGGAGTCGCCGCCCGGGGTGCTGAGCGGGGGTGCGTAATAGAGATAGACGAAGCGGTTGCTCGCGAAGTCCGGGTCGACGCCGACGCCTTGCAGGCCCTCCTCGTCGTGCGAGTAGACCGGGATCTGCCCGGCGACGCTGGTGTTGCCGTCGGCGTCGGTGATCCGGAGCGTTCCGTTCCGGGCCGTGTGCAGCACGGAGCGGTCCGGCAGTACGGCGAGCGACATCGGCTCGCCCATCTCGGCTTCGCCCTTGGCGAGCGTCACCTGCTGGAACTCGGCGGCGGCCGTTTGGGGCGGCTCGTCTGCCGAGGTGGTGGTCGAGGTCAAGGCGACGGTGCCCGCGACGAGCAACGCGCCCGCCAGTGCGGCGGTGACCTTGTGAATTGTCCTGTGCACGCGCATCCTCCGTCTAGCGCACGGGTGGGGGGTTGAGCTCTCGCACAGGCGCGCGCCGCCGCGCCGAGGAACCGCACGGCCGTCAGAGGAGGGGGGTGGCCACGCAGTCCGGGAGTGACCGGTACACAACAGGGACGGTAACGACTTTCTCCCTCAGTGGAAACCCCTTTGAAACGAGAAGCGCGAACTTCATCCACCACGCGGACAAAGTGGGCGGGCGATCTGTCCGGAACGGACCGCTTTCAGCCCGCCTCGGACAGCGGACGACCGAGAAGCGCCCCGATCACCAGCTCGGTGGCCGCCGCCATGTCCACCTCGCCCGGCGCCAGCAGCCACTGCACCTGGAGGCCGTCCATCACCGCGATGACGGCACAGGCCGCGGCCGTGGGGTCCAGACCCGCCGGTATCTCCCCCAGCGTGCCCGCCTCTTCGAGCGCCTCGACCAGCAGCGCCCGCAACCCCTCGTAGCGCGCCGCGAAGTACTCCTGCGCCGGGTGCCCCTCGGTCACGCTCTCCGCCGACAGCACCGCGTAGAGCCGCACGATGCCCTCCCGCTCCGCGTTGCGCGCGGCGGTCTCCACCAGATGCCGCAGGAACGCGAGCCCGCGCGGGCGCTCCTCGCCCAGCGCCGCGATGTCGTCCCGGTCCCGCAGGTCCAGAACGCCCGTCAGCAGCCCGGCCTTCGACCGGAAGTGGTGGAGCACCCCGGCCTGGGTGAGGCCCGCGCGCTCGGCGATCTCGGCGAGCGAGGCGTTGTGGTAGCCGCGGGTGGCGAACGTCTCCATGGCGATGCGGAGGATCTCGTCCCGCCGGCGCGTCCTGGCGGCCTGGGAGGTGTGCGAAGGGGGCATGCCGGTCCCGCTTTCCCTGCCCTCCGGCAGGAGTGGAGGTCGCGGCGCCGGATCGGTTCCGGAACCAAAAGCACCTTACTAACCACTTGGTAGGTCTGCTTTCATCGGTTCCGTACCGGCCGCTCGCCCGAAGAACAGGACACCCATGACCTCCCTCTCCACCCCGGCCGCGGCCTCGGCGGCCGCCCCTGACGACGCCGAGCTGGCGCGCCGGGTCCGCGGCCTCGACGTCGCGTCCAAGGTGCGGCTGCTGACCGGGGCGACCCTGTGGGCCATGCCGGCCGAGCCACGGCTCGGGCTGCACCCGGTGGTGATGTCCGACGGCCCGCAGGGCGTGCGCGGCACCGGCGAGATCCCGGGCGCCACCGGGCTGCTGGCCCCGGCGCCCAGCGCCGTCGGCGCGACCTGGGACGTGGAGCTGGCCGAGCGGCTCGGCGCGCTCTTCGCGGCCGAGGCGCGGCGCAAGGGCGTGGACGTCGTGCTGGCGCCCGCGGTCAACCTCCAGCGCACGCCGGTGGCCGGGCGCCACTTCGAGTACGTCGCCGAGGACCCGCTGCTGACCGGAACGATCGCCGCCGCCCTGGTCCGCGGCCTCCAGCGGCACGGCGTGGCCGGCTGCCCCAAGCACTTCGTGGCCAACGACTCGGAGACCGAGCGCACCACCTACGTGGCCCGCCTGGACGAGCGCACGCTGCGCGAGGTCTACCTCGCGCCGTTCGAGACCCTGATCGCCGAGGCCGACGCCTGGACGGTGATGTCCGCCTACTCGGGCGTCGACGACGGCACCGAGACCGCGCCCATGTCCGAGCACATCGGGCTGCTGCGCGGCGTGCTGAAGGGCGAGTGGCACTTCTCGGGTCCCGTGGTGAGCGACTGGGCGGCGACCCGCACCACGGTCGCCTCCGCGGTCGGCGGCCTCGACCTGGTGATGCCGGGCCCGGACGGGCCCTGGGGCGACGCGCTCACCGCCGCCGTCGAGGCGGGCGACGTGCCCGAGTCGGTCGTGGACGACAAGGTGCTGCGGCTGCTGCGGCTGGCCCGCCGGGTCGGGCGCCTCTCCGAGCCGTACGGGCCCGGCGAACGGCCCGTGCCCCCGGCCGGGCCGACGGAGGCCGAGTTCACGCTGCTGCGCGAGGTCGCGACCCGTTCGACGGTGCTGCTGCGCGACCGGGACGGGCTGCTGCCGCTGGCGCGCGCCGCGCTGTCCCGGGTCGCGCTGATCGGCCCCAACGCGGTCGCGCCCTACTTCCAGGGCGGCGGCAGCGCGTATGTGCCCGCCGTCCGCACCGTCGGCTTCCAGGAGGGCCTGCGCGCGGCGCTCCCGCCCCATGTGGCGCTGACCGTGCACCGCGGCGGCGACGACCGCCGCCATCCGCCGTTCATCGACCCCGCCCTGCTCGGCGAGGGGCTGCGCGCCGCGTACCTGGACGCCGCCGGGACGCGCCTGGACGGCGCGCTACGCGCCACGGGCGACTGGGGGGACTTCCACGACTTCCCCGCCGGAACGCACCGGGTGCTGCTGACCGGTGAGCTGGCGCTGACCCAACCGGGCACGCACACCGTGGAGTTCGGCGCGGTCGGCCGGTTCGAGGTGCGGGTGGACGGCGAGGTCGTCGCCTCGGGCGACGACGACCGCGGCGTGGGCCTGGTCCTCGACTCCAGCCACCACCACCCGGCGGGAACGCAGGTGGAGCTGGCCGTCGGGTCCGCGCCGCGCCGCGTCCGCCTGGAGATCGACCTGACGGTGGTGGACGCCGAGGGCTACGGCCACCTGGTCACCGCCCATGTGCGCCACCTGCCGCCCGGGACCACCCCGGCCGAGGAGATCGCCGACGCGGTCGCCGCCGCGCGGGCGGCGGATGTCGCCGTGGTGGTCGTCGGGACCAACGAGGAGGTCGAGTCCGAGGGCTGGGACCGCGAGGGCCTCGCCCTCCCCGGCCACCAGGAGGAGCTGGTCCGCCGGGTCGCCGAGGCCAACCCGCGCACCGTCGTGGTCGTCAACGCGGGCGCCCCCGTCCTGCTGCCCTGGACGGAGGCGGAGGTGCCCGCGCTGCTGTGGGCCTGGCTGCCGGGCCAGGAGGCGGGCCACGCGCTGGCCGACGTGCTGCTGGGCCGCGCCGAGCCGGCCGGCCGCCTGCCGTGCACCCTGCCCGCCCGCGCCGAGGACGTGCCCGTGTCGCACGCCCGCCCGGTGGCCGGCGTCGTGTCCTACGCCGAGGGGCTCGACGTCGGTCACCGCGGCTGGGACCGCGCCGGACGCACCCCCGCCTTCCCGTTCGGGCACGGCCTGGGGTGGACCAGCTGGCGCTACGACTCCGTGGCCGCGGCGGCGGGCCACCTGGCCGCGGGCGACGACCTGCTGCTGACCGTCCGGCTGGCCAACACCGGGCCCCGCGCGGGGCGCGAGGTCGTGCAGGTCTACGTCGAGGCCCCGCAGGACGGGCCCGAGCGCCCGCTGCTGACGTTCGCCGGGTTCGCCGGGGCGCGCGTGCCCGCCGGGGAGTCGGCGACCGTCACCGTGACCGTGCCGGGCCAGGCGTTCCGCGTCTGGGACCCGGTCGCCGCGGCCTGGCGCACGCCCCGCGGCCGGTACCGCGTCCACATCGGCCGCTCCAGCCGCGACCTGCGGCTGACCTCCGACGTGGAGGTGTGACCCGGGCCCCCACGCCCCCGTGGACCGCGGCAGCATCCCCCCACAGTGAAGGAGCCGCTCACCATGACCAGAACCCGTTCCCGACGGCTTGCCCTGCTCGCGGCCGGGCTGACGCTGGCGGCGGCCGGCCTCGCCGAGCCCGCGCGGGCCGCCGACTCCACCGCGGACGTCTGGCTGACCACCCCGGACGGCGGCACGCGCCTGGCCCAGCAGGGCGAGGCGTCGTTCACCGGCTCCCCGCTCGCCATCGATATCAGCGTCGACTCCCGCGTGCGGCACCAGCCGTTCACCGGCGCGGGCGCCTCCGTCACCGAGGCGTCGGCCGGCCTGATCAGCGCGCTCCCCCAGGGCGAGCGGGACGCGCTGATCACCTCCCTGTTCTCCTCGGAGGGCGACGGCATCGGGCTGAACTACCTGCGCCAGCCGCTCGGTTCGACCGACTTCAACTCCGGCTCCTTCTACACCTACGAGGACACCCCGGGGCAGTTCTCCATCGACCGCGACCGCCAGGAGATCATCCCGGTCCTCACCGACGCCAGGAGCGTCAACCCGGACATCCGCTTCATGGGCAGCCCCTGGTCCCCGCCCGCGTGGATGAAGACGGGCGACTCCCTCAACGGCGGCAGCCTGCGCACCGAGAACTACCAGGACTACGCCGACTACCTGGTCCGGGCGATCTCGGCCTACGGGGAGGCGGGCATCCCGCTGAGCGACCTGACGGTGCAGAACGAGCCGCAGTTCGCCACGAGTTACCCCTCGATGTCCATGACCCCCTCCGAACAGGCCGCGTTCCTGCGGGTGCTGGACGGCGCGCTGGGCGCCGCGGGCCTCGACACCAGCGTGCTGGCGTACGACCACAACTGGGACACCCCCGGCTACCCGCTCGAAGTCCTGGGCGCCACCCAGGACATCGACCGCGTGATCGGCGCGGCGTTCCACTGCTACGGCGGCTCCCCCGAGTCGCAGGCGCAGATCAGCGACGCGGGCGAGCGGGTCTTCTTCACCGAGTGCTCGGGCACGGACTCCGCCACCCCGGCCCAGACGTTCAGCGACAGCCTGCGCTGGCAGGCCGAGAACCTGGTGGTCCGCAACATGCGCAGCGGCGGCGAGACCGTGATCACCTGGAACCTCGCCCTCGACCAGAACGGCGGCCCGCACCAGGGCCACTGCGACAACCGCTGCAACGGCGTGGTCGAGATCAACGGCTCGCAGGTCACGCGCGGGGCCGAGTACTACGTGCTGGGCCACCTGGCGAAGTTCGTCGAGCCGGGCGCGGTCCGCATCGGCTCCACCAGCCAGGGTCCGGGCGGCGTGCAGAACGTCGCGTTCGAGAACCCGGACGGCTCCCGCGTCGCCTACGTGGTGAACGCGTCCGGCGGCGAGCAGACGTTCTCCATCACCGAGTCGGGCCGCTCGCTCCACGCCACCCTCCCGCCCGGCGCGATCGCCACCTACACCTGGGCCAGCCCCCCGGCCTGACCCCCCGGGCCGCCGCCCACACACCGGGCGGCGGCCGGCGCCCACCTGGAGGTCCGAGTGCTCCCCTGCGCTCCCCGTGAGCAGCATGGAACCTGTGTCGGGGCGGGTAGTTCGGGTGGACCAGAGGGATGAGGAGGCGGTCAGATGCTCTCGGCCTTCGCCGTGGTCGCCATGGGTGATGATGACGACGTGGACGACGACGCCCCCACGGAGCCCGGCAAGACTCCCGGGGATTCCGACGACGGACGCGACTACAGCCACTGAAACCCCTCGGGGGGAGCGTGCGGGAGTATCATCCGCCACGCACGTACGAAGGGCCGGTTCCTGTGATGGGGGCCGGCCCGATCCATTGACGACAGACGGACACGTCATGAGTGCTGGACCTTACGAACCAACCGAAGATATCCGGCTGTTACTCCGCCCGCGTTCGAGCCGCCTGGTCATGAACCGGCGCGGTTCCTCCGTCTGGCGCGTCACCGATGAGGAGCGTCGCCGACACGCCGTGAAACTCGGATATGTCTCCTCCCCCACCCACACCTTCACGGCCCTGGCCCCCGCCAGGGAAGCGGCGATCCTCCGCCAACTCGGACGCGAGGGGATTCACTGGGGAGAGTGGGAGCATGGCACGTGGAGCGTGCAGCCCTGGCGGAACGGCGAAAGCCTCTGGGAGCTCTGGGAAGGCCACCGGGAGGGCAGCCGCGACACGGACACGCAGATGGCCGAAGCCCTGTCGTGCGCGAAGGAACTCGCCCAACTGCACGACGCGGGTTGGGTACACGGTGACGTGCAGCCGCACCACTTCATCATCGGCGATCAGCGTACCCATGTGATCGACCTCGGCCTGGCCCACGGGGGCGACATCCCCGAAGCCTACGATTTCCCGTTCCGCGGCTGCCTGGTCATGTACGAGAGCCCCGAGATCTCGCGCAGTGTCCTTGAGCAGGGTTACGCCGTGCCGACCCGGGAGAGCGACGTCTTCGGGCTGGGGGCGAGTCTCTTCATCAGCGTGACAGGGCTCAGGGCCGTGGAGTTCCCGCCCGACGCGGAGCGGGAAGAGCAGCGGCGGGTGATCGCGAAAGGGCATCACCGGAAGGTCACCATTCCGGGGCCGCTGGGCTCGATCGTCGAAGCGATGCTGAGCCCCGTCCCGACCGATCGGCCGACTGTCGCCCAGGTGTGCGACGCGTTGACGTAGGCCACCGCCCGGCGGGACGGCGGCCTCCCGCCGGAAGCGGATCAGCCGCCGCAACGGCCCTCGCGCACGCCCGTCACGAACGCGGCGAACGAACCAGGGCTCACCAACAGGGCAGGCCCGGAACGCTCCTTGGAATCACGCACGGCGACACCACCGCAGACGGTCCCCGTCAGACCGGCGACCTCCACGCACTCACCCCCGCCGTTGCTGTAGGACGATTTGAACCACGCAGCGCCCTCCAGGCTGTTCATCCTGAGACCTCTCTCGATAGTTGGTGAAGGAGCTTCACGGTGTCGCCGGGAGGCAGGGCCCCCGCCGCCATCGCGTCGAACATGCGGGCAAACCGCCCGACCTCGCGCGGCTTGTCGGAGACGGCGACGGTGAACCACGCGGTGTCCGTCTGAACCGTGGTCGGCAGACCATCGCCGAGAATCATGATGTTGACGTGGTGGAAGGCTACGTAGCCGCTCCCCGCCTGAGGGAGCACTTGAAGCGTCACGTTCTCCAGGGCGGCGAGTTCGGCCAGCGCGGCGTACTGCCCGTGCATGGTTTGCGCGTCACCCAGGGAGTAACGCAACGCGGGCTCGTACAGGATCGCCCAGAGCTTCAGGGGATCCTCCTCGCGCGTCAGGGCCTCTTTCCGCTTCATCCGGAGCTGCACGCTCTGCTGGACGAACTCCGTGGTCGTCTCGTCGATGGGCTTGTGCAGATCGTGAACGGCCTGGGCGTACGCCTCGGTCTGGAGCAGTCCCGGGACGACCGTCGGATGAAACATCCGGATCTCCCGGGCGATGGACTCGACACCGAGGAAGCGCGGCATTCCCGAGAGCATGGTGGTCCCCGTCCCGGTCCACCACTCCCGGCTCGACGCCTCGCGCTGGAGCGCCACCAACCGGTCCACCTCGTCATCGTCCGTGATGCCGTAGCGCTCAAGCAGGTCTCGCAGATGCCCGGCCTGGCGGAAGGACTTCCAGCCGGTCTCGACGCGTTGGAGCGTGCTCTCGTCGAACGGCAGGTCCTTGACGGCCTCCGCCATGGTGAGCCCGGCTTCCTTGCGCAACTGCCGCAGTTCGTGTCCGAGGCTGATGCGCCTGGCCGTTGGCTGCGGTCGTGCTGCCATGTGCTCTCCGTTCCGGCGCACGTGCGTACCTGCGCCTGCCTTGTGTTCAGCCTGGCATCGATCCGGCGGGCCGTGGAAGCCATGCGAATGCCCTGGCATGTGCCAATTTGCGTAGCCAGACTGATTCTCAGCAGATTCTATTGCGCTCAGTCACTACCCAGCGCCACCGTATGAGCACCAAGGGGCATGAGAGAAGGGCTGACTTGCTATGGCGGCGAACACTGACTCACTCGTTCGATCACCGTTGCTGTGGGGGCCGAATCGGCTGCCCGTTCCGTACGCCGCCGCGTGGAGTGCCGAAACCGCCGCCGTGCGGGGCGCGTTGACGATCCGGCCGGACGGCACGGGGCTGGCCTACCGGGAGGAGACGCCCCGGGACCGGGACCGGCACGGCGTTCTGTGGGCCCGCCTCATCGAGGCACCGGGTGAGGGACGGCCGAACTACCGCGCGTTGCACTCCTACCGGCAGCGGCACGTCATGTTCCACAGGCTGTGCCAGGTCTGCGGCGGCCCGGCGAGCCGCACCGCGGAGGGGTGGCTGTTCCTGGTCCAGCCCCCGCCGCCCGCCGAGCGGCTCGCGAACTGGTCCGAGGGGGCGCTGTCCACCAAGCCGCCGGTGTGCGAGCCGTGCGCGACCCTGGCCCTCCGGTACTGCCCGCATCTGAAGGACCCGGTCTTCGTCCGCTCCCGCAAGCCTCGCGTCTGGGGCGCGTTCGGCGGCTTCTTCACCCCGGCGGACGGCGGCCGACGCCTCGTCCCGGCCCCCGACGACGGATACCTCCCCTACGGCCACCCGTCCGCGAACTGGTTCCTGGCCTCGCAGCTCGTCATCGAGCTCACCCGCTGCACCCTCACTCGTTGAACGGCCGCTCACCTGCCGTTTCACCGGTCCCGGAGGGGGTACTCGCCGGGGTCGAAGTACGACGGCACACGACACACAGCACACGGAGGTGGTCACCGTGCCGGGACGCAAGGATCTTCCCTCGACCCTCGAACGGTCGCCGTCCGGGGCGCAGCGCACCTGGATCAAGGCGCACGACTCCGCGATCAAGGAGTACGGCCGCGGCCAGCGGGCGCAGCGCGTCGCGTACGGCGCGCTCAAGCACAGCTACGAGAAGATCGGCGACCGCTGGGAGCGCAAGGAGGGCGGGCGCAAGGGGCCGTCCGACCCCCGCTCCGCGCGGCCCCGCCAGGTGGGCGGGCGCAGCGGCGAGGGCGTCGACGAGCACGCGAGCAGGGAGCACCTCTACGAGATGGCCAAGCGGCTCGACGTGAAGGGCCGCTCGCGGATGGGCAAGGCCGAGCTGCTCGACGCGGTCCGCAAGGCGAACCGCTCCCGCACCCGCAAGGCGAGGTAGACGCAGCCCCGGCGGGGCCGACACGGAAGGGGCCCAGCCCATGGCGCCGGACCGACAGGAGAAGGAGCTGCTCGGGGAGGAGCTGCCCGAGGACGAGCTCGCCGCCCTCGACGCCCACTGGCGGGCGGC
Organism: Streptomyces sp. SBT349; assembly: GCF_001083795.1. GTDB lineage: Bacteria > Actinomycetota > Actinomycetes > Streptomycetales > Streptomycetaceae > Streptomyces. The sequence goes on from NZ_LAVK01000179.1 coordinate 11,400, forward strand.
GAACTACCTGGCCGCCGGGCAGATCTACCTCCTCGCCAACCCGCTGCTGACCGAGCCGCTGCGCCCCGAGCACATCAAGCCCCGGCTGCTCGGCCACTGGGGCACCTCGCCCGGCCTGAACCTGATCCACACCCATCTCAACCGCGTCATCCGGGCCAGGGACCTGGACGCGCTCTGCGTCTGGGGCCCCGGCCACGGGGCCCCCGCCGTGCTGGCCAACTCGTGGCTGGACGGCAGTTACACGGACACCTATCCGGACGTGACGCGGGACGGCCACGGCATGGCCCGGCTGTTCAGGCAGTTCTCCTTCCCCGGCGGCGTCCCCAGCCACGCCGCGCCCGAGACGCCCGGCTCCATCCACGAGGGCGGCGAGCTGGGCTACTCCCTGGCGCACGCCTACGGCGCGGCCTGCGACAACCCGGGCCTGCTCGCGGCCTGCGTGATCGGCGACGGCGAGGCCGAGACCGGCCCGCTCGCGGGCTCCTGGCACGCCAACAAGTTCCTCGACCCCGTCCACGACGGGGCCGTCCTGCCGATCCTGCACCTCAACGGCTACAAGATCGCCAACCCGACCGTGCTGGCCAGGCTGCCCGAGTCCGAGCTCGACGACCTGCTGCGCGGCTACGGCCACCACCCGCTGCACGAGTCCGGCGACGACCCCCGGACCGTGCACCGGGAGCTGGCCGCCGCGATGGACGAGGCACTCGACCGCATCGAGGCCCATCAAAGGGCCGCCCGGCACGAGGGCGCCACCAGCCGGCCGCGCTGGCCGGTGATCGTGCTGCGCACACCCAAGGGCTGGACGGGCCCGGCCGAGGTGGACGGGCTCCCGGTGGAGGGCACCTGGCGCGCCCACCAGATACCGCTGGCCGGAGCCCGCGAGAACCCGGACCACCTCGCCCAGCTGGAGCGGTGGCTGCGCTCCTACCGGCCGGACGAGTTGTTCGACCCGCGGGGCAGGCCCGTTCCCGCCGTGCTGTCCGCCGTCCCGTCGGGCGACCGGCGGCTGGGCGCCAACCCGCACGCCAACGGCGGACTGCTGCTGCGCGAGCTGCCGATGCCGCCGCTGGCCGACAGCGCGGTCCCGGTCTCCGCGCCGGGCGCCACCCAGCACGAGCCGACCGCCGTGCTGGGCCATCTGCTCGCCCAGCTGATGGAGGCCACGCGCGAACGGCGCGACTTCCGCCTCGTCGGACCCGACGAGACCGCGTCCAACCGGCTCCAGGCCGTCTACGAGGCCACCGGCAAGGCGTGGGAGGCCGAGGTGCTGCCGGTGGACGAGCACCTGGCGAGGGACGGCCGGGTCATGGAGATCCTCTCCGAACACCTGTGCCAGGGGTGGCTGGAGGGCTATCTCCTCACCGGCCGTCACGGGCTCTTCTCCAGCTACGAGGCGTTCGTCCACATCGTCGACTCGATGGCCAACCAGCACATCAAGTGGCTGCACACCTCCCGCTCCCTGCCCTGGCGGCGGCCCGTCGCGTCGTTGACCTACCTGCTGACGTCCCACGTCTGGCGGCAGGACCACAACGGCTTCTCGCACCAGGACCCGGGCTTCGTGGACCACGTGCTCAACAAGAGCCCCGGGGTCGTGCGCGTCTACCTGCCGCCGGACGCCAACACCCTGCTCGCCGTCGCGGACCACGCGCTGCGCAGCAGGGACTACGTCAACGTGGTGGTCGCGGGCAAGCAGGCGTGCTTCGACTGGCTGAGCCTGCCGGACGCCAGGGCCCACTGCGCGCGGGGGGCCGGTATCTGGGAGTGGGCGGGCTCGGAGGCGGACAACCGCGAGCCGGACGTGGTGCTGGCGTGCGCGGGCGACGTGCCGACCCAGGAGGTGCTGGCCGCCTCCGACCTGCTCCGCCGTCACCTCCCCGGACTCGCCGTCCGGGTGGTCAACGTGGTGGACATCGCCCGGCTGATCCCCGCGGAGGAGCACCCGCACGGGATGACCGACCGCGACTACGACGCCCTGTTCACGCGCGACCGGCCGGTGATCTTCGCCTACCACGGCTACCCGTGGCTGATCCACCGGCTGACCTACCGCCGGGCCAACCACGAGGACCTGCACGTCCGCGGCTACCTCGAAGAGGGCACCACCACCACGCCGTTCGACATGGTGGTGCGCAACAACCTCGACCGCTACCGGCTCGTCATGGACGTCATCGACCGGGTGCCGGGGCTCGCGGTCAGGGCGGCGCACGTCCGCCAGCACATGGCGGACGTCCGCTTCCGGCACACCGAGTGGATCACCGAGCACGGGACCGACCTGCCCGAGGTGGCCGACTGGACCTGGCGGGCGAGGTCGTAGGTCCTGCGCTACCTTCAAGATCACCGCTCCGAACGCCCGTGAGGTGAACGGGGTCGCGTGAACTCCAGCCGAACGCCGGGCAACCGCGCGCTTGCCGCAAGGGTCTATCTCCGCATGAAGATTTCCTTCCTCCTCCACAACGCCTACGGAATCGGAGGGACCATCAAGACCACGTTCAATCTGGCCGGTGCGCTCGCCGAACGGCACGAGGTGGAGATCATCTCCGTGCACCGGCATCGGGAGGAGCCGAACTTCACCCTGGACACAAGAGTGCGACTGCGCCCGTTGGTCGATCAGCGCACGGAGAAGGACCACCCCCTCCACCAGAAGCCCGCGCGGGTCTTCCCCGCCTCCGAGTACCGCTACGACCAGTACAGCGAGCTCACCGACGAGCGCATCGAGGCATGCCTGTCGGACCTGGACTCCGACGTGGTGATCGGCACCCGCCCGGGGCTGAACGTCCACCTCGCCCTCCAGGGCCCCCGGCGCGCCGCGCTGGTCGGCCAGGAGCACCTGACGCTGGACAACCACCCGCCCGCCCTGCGGAACGAGCTGCGCGGCGCCTACCCGCGCCTCGACGCCCTGACCACGGTCACCCACGCGGACGCCGCCGTCTACCGCCGCAAGATGAAGCTGCCGGGCGTGCGCGTGGCCGCGCTGCCCAACAGCGTTCCCGACCCCGCGCTGCCGCCGGCCGACGGGAGCGGGCGCATCGTGATCGCCGCGGGCCGCCTGGTCCGCTCCAAGCGGCACGACCTGCTCATCCGCGCCTTCGAACGGGTCGCGACCGAGCACCCGGACTGGCGGCTGCGGATCTACGGCAAGGGCGAGGAGCAGGAGCGGCTGCGGGAGCTGATCGAGGAGCTCGGCCTCTACAACCACGTCTTCCTGATGGGCGCCGCGTCGCCCATCGAGGCCGAGTGGGTCAAGGGCTCCATCGCCGCGGTGACCTCCAGCTTCGAGCCGTTCGGGATGACGATCGTGGAGGCGATGCGCTGCGGGTTGCCGGTCGTCTCCACCGACTGCCCCTACGGCCCCGGCGAGATCATCGAGGACCGCGTGGACGGCCGGCTGATCCCGGTCGGCGACCAGGACGCCCTGGCCGGCGCGCTGCTCGACCTGATCCGCGACGACACGCTGCGCCGCCGCATGGGCCGCGCCGCCCTCACCAGCTCGGAACGGTACGGGCCGACGCCCATCGTGGAGCAGGCCGAGGAGCTGTTCACCGGCCTGCTGAAGGCGAAGACCACCCGCGGCCGGATCGCGGGCGCCCTCCACCGGCGGGCGGGCCGCTCCCTGCGCGGCAGCGGACACGCCGTCAAGGACGCCGCGCTCGCGCTGGCCGTCACCACCCTGAGGACCGTACGGAAGGGCAAGCGGTGAACGACACCCCCCAGACCCCGGAGACCGCCGGGACCACCGCCGCGCCGGAGGCGGCGGTGGTCCCGGCGGTCTCCGGGGTC
>NZ_LAVK01000017.1 GCF_001083795.1 Streptomyces sp. SBT349
GGGGCGGGTTCAGGTGGTCGATCTCCAGCACCGGCGCCACCCGCTCCAGCTCGCGCAGCAGCCCGTGACTGGAGCCCAGGGGCCCACCGCCGGCCAGCAGCGTCTCGTTGACCAGCGGGTGCGGGAAGTCGACCGGGACGTACGCGCCCGCGTGGTCGAAGTGCCACACCAGGTGCGACTGCTGCGCGCTCGCCTCGAACATCTCCAGCAGATGCTGGTAGTCGCCGTCCAGCTCCTCCGCCGGGGAGACCGGCAGGCCGCTGAGCTGGAGCAGGTAGGCGCGGCGCAGCAGGTGGAGCGCGGCGTAGTCGAAGCCCGCGATCGGCGCGACCGCCCCGGACATGCCGGGGACGTACCCGTAGACGGGGACCGGCGGCAGCCCGGCCTCGTTCAGGGCCCGGTCGTACTCGGCGAGCTCGTCGGCGAACGGATTGTCGGGGCTGTGGCACAGCACATCGACGAGGGGGACCAGCCACAGGTCACAGGCCACGTCACTGCTTTCTCTGCGAGGGGCGCGTACGGGCCAGCGTAGAGCCTGAAACGGCCTCATGCCCCGGTCAGTTGCGCGGCGAGGGCGAGGGCCTGGGCGCGGTAGGCGCCGAGCAGGCGGGCCGTTCCCGCGGGGTCCTGGCGTTCGACCGAGTCGGCGAGCTCCAGATGGCCCGCCCACAGGCGCCCGGCGAGGCCGGGTTCGCGGCGCAGGTAGGGCACGGTGAACGCCCAGCAGGCGACCCGCAGCCGGTCGAGGAAGTCCCCGATGTGGGGGTTGCCGAGCAGCGCGTCGAGCTCGCGCCAGAAGCGCAGGTCGTAGGCGATGAGGATGTCCAGGTCGCCGGCCAGGGCGGCCTGCCGCGCGGCGGCGGCGCGGCGGCGGATCGAGGTGAACGCCTCGGGCAGCGCCTCGCGCCCGGCCAGCTCCGGGTTCATCACCAGGACGCCGTCGCTGACGATGCGCTGCGCCTCGATCATGCTGCGGAAGTCTTCGAGCGAGAACCGCCTGATGCGGAAGCCGCGGTGCTGCTCCACCTCCAGGAGGCCCTGGGCCGAGAGGTCCACCAGGGCCTCGCGGACCGGCGTGGCCGAGACGCCGTACTGCTCGGCTATCTCCCGCACGGTGAATTCCCCGCCCGGGGCGAGCCGCCCGGCGAGGATCTCCTCCCGCAGGGCGTCGGCGAGTTGCTCGCGCAAGGTGCTGCGTTGAATCACGGCGGCCCAGCCTAGCCCTCCCCCGTTGACAGCATGCTGTCCATTTGCCAGGATGCTGTCACAGGCACCCGTTCCCGAGGCCGGGAGGCCCGCATGAACAAGACCGTTCACCTCGCCGTATACGACACACTCGCCGACTGGGAGACCGGTCACGCCACCGCCGAGCTGGCCAGGCGCGGCTACCGGGTGGTGACCACCGGGCCCACCACCGAGCCGGTGACCACCGTCGCCGGCGTGCGCGTGCTGCCGGAGATCGCGCTCGCCGACCTCTCCCCCGAGGACAGCGCGCTGCTGATCCTGCCCGGCGCCGACCTGTGGCTGGAGGGCGAGGCGCTGGCGCCGTTCGCCGACGCCGCCCGCCGCTTCACCGAGGCGGGGGTGCCCGTGGCCGCGATCTGCGGCGCGACGGTGGGTCTCGCCCGCGCCGGGCTCCTCGACGACCGCGCGCACACCGGCGCGGCGCCGTACGTGCTCGGGCTCAGCGGGTACGCGGGCGGCGAGCTGTACCGGGACGCGGACGCGGTCTGCGACCGCGACGTGATCACGGCGGGGCCGACGGACCCGGAGGCGTTCGCCCGCGAGATCTTCCGGCGGCTCGGCGTCTTCGGTCCCGAGGTGCTCGACGCGTGGTTCCGGCTGTTCGCGCACTCCGACGCGGACGCCTACGAGACCGTGGCGGCGGCCGGGTGACCCCCGGGGGAGCGCCCGCCCTGCTGTCCGGCACCGCGCTGACGTCCTTCAGGATCAACGGCCAGTTCCTCGCCGTCGCCGAGGGGCTGGCCCGCCCGGCGGGGCTGACCGCCGCGTGGTGGCAGGTGCTCGGGGCGGTGCTGAACGAGCCGCTGACCGTGGCCGGGATCGCGCGCGCGATGGGCATCACCCGGCAGAGCGTGCAGCGCATCGCGGACCTGCTGGTCGAGCGCGGCCTCGCGGCGTACCGGCCCAACCCGGCGCACCGCAGGGCCAAGCTGCTCGCGGTGACCGACGAGGGGCGGACGGCGGTGGACCGGATCGGCCCCGGGCACGCCGAGTTCGCCGCCCGGCTGAGCGAAGAGCTGGGCGGCGAGGAGGAGTTCGCCCGCGTCCACGACGTGCTGCGACGGCTCACCGCCGCGCTGGACCGCCTGGAGGAGTGACCCGGGCGCCGGGCGGTCCGCGCCCCCCGGGGGGAGTTCACGTCACGGGGTGAGTTACAGAACGGGTGACGAGTCGTGACACGGCGGGGACCGGCCGGACCAGGGGCGTTGGCCCTATGCTCGGGGCGACGTGTCCGCGCACCGGGGGGAAGGACGTCCGCGCATGGAATCGCTCGCGCCCGAGGACCCGCGCACGATCGGTGGCTACCGACTGCTCGCCCGGCTCGGCGAGGGCGGCATGGGGCAGGTCTACCTGGCGCGTTCCGAGCGCGGCAGGACCGTCGCCGTCAAGACCATCCAGCCGGGGCTGGCCAGGGAGCCGGACTTCCGGCGGCGGTTCGCGCGGGAGATCACCACCGCGCGGCGGGTGGGCGGCGAGTGGACCGCCCCGGTGCTCGACGCCGACACCGAGGCGGCGACGCCCTGGGTCGCCACCGGGTACATCGCCGGGCCGACGCTCCACCGGGTCGTCGCGGAGGACTACGGCCCGCTGCCCGAGCGCTCCCTCGCCTTCCTCGCCTCGGGGCTGACGCGGGCGCTGCGCGACATCCACAGCACCGGGCTGATCCACCGCGACCTCAAGCCGTCGAACATCATGATCACCATCGACGGCCCCCGCGTCATCGACTTCGGCATCGCCCGCGCCCTGGACGGCATCACCAGCGGCGGGCTGACCAGGACGGGGGCCGTGATCGGCTCCCCCGGCTTCATGTCGCCCGAGCAGGTCCGCGGCCAGCGGCTCACCCCCGCGAGCGACGTCTTCTGCCTCGGCTCGGTGCTGGCCTACGCGGCCACCGGGAGGCTGCCGTTCGGGACCGGGGACAGCGGCGGGCACGCGCTGATGTTCCGGATCGTGGAGGAGGAGCCGGACCTCGACGGGGTGCCGGACGCGGTGCGCGGGCTGGTCGCCGACTGCCTGCTCAAGGACGCGGAGCAACGCCCCGGCGTCGAGGGGCTGCTGGAGCGGACCGGGCCCGGAGGCGACGGGCCCTGGCTGCCCGCCGAGGTGCTGGCACAGCTCGGCCGCCACGCGGTCTCGCTGCTGGACAGCGAGGACCCTGACGCCGTGTCCGGACCGGCCGCGCCCCCGGCGCCGCCCGCCCCCGGGGGGCCCAGGACGCCGCCGACGTTCGGCGCCCACGCCGACGTCACCACGGCCGCGCCCTCACCCGGCGGCGCGGCGCACCCGCCGACCTACGCCGTGCCCCCGGCGCACACGCCCCCACCGCACCACACCCCCGTGCCCCCGCACACCCTCGCGCCGCCTCACACGCCGGTGCCGGGCGCGCCGGTGCCCCGCGCGCCGGTGACGTACACGCCGCAGGGGTACCGGGAGCCCCCGACGCGCCCCTGGCACTCAGCGCCGGCGTACGCGCCGCCGCCCCCGGCGCCGCCCCCAAAACCACGGCCGGTGCGCGGATCGACCACCGCGCTGACCGCCCTGTTCGCCGTGATGGCGCTGACGCTGGCCGTCACCCTGGCGCTGTACGCGCAGGTGGCGGGCGACATCGGCGACTGGGAGAGCGAACTGCTCCGTGGCGGGGGCGACGTGACCCTGATCTCCGAGACGGCCGAGAAGCGGAAGAACGACCTGGAGTGGTTCGCCAACGCGGCGGGCGTGGTCCAACTGGCCCTGTTCCTCGTCTGGTTGATCTGGTTCTGGCAGGTCAGGCGCAACGCGGAGGCGTTCGCCCCCGGCCGGATCAGGTACAAGCAGAGCCGCGCGGCCGTCTTCTGGTTCATCCCACTCGCCAACCTGGCGCTGCCCAAGCAGATCGCCGACGACATCTGGCGCGCCTCGCACCCGAGGCCGTACGCGTCCCTCGCCCTGGTCAACGCCTGGTGGACCCTGCTCCTCGCCTACCTGCTCTCGGGCGTGGTGCTGAGCGGCCAGCCGTGGCACGAGGCGGAGAACGTCGGCCAGGCCACCCGGCGCGCCGTGCTCGGCGCCCTCCAGAACGGCCTCGGCCTGGCCGCGGCCGTGGCGGCGCTCGTTCTCGTCAGGAGGATCGCCGGCATGCAACACGCGCGGCTCACCGGCACACCGCACTGAGCCGCGCGCTCCAGCAGCCCCGCTGACCCGCATGGGCGGTCGGCCCGTTCACCTTTATCCTCGGTGGGGCAACCAACGACAGTATCGGGGGAGTCTGCTCCATATGGATCGGCTGACGCCACAGGACCCGCACCGGATAGGGGAGTACCGGCTGCTCGGCAGGCTCGGCGAAGGCGGGATGGGACAGGTCTTCCTGGCCCGTTCCGAACGCGGCCGGACCGTCGCCGTCAAGACGATCAGGTCCGCACTCGCCCAGGAGCCCGACTTCAGGCGGCGGTTCGCACAGGAGATCACCGCCGCGCGCCGGGTGGGCGGCCGGTGGACCGCGCCCGTGCTCGACGCCGACACGGAGGCGGCGACGCCCTGGGTCGCCACCGGGTACATCGCCGGGCCCTCGCTGCACGAGGTCGTGAGCCGGGACTTCGGCACGCTGCCCGAGCACAGCGTCCGCCTCCTGGCCAACGGCCTGGCGCACGCGCTCCAGGACATCCACGGCGCCGGGCTCGTGCACCGCGACCTCAAGCCGTCCAACGTGCTGCTCACCATCGACGGGCCGCGGGTCATCGACTTCGGCATCGCCCGCGCCCTGGAGCCGGGCCCCGGCGAGGGGATCACCCGCACCGGCGCGACGGTGGGCTCCCCCGGGTTCATGTCCCCCGAGCAGATCCGCGGGGGGCGGCTGAGCCCGGCCAGCGACATCTTCTGCCTCGGCTCGCTGCTGGCGTACGCGGCCACCGGCCACACCCCGTTCGGCGCGCTGGACTCGGGCGTGCACATCCTGATGTTCAACATCGCGGAGGAGCCGCCCGATCTGGCGGGCGTGCCCGAGGGGCTCCACGAGCTGATATCCGGCTGTCTCGCCAAGGAGCCCGAGCGGCGGATCACGGTGGAGCAGCTGCTCCAGGCGACCACGCCGCTCAGCGTCTCCCGCGAGCCGTGGCTGCCCGGCGCGCTGGTCGCCCAGCTCGGGCGGCACGCCGTCGAGTTGCTCGACTCGGAGAACCCGGAGAGCCGCACCGATCTGCCGGTGGTGCCCCCGTCCGCCGCGGCCTCGCCGCCCCCGCCCTCGGGCCCGCGGCCCGCGCACTCCTCGCCCTGGCCCGCCTCCACGAGTCCGCAGCCCAGGCCCGCGCCGGTCCCCTCGCCGTACTCGCAGCCGGGCACTCCCTACCGCCCCGCGGCGCCCTCGCTCCCCTCGGTCGGCGGTTACCCCGGCGGCGGCTACGGCACCCCGCCGCCGCCCTCGGGCCGCTCGCGGCGTCCGGCCACCATCGCCTCGATCGCCGCCGTGCTGGTCGTGATGGCGGTGCTCGGCGTGCTGGTGGCCCAGCAGGTGACCGGGGACGGCGGCGGCGGAGGCGGGGGCGACGGCGTGATCGACGAGGCGTATCTCGGCGCCTGGCAGGGCGAGTACACGGACGACGGCGGCGATGTGAAGGAGCTGCGCTTCGAGATCGAGCAGGGCGGCGAGGGCGAAGTCGTGGGCCGGGCCCTGACGCTCACCCCCAGGACCCTGTGCGTCTTCGAGATGCAGCTCGACTCGTTCGACGGCCGGCTCTCGTTCACCGAGGTCGCCGACTGGAGCGCGCCCGAGGACGAGATCGAGGAGTCCTGCCGGGACAACACCACCGTCCAGACGCTGCGCCTCAACGAGGAGGGCGGGATGGACTGGGCGTACAGCAGCCAGAGCGCGGTGCTGCACACCGCCGACCCGGCCGCGGCCGAGAACGTCCCGGCGGGGCTGCTCGGCGAGTGGCGGGACGAGTGGCACGACGAGGACCAGGATGTGGACGGCGAGGACATCGTCACCATCTCGCAGGGCAGAGTCGGGGACATCGTGCTGCGGTTCGCCAGGTCGCAGGACGGCGAGATGACGTGCACCTGGGAGAACCACCTGGTGGCGGTCGGGGAGCGGCAGATCACGCTGGGTCCCGACCAGTTGGTGGAGAGCGGGCCCGACGCGGACTGCAGCGTCTACCCGAGCTTCCGGCTGTTCCAGGAGGACGGCGACGAGGACACCATCAAGATCAATTGGCTGGACCGCCTCGACGAGGACCCGGCCGAGCTGGAACGTATCGAATAGGTCTCTTTCATGTCTGCTCCATGTCCCCTTCAGGTCACGAATTGGTACGGATGCCGACGTCAGAGGGGCACGGGGGAACCGGTCGCCGTTCGGCTCCTGTCCCCTACCTTGTGTACGGTCCCCCGTATTCTCATGAGGCTTATCGGAGCGAAGGGGAGTAGCACGACATGAAACCGCTCGGGCCGACCGATCCTCAACGAGTGGGCCACTACCGCCTGCTGGGGAAATTGGGCGCCGGCGGAATGGGCAGCGTTTATCTCGCCCGCTCCGACCGCGGGCGCACGGTGGCCGTCAAGCTCGTCCAGCCGGAGCTCGCGGCACAACCGGAGTTCAGACAACGGTTCCAGCACGAGGTCGACGCGGCGCGCCGCGTCGGCGGTGACTGGACCGCTCCGGTGCTCGGCTGCGACACCGAGGCGGAGACGCCCTGGGTGGCCACCGGCTACGTGGCGGGTCCCTCGCTCCACGAGGTCGTCGCCCACACCTATGGCCGCCTGCCCGAACGCTCGCTGCGGATCCTCGCCAACGGCCTGGTCAAGGCGTTGCGCGACATCCACGCCGCGGGCTTGGTGCACCGCGACCTCAAGCCGTCGAACGTCATGATCACCATCGACGGCCCCCGCGTCATCGACTTCGGCATCGCCCGCGCCCTGGAGGCCGGCGGCGAGGGGCTGACGAGGACGGGCGCGGCCGTCGGCTCGCCCGGCTTCATGTCGCCCGAGCAGTGCCGCGGCGAGGTCCTGACCGCCGCGAGCGACGTCTTCTGTCTCGGCTCCGTGCTCACCTTCGCGGCGACCGGCTCCACCCCGTTCGGCGACGCCAACAGCGCGATGACCGCGCTGATGCTGCGGATCGTCCAGGGCCAGCAGGACCTGAGCGAGGTGCCCGAGGGGCTGCGCGGCCTGATCGAGCGATGCCTGGCGCAGCACCCGGCGGACCGGCCCAGCCTGGACGAACTCATCGCGTACACCGAGTCCGCGGAGAACGACGAGGAGCCCTGGCTGCCGGGCGCGCTGGTGGCCAAGCTCGGCCGCCACGCGGTGGAGCTGCTGGACTCCGAGGACCCGCTCCAGGCGCCGCCGAAGCCGGCGACGCAGCCGCCGCCCGCGATGCCGCACATGCCGCCGACGCCGGCCCCGCCGTCGTCCATACCCGGCATGCCGCCCACGAGTCCGCTGCCGGCGCAGCCGCCGACGCAGCTGAGCGTGCCCGCGACGCCGCCCCCGAGCCCTCCGCCGAACTCGGGGGTGGACGGGATGGCCACGATGACCTCGGCCATGCCGCCCGCCGGGTACGGCACCCCGCCCCCCGCGGGCGGCGGCTACGGCTACCCGCAGGGCCCCGGGGGCCCCGGAGGGCCCGCCGGGTACGGCTACCCGCAGGCGCCGGGCACGCCCGGGTACGGCTCGCCGGTCCCCGGCGACGTCAACTCCGTGCAGGGCCCCTACGGCGCGAGCTACCCGGCGGGGCCGATGGGTCACGGCGGCCCCGGCGCTCCGGGCGGTCCCGGCCACGGCGGTCACGGCGGCGGACAGCGCAAGAACATCACGTGGATCGTGGTCGCGGCGGTCGCCGTCTTCGCCCTGGCCGCGGGCATCGCGGTGGTCTCCATGAGCGGCGGCGACGACGAGCCGGACGACCCGCCCACCGCGCAGCCGTCCAACGACCCCACCGAGGACCCGACCCAGGACCCGACGCCGACCGAGGACCCGACCGAGGACCCCGCGCCGCCCGGGGGCGGGGAGGGCACCGTGGGGTACGAGTACATCGGCTCCTGGGAGGGCCCGGTCCTCAACGACGGCGAGGACGCCGGCTGGTACCAGCGGATCGAGATCAACGAGGGCTCCACGGGCGACACGGTGACGACGCAGTGGACGCTGCTGCGGACCCTGCTGTGCACCGAGGAGTCGCAGCTGACCGGGGTCGGCGACGCGCTGACCCTGACGGGCACCGGCACCACGGTCACCGCTCCCACCGACGACCCGAGCCGCTGCGAGCCGTACGGCGAGCAGACCATCGAGCCCCAGGGCGACGGCACGCTGCTGTGGACCTCGGGCAGCCTGACCGCCGAGCTGACGATGGCCGACCTGAGCCAGGGCGGCGACGGCATGCCGATCGCCATCTACGAGGGGCAGTACCAGTCCCCCGACTACCAGGTCACCTTCCCGTTCTCCGCCTCCGCGGGCGAGCTGGGGGTCACCTACACGAACGGCTCCTGCACCTGGGAGGGGCACCTGGTGGCCAACCACACCGACACCACCTCCATCCTGGTCGGCCCGGCCGAGGCCACCTCCGGCGACTGCGAGCCGCTGCCCTCGTTCACCATCTCCTGGACGCTGGGCTCGGGCGACTCCGAGGCGCAGTCGGTCGAGTTCTCCGAGTTCGACGGAAGCACGACGTTCAGCGCCGAACGCACCAACTGACGGGGTAACCCGGCGGGAGGGGGCCGGGGGCGCGCGTTCGACCGACGCGCCCCCGGCCCCCTCCGTCGTTCCCGCCGCGCTCCGCGCGCGGTCAGACGAACGCGTTGATCTGGATCGTCTCCTCGCGCCCCGGGCCGACGCCGATGGCCGAGACGGGGGCGCCCGAGAGCTCTTCGAGCGCCCGCACATAGCGCTGCGCGTTCTTCGGGAGCTCCTCGAAGGTCCGGGCCTTCGCGATGTTCTCGCTCCAGCCGGGCAGGTACTCGTAGACTGGCTTCGCGTGGTGGAAGTCGGTCTGGCTGTACGGCAGTTCATCCACGCGTCGGCCGTCGATCTCGTAGGCGACGCAGACCGGGACGCGGTCCCAGCCGGTGAGGACGTCGAGCTTGGTGAGGAAGAAGTCGGTCAGCCCGTTGACCCGGGTCGCGTACCGCGCGATCACCGCGTCGAACCAGCCGCAGCGCCGGTCGCGCCCGGTCGTGACGCCGAACTCGCCGCCGATGCGGCGCAGCGCCTCGCCGTCGGCGTCGTGCAGTTCGGTGGGGAACGGCCCCGCGCCGACCCGCGTGGTGTATGCCTTGAGGATGCCGATGACGCGGCTGATCTTCGTGGGCCCGACGCCCGAGCCCGTGCAGGCGCCGCCCGCGGTCGGGTTGGACGAGGTGACGAACGGATAGGTGCCGTGGTCGACGTCGAGCAGGGTGCCCTGGCCGCCCTCGAAGAGCACCACCTTGCCCTCGTCCACCGCCTGGTTGAGGACCAGGGTGGTGTCGCAGACGTAGTCCCTCAGCCGGTCCGCGTAGCCGAGCAGCTCGGTGACGACCTGGTCCGCGGCGATGGCGCGGCGGTTGTAGAGCTTGGCGAGGACCTGGTTCTTCTGGTCGAGCGCGGCGTCGACCTTCTGCCGGAGGATCGATTCGTCGAAGAGGTCCTGGACGCGGATGCCCTGCCGGTTGATCTTGTCGGCGTAACTCGGGCCGATGCCGCGCCCCGTGGTGCCGATCCTGCGGGTGCCGAGGAAGCGCTCGGAGACCTTGTCGAGGGTCTGGTGGTACGGGGTGATCAGGTGCGCGTTGCCGCTGATCAGCAGCCGGGAGGTGTCGATGCCGCGCGCGTTCAGCCCGCTCAGCTCGGAGAGCAGGACCTTCGGGTCGACGACGACGCCGTTGCCGATGACGGGAACGCAGCCGGGGGACAGGATGCCGGACGGCAGCAGGTGGAGCGCGTACTTCTGGTCGCCGACGACGACGGTGTGCCCCGCGTTGTTCCCGCCCTGGTAACGGACCACGTAGTCGACCGAACCGCCGAGCAGATCGGTGGCCTTGCCTTTGCCTTCGTCACCCCACTGAGCGCCGAGCAGCACAAGTGCGGGCACAGGCGTACACCCCTTTCGAGCGGGGCATCTACGCAAGGGCTGCCCCGGATCGACGAAACCCCTGGCGCAATCGCGACAGGGGCTCTTGCACAGAGAGCCTACGGGACACGCAGCCGGGAGGCGAACAGTCAGGTGCTCATCGTCATCGACCCGACGGCTCGGCGGACGGACGGGGAATCGGTGCGCATCGCCAGGGATGTGCTCTGCGCCGGCGAGGGTGAGGCGAAGGTTTGTGTGCTCGACCGCCCGGGGGCGCTCACGCGCGTCCTCGCGCGCCGGGGCGGGCGCCGGGTGGTGATCGTCGGGGACGACGGCGCGCTGCTGCGGGCGGTGACGCTGCTGCACGAGACGGGTGAACTGGGCGCGAGCCCGCTGGCGATGGTGCCGGTGGGTCCGGGGCCCTCGGTCGCGGTGGCCAGGGCTCTTGGGGTGCCGACGGACGCGGTGGCCGCGTCGCGCGCGGTGCTCACCGGGACCGACCGCCGTCTCGACCTGCTGACGGACGACGCGGGGGGCGTGGTGCTCGGCCCGCTCGGGATCCCCGCGCCCAACCCGCGGGCCTCGGGCGCCTCCGGGCTGTGGTGGCGGACGGTGCACCGGCCGCGGCAGCGGCTGCGGGTCGAGGCGGACGGACGGGTGCTCGCGGATCTGGACCGGCCGGTCGCCGGTGTCTCGCTGCGTGCGGCGGGCGGCCTGGCGGAGGTGGTGGTGCGGCCGAGCCCGGCGGGCGAGGACGTGTCGGCCCGCGCCACGTCGGTGACGGTGTCCGGGGCGGTGTCGGGGGCGGGCTTCAGCTACCGCGCGGACGCGGTCGTCCTGGGGCCGACGCGGGAGCGGACCTGGACCGTTCGCCCGGGAGCGCTGAGCCTGACGGTCCCGGCGGCCCGGAGCAACGGGTCGGGGTGACGGGTCCGGGTGACGGCGGGGGTGACGGCTCGGGGCGCGCGGCGGCGGGCGTGGGACGGCGCGTCAGCCGGCGCCGCGCTGCGCGCGCCAGCGCGCGAGGGTCTCGGGCAGCTCCATGCGGAGGAACGCGAGGAAGTCGGCGGTCTCGGCCAGCCTGACCCCGGCCTCCGTGTCGCGCCCCACCGCGTCGACGCCCGACTCCATGGTGGCGACCCAGCGCGCGAGCAGGGGGTCGCGGCTGGCGATGGCCTCGTGCCAGACGTCGTGCTGGAGCCGGTACCGCTCGCGGCGCGAGCCCGGCTCGCGCTCCCTGCTGAGCAGGTGCATCTGCGCCAGGTAGCGGACGGCGCCCGAGACGGCGGCGGGCGAGACCTGGAGCCGGTCGGCCAGCTCCGCGGAGGAGAGCGTGCCCTCCTGGGAGGCCAGCAGGCAGGCGAAGACGCGCGAGGCCATGCGCGGCATGCCGGCCTCGGTCATGTCGGCGGCGCACCGCTCGACCCAGGCGGCCGTGGCGTCGCTGTACGGCGGAACGGGCCGCCGCTCACCGGGCCGTCGCGTCGGGGGGGTGGGGTCGATCATCAGATCATCCTCCCATCCGCGTTCATGGAGCTTGACGCTTTCCTAACTTCACAACTTTGTGAATCAACAGTAAGTTGAAAACATGAACACGGCAAGCAACGCCATCACCGTCAGCGGTCTGGTGAAAACCTTCGGCCGGACCCGCGCCCTGGACGGTCTCGACCTGGAGGTCGGGACCGGCGAGGTGCACGGCTTCCTCGGGCCCAACGGCGCCGGGAAGTCCACCACCATCCGTGTCCTGCTGGGCCTGCTCCGCGCCGACGCGGGATCCGTGACCCTGCTCGGCGGGGACCCGTGGGACGACGCGGTGCGGTTGCACAGACGGCTCGCCTACGTTCCCGGCGATGTCGAGCTCTGGCCCAATCTGAGCGGCGGCGAGGCCATCGACCTCCTCGCCCGGCTCCGCGGCGGCCTGGACCGGGAGCGGCGCGACGAGCTCACCGAGCGATTCGCCCTCGACCCCACGAAGAAGGGCCGCACCTACTCCAAGGGGAACCGGCAGAAGGTCGCCCTGGTGGCCGCCCTCGCCTCGCGCGCGGACCTGCTGCTGCTCGACGAGCCCACCGCGGGCCTGGACCCGCTGATGGAGGTCGTCTTCCAGGACGTGATCAAGGAGGCCAAGGACGCGGGCAAGACCGTGCTCCTCTCCAGCCACATCCTGGCCCAGGTCGAGAAGCTCTGCGACCGGGTCAGCATCATCAGGCTCGGGAAAATCGTCCAGTCCGGGACGCTCAGCGAGATGCGCCACCTCACCCGCACCACCATCGAGGCGGAGACCGGCGAGCCCGTCACCGGCCTCGACGCACTGCCCGGGGTGCACGACGTGCGCGTCGAGAACGGCACGGTCCACTTCGGCGTCGACGGCGGCCACCTGGACGGCGCCGTCCGCCACCTCGCGGGCTTCGGCGTCCGCAGCCTGGTCAGCCACCCGCCGACCCTGGAGGAGCTCATGCTCCGCCACTACGGCGACGAGCTGGAGGCCCTGGAGGGCAACGGCCACCAGCACGCGGGAGCGGCGCGATGACCGCCACCGCGACCGCCGGTCCCGCCGCCCCCGCGAGGCCCGCGCACCCGGGCGGCCGGGGCGGAGCGCTGGCGGGCACCGGCACGCTCATCCGGTTCAACCTGCGGCGCGACCGCGTCCGGCTCCCGGTCTGGATCGGGGCCCTGTTCTTCGTCACCGTCGCCTCCGCCGCCAGCTTCGAGACCACCTATCCCGAGTTCGCGGACCGCGAGTCGGCCAAGCGGACCGTGGAGGGACCCGCCGGGCTCGCCATGTCGGGCCCCGAGCACTACCTCGGCGGCGACTACCACTACGGCGCCATGACCGGCCACCAGATGATCGGCGCGATGGCCATCGTCGTCGGCATCATGAGCGTGCTCACCGTCGTGCGGCACACGCGCACCGAGGAGGAGACCGGCCGCGCGGAGCTGCTGCGCTCCGCCGTGGTCGGCCGCCACGCCCACCTGGCCGCCGCCCTGACCGTCGCCGTCGCGGCCAACGTGGCGCTCGGCCTGCTGCTGGCCCTCGGCCTCGGCGGGCTCGGCGTCGAGAGCGTCACCGCCTCCGGCTCCCTGCTCTACGGCGCCGCCAGCGTCGCCGTCGGCGTCTCCTTCGCCGCCGTCGCGGCCGTGACGGTGCAGATCACCGCGTTCGCCCGCGGCGCCTCCGGCATGGCCATCGCCGTCGTCGGCGCGGCCTACACCCTGCGCGCGGTCGGCGACATCGGCGCCGACGCGCTGTCCTGGCTCTCCCCCATCGGCTGGGCCCAGCGCACCTACGTCTACGTCGACGACCGCTGGTGGCCGCTGCTGCTCCACGCCGCGTTCGCCGTCGGCTGCGTCCTCGTGGCCGTGGCCCTCTCCACCCGCCGCGACCTGGGCGCGGGTCTGCGCCCGCCGCGCCCCGGACGGCCGAGGGCGAGCGAGGCCCTGGCCCACCCGCTCGGCTTCGCGCTCCGCCTCCACCGCGGCGTGCTGATCGGCTTCGCCGCCGGAGGGCTGCTCACCGGCCTCACGTTCGGCTCGGTCCTCGGGGAGACGGAGGACCTGCTCGACAGCAGCGACGAGCTGCGCGAGTCCGTCGAACAGCTGGGCGGCGCCAGCCTGGCCGAGGCGTTCGCCTCCGTGGTCCTGGCCATCCTGACGCTGATCGCCGCCTGCTACGTGGTGATGGCCGTGCTGCGGGCGCGGGCCGAGGAGACCGGCGGGCGCGCCGAACCGCTGCTCGCCACCGGCCTGTCCCGCACCCGCTGGGCGGGCAGCCACCTGGCCGTCGCGCTGGCGGGCGGCACGCTGATCACGCTGCTGGCGGGCTTCGGCCTCGGCCTCGCGGGCGCGGGCTCCGCGGAGGACACCGGCCTGATCTGGAGCCTGACCTGGGGCGCGCTGGCGTACGCGCCCGCGCTGTGGGCGACCGCGGGGATCACGCTGGTGGTGTTCGGATGGTTCCCCCGGGCGTCGATGGCGGCGTGGGCCGTTCCGACCTACGCGTTCTTCGTCGTCTACCTGGGCAACCTGACCGACATCCCCGGTCTCCTGAGCAACCTGTCGCCGCTCAGCCATGTGCCGCAGGTGCCGGCCGCCGAGCTGGACTGGGTGCCGCTGCTCGCCCTCACGGCGGTCGCCGCGGGCACGAGCGCGCTGGGCCTGGCCGGCTTCCGGCGCAGGGACCTGGAGACCAAGTGACCCCGCACGGGCGCTGACGCGCGTCGGCTGACTTCGCATCGGCTGACCCCACGTCGGCTGACCCCGCGTCATGAGGGCCCGGCCGCCGCCTCCCCGTTCGGCGGCCGGGCCCTCACCCGCGAGGACGCGCTCCGGGTGCGGGCGGCGTCACGGACTGTTCGCATGAGTGACAACCCGTCACGCCCTCCGCGTGCGGCAGACGACCGGAGGTCACTCGTCCATGAAGCCCCGCATCCGCATCGCCACCCGTCTGACCGCGGCCACCGCCACGTCCGTTCTCGCCCTGGGCCTCGCGGCACCGGCCGCGCTCGCCCAGGACGCCGCCAGGCCCGGGTGGGACAGCTCCTCCCCGCTCACCATCTCGCCCAGCTCGGGCGGCGCCGGCACCTCGGTCACCGTCAAGGCCGCCTGCCAGCCGAGCGGTCCCGCCACCTCGCAGGCGTTCCAGCAGAACATCACCCTCCGCAAGAGCCACGACAAGCGCTGGGTCGGCACCGGCCGG
Source organism: Streptomyces sp. SBT349 (assembly GCF_001083795.1). GTDB lineage: Bacteria > Actinomycetota > Actinomycetes > Streptomycetales > Streptomycetaceae > Streptomyces. The sequence continues at coordinate 14,952 of NZ_LAVK01000017.1, forward strand.
ATCAAACGCAGCGGCCTCCAGGTCGGCAGGAGCTACCAGGTCACCGTCCGCTGCTCCGACGGCGTCACGCTGAGCACGACGTTCACCTTCACCGCCGGCACCCCGAGCGGCGGCGCCTCCGCCGGCTTCGGCGGCCAGGGCGGCGCGAGCAGCGGCTCCACCCAGGCGACGGCCCTGGCCATCGGCGGCGGCATGGCCGTCGCGGGCGCGGTCGGGTACGTGTTCCTGGCCCGCCGCCGGCGCTCGACCGGCAACCACTTCTGAGGCACGGCGTGCCCAGACCCCCGCGCCTCCCCCGGCCCTCCGGGCTCGCCGGGATCGCCGCCCGTGCCCGGCTCACCCGGCTCACCCGGCTCACCGCGGTCGCCCGGCTCCTCGCCGTGCTGCGCGCCCTCGCGCTGCGGATGGGGCGCTCGCCCGCGGCGCGCCGGGCGGGCGCCTGGTGCGAGGCCAGGGCGCCGCGCCTGGTGGCCTCCTGCCGCCACCACGCCCTCCGCGCCACCGCCCCGCTCCGCCGCGCCGCCCCGGCGGGAACGGGCGACGCGGCGGGGCCCGATGGCGCCCCCGCCCCGGGAGGGGGCCCGGCCCGCCCGGCCGCGAGGACCAGGCACCAGCGGCTCTCGCTCACCAGCCGCCGTCTGGAGACGTCCGCCGCGGCGGTGGCGGTCTCGGTGGGCCTGCTCGCCGGGTTCTTCTGGCCCGGCGGCGCCGACGGCATGCGCGAGGCCCGGGCGTCGAGCGGCATCGCCGAGGGCGTCTCGCGCCCCGGCGCCGTCGACGCCCCGGCCGCCGCGCCCGACGCGGGTTCCACGGCGGACCTGGACCCGTCCATATCGGGCCAGCCGTCGGACGTGGTGGCCCCACCCATGGTCCGGGCGGACCCGATCCGGGTCCGCATCCCCCAACTGGCCACCGACGTCGAAGTCTTCGGCGCCGACCTGTCGCCCGACGGCGGCCCGCCCTCCCCCTCGGAACAGGACGCGATGCGCGCCGCCTGGTACTCGGGCGGCGTCGCGCCCGGCGAGCGCGGCGCGGCCATCCTGGTCGGGCACCTGGACACCTACGACGGGCCCGCCGCGTTCGCCGGACTCGGCTCGCTGCGGCCCGGCGAGAACATCGAGATCGACCGCACCGACGGCCAGGTCGCCGTCTTCACGGTCGACTCGGTCGAGCAGTACCCCAAGTCGGACTTCCCCGACGAGCGGGTCTACGGCTCGGTCGACACCCCGCAGCTCCGGCTGATCACCTGCGGCGGACGCTGGTCCGAGGGCGGCGGCTACGACTCCAACATCGTGGCCTACGCCCGGCTGACCGCCTCGTCGGTCTCCGCCAGCTCCCCCAGCAGCCAGGTCCCGGCGTACGAGCCGGGGTTGAACGGGTCGTAGTGCCCCACGCCCGGCAGCAGCCGCAGCCGGGAGCCGTGCCGGGCGGCGTAGGACCGGGAGAGCCCGGCCGGCACCTGGCGGTCCTCGGCACCGTGCACCAGCAGCACGGGGGCCGCCGGGGACGGCAGCCGCAGCGGGTCCGCCTCCGGCGGCGCTCCCCCGAGGAACGCCGCCACCGCGCCGCCGCCGAGCGCGAGTTCGGCGGCCCGCCGCAGGTCGCTGACGGCCGCGACCGCGACGGTCGCGGCGATCCGCCCCGGCGCGCGGGAGGCCGCCCACAGCGCGAGGTGGCCGCCGGCCGAGTGCCCGGCCAGCACCACGGGCCCCTCGCCCGGCAGCACGGCGAGCCCGGCGCGCACGTCGTCGAACGTCTCGGGCCACCCGCCGCCCCCGCCGGTCCGCCGGTACTCCGCGAGCGCCACCGGGACGCCCCGCCCGGCCAGCGCGACGGCGAACGGCACCAGGTAGGCGCGGTCGTACGCCTGCCGCCAGAACCCGCCGTGCAGCAGCACCACCCGGGGCGTGCCCTCGCCGTACACGTCGACGACCTGCGCCGGGTCCTCCCCGTACCGCAGGACCAGGTCGGGCGCCCTCCCGCCCGGCAGCCCGAGCAGCGCGGCGGCCTCCACCGCGTCCCGCCCCGTCTCGGGCGCCCCCTCGGCCTCCGGCGCCCCCTCGGTCAACGGGCCTCCTCGCCCGCCGGGTCGAGAGCCCGGCCGAGCTCCCACGCCGCGCGTTCGGCGTCCGCGAACGTCGTGTAGAGCGGGGTGAAGCCGAAGCGCAGCAGGTTCCGCGGCCTGAAGTCGCCGACCACGCCCCGCGAGACCAGGAGGGCGTGCACCTCGGCGGCGTTCTCGCAGTGGACCGAGACCTGGCTGCCGCGCCGCGCGTGCTCCTCGGGCGTGACCGGCCTGGCCAGGGCGCCCGGCACATACCGTTCCAGGCAGGCGAGGAAGAAGTCCGTCAGCGCCAGGGACTTCGCCCGCACGGCGCGCAGGTCCACGCCCTCCCACACGCCGAGCGCCGCGTCGAGGGCCAGCAGCGACAGGATCTCCGGCGTGCCGACGCGGCCCCTGACCGGCCCGTCCGCCGGGGCGTAGGACGGATCCATGGCGAACGGGTCGGCGTGCGAGTTCCACCCGGGCAGCGGGGAGTCGAAACGGGCCTGGTGCTCGGCGCGCAGATACAGGAACGCGGGGGAGCCGGGCCCCCCGTTCAGGTACTTGTAGGTGCAGCCCACCGCCAGGTCGACGCCCGCCGCGTCCAGCTCGACCGGCAGCGCGCCCGCGCTGTGGCAGAGGTCCCAGACGGCGAGCGCCCCGGCCGCGTGCAGGGCCTCGGTGACCGCCGGGAGGTCGAACAGCTCGCCGGTGCGGTAGTCCACGTGGTTCACCAGGGCGGCGGCCGTGCGCGGCCCGGCCGCCGCCGGGATCTCCGGCACCGTCACCGGGCGCAGCGTGCGCCCGGTGAGCCGGGCGGCGGAGGCCGCGATATAGCCGTCGGTGGGGAAGGTGGCGGCGTCGACCAGGATCTCGTCCCGCTCCTCGTCCGCCATCCTGACCGCGCCGACCAGTGCCTTGAACAGGTTGACGCTGGTGGAGTCGCCGACGACCACCTGCCCCGGCGCCGCGCCCACCAGCGGCGCGATCGCCTCGCCCACCCGCTCCGGCGCCGTCCACCAGCCGGCCTCGGTCCAGGAGCGGATCCGCAGCGCGCCCCACTCGCGGGCGACCACCTCGGCCAGCCGCTCCGGGACGTCGCGCGGCAGCGCGCCCAGGGAGTTCCCGTCGAGGTAGACGGTGTCGTCCAGCACGAAGCGCGCCCGCAGCGCCCGCAGCGGGTCGGTGGCGTCCAGTTGTGCGGCGCGCCCGCGCGGTTCAGACCTGGCCACGGGCGGTCCACAGCTCCGGGAAGACCCACCGGCTCGCCCGCTTCTCCAGCCAGGCCACGCCGGGCGAGCCGCCGGTGCCGATCTTGCCGCCCATCGCGCGGCGGGTGGCGGCGAGGTGGTCGTTGCGCCAGCGCCACACCAGCTCGGCCACCTCGGTCAGCGCCTCCCCGAGCCGCAGCAGGTCGCCGCCGTCCGGGCCCTCCTCGCCCGCGGCGTAGATCCGCTGCCAGGCCGCGGCGACGGCCGGGCTCTCCTCGTAGCGCCGGCTCAGGTCCCGGTCCAGCACCTCGTCCGGGATGCGCTCGCCGTGGCGCGCGAGGTAGGCCAGCACGTCGTCGTACAGGCTCGGTTCGCGCAGGGACTTCTCCAGCTCCGCGTGGGCGCGGGGCGTGCCGCGGTGCGGGACCAGCATGGACGCCGCCTTGTCGCCGAGCAGGAACTCCATCCGCCGGTACATCGCCGACTGGAAGCCGGAGCCGTCGCCCAGCGCGGGCCGGTAGGCGTTGAACTGCCGGGGCGTGAGGTGCGCCAGCGGCTCCCAGGAGGCGTTGAGCGCGCGCATCTCGTGGGCCGAGCGGGCCAGCGCGGCCAGCGCGTCGGGCAGCCGGTCGGCGCGCAGCGCGTCCGCCGCGGTCCGCCACTCGTGCACCAGCACCGTGAACCACAGCTCCATGACCTGCGTGGTGACCAGGAACGCCATCTCGCCCGGGTCGTCGGTCAGCGGGTGCTGGAGGTGGGTGAGCACGTCCGCCTGGACGTAGTTCTCGTAGGGGGTGGGTTCTTCGCCGAAGTCCGTCACCGGTTGCGACATCGTTGTCTCCTTGGGCGGCCTTGATTCCCACGTCAGCGTACGTGCGGTACGGGCAAAGGCGCCCCGCGGGGGCGGGGCGCCTCGGTGGTGGTGCTCGGGGCGGTGGGCCGGCGCGCCGGCACGCCGTCGGGCCGGCTCAGGACAGCGTGTCCGCCGCGGTCGGCGAGCTGTCCCGGAGGAACTGGGCGCACCGCTCGTACTCCTCCTGCTCGCCGATGGTCTGCGCCGCCCGGGCGAGGGCGTGCAGGGCACGCAGGAAGCCGCGGTTGGGCTCGTGCTCGAACGGGATCGGGCCCTGGCCGCGCCACCCGCTGCGCCGCAGGGAGTCCAGGCCGCGGTGGTATCCGGTGCGGGCGAACGCGTACGACTCGATGGTGCGGCCCTCCGCGAACGCGTCGTCCGCGAGCTGCGCCCAGGCCAGCGATGAGGCCGGATACTTCGCCGCCACCTCACCCGGAGCCGTGCCGGCGGCGAGCAGTTCGCGGGGCTCCGGGTCGTCGGGCAGGTGGGTCGGGGGCGTGCCCCCGAGCAGATTCTCGTGAATGGCCATGCCGACCAGTCTGCCGGTTGGCCGCGCGAAGGCCCAAACGCCCGGGCCCGCGTGCGGCGGTCGGCGTGCTACTTCAGCCGGGTGCCGGTGGACCTGAGGTGGCCGCAGGCGGCGGTGACGCGCTCGGCCATGCCCGCCTCGGCGAGCTTGCCCCAGCTGCGCGGGTCATACGTCTTCTTGTTGCCGACCTCGCCGTCCACCTTCAGCACGCCGTCGTAGTTGCGGAACATGTGGTCGGCGATGGGCCGGGTGAACGCGTACTGGGTGTCGGTGTCCAGGTTCATCTTGACGACGCCGTTGCCCAGCGCGGTGGCGATCTCCTCCTCGGTGGAGCCGGAGCCGCCGTGGAAGACGAAGTCGAACGGGCTCTGCTTGCCGTACCGCTCGCCCACACCCTCCTGGAGGTCCTTGAGCAGCTCGGGGCGGAGCACGACATTGCCCGGCTTGTAGACGCCGTGGACATTGCCGAAGGAGGCGGCCAGCAGGTACCGGCCCTTCTCGCCCAGGCCCAGCGCCTCGGCGGTGCGCAGCGCGTCCTCGACCGTGGTGTAGAGCTTGTCGTTGATCTCGTGGGTGACGCCGTCCTCCTCGCCGCCGGTGGGCGTGATCTCCACCTCCAGCACGATCTTGGCGGCGGCGGCACGGGCCAGCAGCTCCTCGGCGACCTCCAGGTTGTGCCTGAGGGTCTCGGCCGAGCCGTCCCACATGTGGGACTGGAACAGCGGGTTCCCGCCGCGCGCCACGCGCTCCTCGGAGATCGCGATCAGCGGGCGGACATAGCCGTCCAGCTTGTCCTTGGGGCAGTGGTCGGTGTGCAGCGCGATGTTCACCGGGTACTTCTTCGCGACCACATGGGCGAACTCCGCGAGCCCGCTGGCACCGGTGACCATGTCCTTCTGGTACTGGCCGCCCAGGAACTCGGCGCCACCGGTGGAGATCTGTACGATGCCGTCGCTCTCCGCCTCGGCGAATCCGCGCAGCGCGGCGTGCAGGGTCTGCGTCGAGGTCACGTTGATGGCCGGATAGGCGAACTGGCCTGCCTTCGCCCGGTCGAGCATCTCGTTGTAGACCTCGGGGGTCGCGATGGGCATCTGTCCGCTCCTTGGAGTCTGCGTTGCGTGCGTTGCGTGCGACAGCCCGAATATCCTCCCAGACCGCCATCACGGCGCGGGCGAGCGCCCAAAGTTTCACGTGAAACGACTACGGAGCGTGAGATCCCGCCGGAGCCGCTCAGGCGAGGCCGAGGTCACCCAGCCGGAACGCGGGGTAGTACGGCAGCCCGGCGGCCTCGACGGCCGCCGCCGCGCCCCGGTCGACGATCACGGCGACCCCGGCCACCTCGGCCCCGGCCTCGCGCAGCGCCTCGACGGCCGTCAGCACCGAACCACCCGTGGTGGAGGCGTCCTCCACGGCCAGCACCCGGCGGCCCGCCACATCGGGCCCCTCGATGCGGCGCTGGAGGCCGTGTGCCTTGCCCGCCTTGCGCACCACGAAGGCGTCGAGACGGCCCCCGCGCGCCGCGGCGGCGTGCAGCATCGCCGCGGCGACCGGGTCGGCGCCCAGCGTCAGCCCCCCCACGGCGTCGTACTCCAGCTCCGCGGTCAGGTCCAGCATCACCTGGCCGACCAGCGGCCCGGCCTCGCCGTCGAGGGCGATGCGGCGCAGATCGACATACCAGTCCGCCTCCTGCCCCGAGGAGAGCACCACCTTGCCGTGCACCACGGCCTTGCTCGTGATCTGCCGCAGCAGTTCGTCTCGCGCGCTCATGGCCCCCGAGCCTATGCCAGGACGCTCCAGGCCCAGCGGGTGGTGATCTCCAGCGGCTCCAGCTCGGTGACCAGCCGGGGGCGGGAGTTCAGGCCGTCCGGCGGGCCGGACTGCGGCTCGACGCAGACGGCCTCGTCCAACTCGTCGTAGACCACCGCCCACGGGGAGCGGCTGGTGACCGAGAGCTCCAGCTCGCCGGGCCAGGTCAGCGAGACGTCCACGCCGTCGGGCATGCCGAAGGTGTCGTCCCAGGGTCCGGGACCCGGCTCGACGCGACGGCCGGTGGGGAGGTGGTCCTCGCCGCGCTCCTCCTGCCACTCGGCGTCGAAGTCGATGCGGACGCCCTGCCCATCGGGGCTGAGGGTGCGCAGGAACCACGGGTGCCAGCCGGCCTGCGCCGGGAAGGAGGCGCCCAGGGTCTCCACGCCCAGCGTGAGCGTCACGCCGCCGCCGTCCTCGTCCAGTTCCACCAGCTGGGTGACGCGCCCCGGGTACGGCCAGGGATCGGTCAGCTCGCAGAGCAGGACCGCCGAGGTGGCGTCCCCGCGGACGGTGCGCCACTGCCTGCGGCGGACCGTGCCGTGGATGGCGTGCGGGGCGCCGTTGGTCGGCATCTGGTGAACGGTGCCGCCGTTGCGGAAGCGGCCGTCCCTCATCCGCCCGCACCAGGGGGCCATCACGAAGGAGCCGAACCGCTCCCCCTGCCGGAGCAGCTCGGTGCCTCCGACCACGAGCGAGGCGATCCGCCCGCCCTGGTCGGGCCGCAGCACCAACTCGGTCCCGCCTGCGGAGAGTCGTACACCACGGTCGGTGTCATGAGTCGTCACGGTATGACGATAGCCCCGGCTCCGCCGCCCTGCCGTCACCGACGGCCCGGTGGGGAGCGGGCCGTCTAGGGTCTGTCCGGCGAATCCTCGCGGGCTCCCGACGCCGGCTACGGCACCTCGCCGCGTTACCGAATCGCCCCGGTACGACCAAGTACGAGGGGCGACCCGGTGCCTTGCGATGCACCGCATCCGACGCCGCTCGCTATCCACGAAGATCCGCCGGACAGACCCTAGCGACGGCGCCGGAGGGCGCGGGTGATCAGGACTGCGGTGGCCACGGCCATGGCCGCCGCGGGGGCCGCCCAGCGGAGGGTGGCGGCGCCCGAGGAACGGCCCGGCGCGGGCTCGGGGGCGTAACGGCCCCGGGGCGGCGCGTGGTCCACCTCCTCCGCGCTGCGGCCGATCATCGTGCGACGGGCGAAGTCCGCCTCCGGCTCGGGCAGGAGGCCGGACTCGTCCTCCTCCACCGCCGGGTCGAGCGTGGGCGGCGGGATGTCGATGTCCGGAAGCTCGGGCTCGGGCTCCGCCTCCGCCGAGGGCTCGGGCTCGACCGGGGGCACCTCCCGGATCGCGTCCGGTGGGGGCACCTCCCGGACGGAGTCTGGGGGAGGGATTCCCGGGATGGCCCGCTCGTTGTCGTCGGGCTCGCCGATGCCGCCGCCCACCGCCGGAGGCTGCCGCTCCTCGTCCGCCAACTCGTCCGCCAGCGCCTCGGCGAAACGATCCAGCAGCCGGCGCCCCGCCGCCTCGCGCTGCTCGGCCTCGACGTCCTCCATGCGCCCCTTCGCCTCCACCGTGCCGGTGAACGCCAGCACCGTGCCCGTCCCGTCCTCGGCCTCCCGCGGCGCCACGGTGAGCAGCAGCGTGGCCGTCCCCGAGCCCCGGGCCTCGTGGCCCTGCGCCTCGACGGTGAAGGACTCGCCCCCGCCGGTCACCGTCAGACCGCCGCGGTAGGTGATGGTCGAGGAGCCGATGCGCAGCCGCAGGCGGCCCGCGGGGGCGAGGGGATCGCCCTCCGGGTCGAGCTGGAGCCCCGGCACGCAGCGGGCGACCCGCTCGGGCCGGCCGAGCGCACTCCGCACCGTGGAGGGGGCATACGGCAGGAAGACCTCGTGCTCCATGGCGCGGAGCCTACCCACTGCCCGGCGCATAAGGCACTCCCGCTGGCAAAAGCACCGGATGTGCCGCCGCTCGGCCGACCGGGTGCTCCCGCACCTCCTCCTCGGCGGACCGCTCCAGGGGACCGACGGCCGCCGCGCAGGCGAGCAGCACGCCGACCACCGCGGCGTTGAGCAGGAGGAGGCGGCGCCTGACCCGCCGGGACAAGTCGCCGCGGAAGAGCCACAGCACCACGACCGCGCCCGCGAGCGCGTTGACCACGCCGGTGCACAGCGCGGCGTTCAGCTGGCCGAGCAGCGGGAGCAGAAGAAAAGGGAACGCCAGCCCGCCGAGCAGCGCCCCGACATAGTCGGCCGCGGAGAGATCCGCCACCGCGCGGTCGGCGTCCTGCTCGCGGATGCGCTGGATCAGGGTCATCAGCAGCGGCATCTCCGCCCCGATCAGCACGCCTATGGCGAGCGAGAATCCCACCAGCAGCGGCCTCGCGTCGCCGAACATCAGGAAGCAGAGGTGCAGCGCCGTCGCCGAGCAGCCGCCGACCAGCGCGAGCACCGCCTCGATCAGGCCGAAGTTGGCCGCGGCGTGCACCCGGAGCCGCTTGGCACCCAGCGAGCCGATGCCCATGGCGAAGACCATCAGCGACAGCACGATCGACGTGTAGGTCACGGTGTCGCCGACCAGGTAGTCGGCGAGCGCGATGAGCTCCAACTCGTAGACCAGGCCGCAGGCGGCGCAGATGAAGACGGCGACGAGAACCAGAAAACGCCCGATCCCCGCCGATACGGGAAGCCCGTCAGCCGCTGGACGCACGGCCGTTGGGCTGTCGGCTTCGGGCGTGTCGATCATGAACCGAACGTTACGTCACACCCCGGGTTCATCACGTCACCCACAGGAGTGCACTTCCGGTGATCGGCCACGGCCGTCACCCGCGTCCTGGTGGCGACCAGGCGCATCTCCTGCGGGTAGGAGTGCCAGGTCCGCCAGTGCACCTGGGCGCCCTTGCGCTGGGCCAGCAGCGCGGTGAACGCGTTGGGCTCGCCCGGGAAGAGCCCGGCGAGGCCCTGCGGGTGCCCGGAGACCAGGGCCAGCAACTCCTGGGCCCGGCCGGCGAACGAGCCCGCGCTCAGGCTCTCGACGCAGGCCGCGAACTCGTACTCGAAGTGACCGAGCCGCTTGGACACCCCCAGGGGCAGAGGGGTGTTGCTGCCGGGGATGCAGGCGACCGTCTCGGAGCAGGTGCCCTCGGGACAGTCGAGCAGCACCTGGTGCGAGGCGCCGAGGACGCGCAACTGCACGCGGGCGTCGACCAGTTCGAGATCGAGCGTGGCGAGCGCGGGCAGCGGCTCCCGGCCCAGGGCCCAGGCAAGATCGCTCGCTCGCGTGTCGGTGAAGGCGGTGTGGATCGTGGTGAGCATGGGTCGGCTCCCGCATGCGCAGTTGAGGGTGGCGCGGGCCGACCCTCCGGAGACAACGGGAACACCGAATCACGTAACACGCCGCCGCCACAGCGTTTTTACCCAACTTGGCCAGGTTTCCATCCCGTCGGGGTCAGGGTGGGTCAGGTGTTCTCCCCCGGCTCGCCCGCAATGCGAACACATATGCCCGATCAACGCGCGGAGACCCGGAGAAACGCCCCCTTCAGTCCCGATAAAACCCGAAATCATGGTCACGGCTCGGCGTTCTTCACATCTCGGCTGCACAACGGTCACGGTGACGCACTTGTTCCCGCACTCGTCTGTGAGGAAGCTCTCGGCAACTTCACACGAATGGGAAGGCCCAGTAGATGACGCGAATCGGCACAACGTCGAGGCTCGTCGCGGCCATGCTAGGGGGCGTTCTCGTCCTCAGCGCGTGCGGCGGCGACGACGACGACGGCAGCGGCGAGGAGAACGAGAACGGCGGCTCGGGCGGCACCGTCACCTACGGAATGGCCCAGCCGTTCCAGAGCTTCAACAACACCACCGCGTCGGCCAATACCGTCGCCAACGGCCAGGTGCTGGAGAACGTCACCTCCGGCTTCTGGACCTTCGGCAACGAGGACGGCCAGCTGGTCCCGGACACCGACTTCGGCACGTTCGAGCAGACCAGCGACGACCCGCTGACCGTCGACTACACGATCAACGACGCGGCGGTCTGGTCGGACGGCGAGTCCATCGACTGCGACGACATCCTGCTGTGGTGGAGCGCGCAGAGCGGCGCCATGGACGGCCTGTTCTCCGCGATCGGCACCGACGGCGTCGAGGACACCGCGATGCCCGACTGCCAGGCGGGCGGCAAGGCGTTCCAGCTGGTCTACAGCACGCCCTTCGCGGACTGGCAGTTCAACGGCCCCAGCCACGGCAACACCACGATGATGCCCGCGCACGTCGTCGCCGAGCAGGGCGGTCTGTCCCCCGAGGAGTTCCTGGCGGCGCTTCAGGAAGGCGACGGGGCCGCGCTCCAGGAGGCGGCCACCTTCTACAACGAGGGCTGGGCGATCGACGGTGCCCTGCCCGACCCCGCGCTCATCCCCTCCTCCGGTCCCTACGTCATCACCGGCTTCGAGCCGGAGCAGTCGGTGACGCTGACCAGGAACGAGAACTACTGGGGCGAGCCGGGCACGGCCGACACCATCGTCATCCGCACCATCGCGGAGGAGGAGCAGGTCGCGGCCCTCCAGAACGGCGAGGTGGACATCATCGAGCCGCAGCCCACGGTGGACATGGCCAACCAGATCACCGGGGCCTCCACCATCGAGTCGCAGGTCGCCGAGGAATACACCTACGAGCACCTCGACTTCAACTTCAACGAGGGCCCGTTCGCGGACTCGCTCCCGCTCCGTCAGGCGTGGGCGCTGTGCACCCCGCGCGAGACCCTCGTGCAGAATCTGATCCAGCCGGTCGTCCCCGACGCGACCACCAAGGACGTCCGCAACGTGGCGCCCTGGGACCCGGGTTACGAGGTCTCGATCGAGACGGCGGGCGACGCCATCGCGGAGTTCGGCCAGCAGGACATCGAGCGCGCGCGGCAGATCCTGGAGGAGGAGAACGCGGTCGGCACCCAGGTCACCTTCAGCACCCTGGACAACCAGCGGCGCAACGACGCGGGTCAGCTGATCACGGCCGCCTGCGAGGAGGCCGGCTTCGACGTCGAGTTCACCGCCGAGCTCGACTTCTTCGACAGCCGTCTCCCGGAGAACCGCTTCGACGTGGCCATGTTCGCCTGGTCGGGCTCGCCCGACCGCTCCGGCTGGAACTCCACCTACCGCACCGTGGGTGAGTGCTCGCCGACCGGCAAGGGCAACAACAACGGCTGCTACTCCAGCGAGGAGATGGACGCCCTGCTCGACGAGGTGCTGGTCACCTCCGACATGGAAGAGGCCGACCGGATCACCGGTGAGATCGAGGCGCTGCTCTGGGAGGACATGGTGACGATTCCGCTGTACCAGCACCCGGGTATCACCGCCTGGAACCCCGACGTGCAGAACGTCGTCCCCAACCCCTCGCAGAACGGCATCACCTGGAACGCCGACTCGTGGAGCAGAAGCTGACCGGCGGCAGGCCCCGGCCCGCCGTCCGGCGGATTCCTTAGCCGCCGAACGGCATCGCGTCACCCGCCAGTGGGGCCGGGGGTCCGCCAAGACCCCCGGCCCCGCCTGCTGTTGTCCGCTGTTGTCACCGGGCCCGACCCGGGCCCGCTCCCCCTGACCGTCCCCGACCACCCTCAACCCCCTGATCCCCAGGAGTTGCGCCATGCTCGCCTTCATCGTGCGGCGGCTCTTCGTCTCGATCTGGGTCTTCCTCGCCGCCTCGGTGGTGATCTTCTTCCTGGCGGTGAACGTCCGCGACCCGCTGTCCGAGGCCCGGCAGTTGCCAGGCCCGGCCCAGGAAACGGCCGTCGCCGAGATCACCGAGCGGATGCGCCTGGACGACCCGGTTTTCCTCCGCTACTTCCGCTGGCTCGCCGACGCCGTCACCGGTGACCTCGGCGTCAACCGCCAGGGCCAGGACGTCAACGCCATGCTGGAAGGCGCGTTCACGGCAACGCTGCAACTGGTCACCGGCGCGACGGCGCTGGCCATCGTCGTCGGCATCACCATCGGCGTGATCTCGGCGTTGCGGCAGTACACGGCCCTCGATCAGACCGTCACCTTCGTCGCCTTCATCTGCTTCTCGCTGCCGGTCTTCTGGATCGGCACGCTGCTGAAGCAGTTCCTCGCCCTCGACTTCAACGACTGGCTGGCGGAGCCGACGATCTCGCCGCTGTTCATCGGCGGCATCTCACTCATCACGGGCATGGCCTGCGCCTCCCTGATCCTGGGCGACCGCAGAACGCGGCTGATCGCGTTCGCGCTGAGCGCCGCGGCGATGGCGTGCCTGCTGGCCGTGCTGTCGGCCACCGAGTGGTTCGCGGACCCCGGCCTCGGCCCCGTGGTCGTCGCCCTCACCGCCCTCGGCGGCGCGCTCGGGTTCGCGACCCTGGTGAGCGGCCTGGAGTGGCAACGCCCCCTCCAGGCGGCCCTGATGGCCGCGGGCGCGGGCGTGATCGCCATGTTCGCCCTCGACCCGGTCCTCGACGACCCCTCGCTGATCACCCTCGGCGGGCTCGCCGTGCTGACCGCCGCCGTCTGCTTCGGCATCGGCTGGGCCTGGGGCGGCGAGCTCTACCGGGAGGCCGCCATCCCGGCCGCGATCTTCACCGGCCTGTTCACCGGCGCGGTGATCTTCACCGATCGCATGCTGATGAACTTCGACAACTACTCCGAGTCCGTCGGCGGCCGTCCCGTCTCCACCGTGGGCGCCGAGACGCCCAACTACGAGGGAACGTTCTGGGAGTCGGGGCTCGACTCGATCGGCCACCTCGCGCTGCCGACGCTCGCGCTGGTGCTGCTCTCGCTGGCCAGCTACACGCGGTACACCAGGGCGAGCATGCTGGAGGTCATGAACCAGGACTTCGTGCGCACCGCGCGGGCCAAGGGCCTGACCGAGCGCGCGGTCATCACCCGGCACGTCCTGCGCAACGGCTTCATCCCCATCACCACCCTGGTCGCCTACGACATCGGCGCCATCCTCGGCGGCGCCGTGGTGACCGAGCAGGTGTTCGGCTGGTCGGCCATGGGCCGCCTGCTCTTCACCGGCATCGAGCAGGGCGACCCGATGCCGATCATGGCGTTCTTCCTGGTCACCGGCGGCGCCGTCGTGGTCTTCAACATGCTCGCGGACATCGCCTATGCCTTTGTCGATCCGCGTATCCGGCTGTCGTAGAGGAGCTGACCGGTCGTGACACAGAACCCACCGGCCTCCGCGCCGGAGAAGGACCCGGCGGGCCTGCGCAAGGGCCCGCCACCCGAGGCCGCCGATGCCGCGCAGGGCATGACGGTCGTCGCCCGTTCCCAGGGGCAGCTGATCCGGCGCCGGTTCTTCCGGCACCGCGGCGCCCTGGCCGGAATGGCGCTGCTGCTCTTCGTGGTGGTCCTCGCCATCACCTCCATCGGCGCGGGGCCGATCCCCGGCTGGTGGGACAAGGAGCCCACCGCCACCGGGGCCGTCGTGAACAACGGCGACCCGACCCTCGGGCTGCTCCCGGGATTCCTCGGCGGCGGCGGCATCCACTGGGGCGAACACCCCTTCGGCCAGGACAACATCGGCCGTGACTACTTCGCCCTGACCATGCGCGGCACCCAGGTCTCGCTGCTGATCGCGATCATCGTCGGCCTGGTCGCCACGATCACCGGCACCGTGATCGGCGCCACCGCGGGCTACTTCCGCGGCTGGACCGAGGCCGTCCTGATGCGCGTGACCGACGTGGTCATCGCCATCCCGACGCTGCTGATCGCGGGCCTCATCGGCGTGATCATCGCGGACAAGGGCGTGGTGCTCTTCGCGCTCTTCCTCGGCCTGGTGGTCTGGACCCAGATCGCCCGGCTGGTGCGCGGCGAGGTGCTCTCGTTGCGCGAGAAGGAGTTCGTGGAGGCGGCCCGTTCGGTCGGAACCCCCTCCCACCGGATCATCTTCAAGCACATCCTGCCGAACACGATCGGCATCATCATCGTCGCCGCCACCCTCGCGATCGCCAGCGCCGTGCTCCTGGAGTCCGCGCTGTCCTTCGTCGGGCTCGGCGTCCAGCCCCCCGACACCTCGCTCGGCCGGCTGATCACCGACTACCGGACGGCGCTGACCGTGCGGCCCTGGCTGTTCTACTGGCCCGGCCTGTTCATCGTCGCCATCGCGCTGTCGGTCAACTTCATCGGCGACGGCCTGCGCGACGCCTTCGACCCCCGACAGACCCGGGTGCGTGACTGATGTCCCTTCCTCCTGCCACCCCCTCCGTGCCCTCCCCGGCCGCGCCCCTGGACGCCGCGGTCACCGAGGCCGCGGAAGAGGTCCACACCGCCCGGACGCTGGCCGACTCCCGGCCGCCGAGCGACGAGGAGATCCTCACCGTCGAGAACCTGACGGTCGAGTTCCCCACCGACGACGGCCTGGTCAAGGCCGTCCGCGGCGTGGACTACACGCTCCACGCCCGCGAAGTCCTCGGCATCGTGGGCGAGTCGGGCTCCGGCAAGTCGGTCTCCTCGATGGCCCTGATGGGCCTGCTCCCGAAGAACGCCCGCGTCCGCGGCTCCATCCGCTACCGCGGCCAGGAGCTGCTGACGATGCGCCCCAGGGAGCAACGGGCCCTGCGCGGCCGGAAGATCGCCATGATCTTCCAGGACCCCATGACCTCGCTCAACCCGGTCCGCAGCATCGGCGACCAGCTCGCCGAGGCCGTTCTCGCGCACCACCTGGTGCCCCGCAGGAAGGCGCTGGGCCGGGCCAGGGAGATGCTGGACCTGGTCGGCATCCCGCAGCCCGAGAAGCGGCTGCGGGCCTACCCCCACGAGTTCTCCGGGGGCATGCGGCAGCGCGTGATGATCGCGATGGCCATCATCAACGACCCGGACATCATCATCGCCGACGAGCCGACCACGGCCCTGGACGTCACCGTCCAGGCGCAGATCCTGGAGAAGCTCCTGGAGGTCAAGGACGCGGTCAACGCGGCGATCCTCCTCATCACGCACGACCTGGGCGTGATCGCGGGCATGGCGCACAGGACGCTGGTGATGTACGCGGGCAAGCCGGTGGAGATCGGCGGCACCGACCAGGTCTTCTACGAGCCGCGCATGCCGTACACGGCCGGCCTGCTGGGCTCCATCCCGTCCCTTGAGGGCGAGCGGGACGCCCGGCTGCGGCCCATCACCGGCACCCCGCCCTCGCTGATCCACCTGCCCCCCGGGTGCCCGTTCTCGCCGCGCTGCCCGCTGGCCACGGACATCTGCCACGAGGACGAGCCCGCCATCACCGACACCGGCGACGCGCACTACGCCGCCTGCCACCACAGCGACCTGCTGGCCGAGGCGGAAGACGCCACGGCGTTCTTCAAGGAGGGCCGATGACGACCGAGACCGAACCGAGGAAGGACCCCGTCGACAGCACGCCGGACGAGCTGCTGCGCGTCACCGACCTCGTGGTCAACTTCCCCGTGCGCGGCGGCGGTCTGGTCCGCCGGATCACCGGGCAGGTCCAGGCCGTCAGCGGCGTCTCGTTCGCCGTGGGCAGGGGCGAGACCCTGGGCGTGGTGGGCGAGTCGGGCTGTGGCAAGTCGACCACGGGGCGGGCCGTGCTCCAGCTCATCAAGCCCACCTCGGGCTCGGTGCGCTTCGAGGGGCAGGAGATCACCTCCCTGTCCGGCAACGGGCTGCGGCAGGTGCAGCGCAGCGCGGGCATGGTCTTCCAGGACCCGTACGCCTCGCTCAACCCGAAGCTGCCGGTCAACGACATCGTCGCCGAGCCGCTGAAGGTGGCGGGCCGGTGGCGTTCCAGCGGCAAGAAGCGCGTGGCCGAGCTGCTCGAACTGGTCGGCCTGAGCCCCGAGCACGGCAACCGCTACCCGCACGAGTTCTCCGGCGGCCAGCGCCAGCGCATCGGCATCGCCCGCGCGCTGGCGCTCGAACCCAAGCTGCTGGTGCTCGACGAGCCGGTGTCGGCGCTCGACGTGTCCGTGCAGGCGGGCGTGGTCAACCTGCTGGAGGACCTTCAGGACCGGCTCGGCGTGGCGTACGTCTTCATCGCGCACGACCTGTCCGTGGTCCGCCACATCTCGGACCGGGTGGCGGTGATGTACCTGGGCAAGGTGGTGGAGACGGGCACCCGCGAGGACGTGTACGAGCGGCCCTCCCACCCGTACACCCAGGCGCTGCTGTCGGCGGCGCCGCTGGCCGACCCCCGGAAGGAACGCGCCAGGCGGCGGACGGTGCTGACCGGCGACGTGCCGAGCCCGCTCGACCCGCCGAGCGGCTGCCGCTTCCGCACGCGGTGCTGGAAGGCGCAGGACATCTGCGCCACGGAGGAGCCCAGGCTGAAGGAGCGCGGCTCGGGCCATCCGGTCGCGTGCCACTTCGCCGAGGACGCGGAGGTCATCTGAGGTACCGGGCCGGGGGCCGGGCGGAAGCGGTGCTAGGCGGAGGGTTCCCCGCCGGAGGTGGCGCCCGCGGGCGGGCTGAGCAGTGACTCGACGCGGGCCACCTTGGCGGTGAGTCCGTCGGTGACGCCGTCGCGGATGTCCGCCTTCAGCACCACGCTGACGCGGCCGGCGCGGGCCTTCACCGCGTCGACCGCCCGCTTGACGACGGCCATCACCTCGTCCCACTCGCCCTCGACGCTCGTGAACATCGCGTCGGTCCGGTGCGGCAGCCCGCTCTCGCGGACCACGCGCACGGCCTCGGCGACCTCCTCGCCGACGTCCTCGCCCGCCCCGATGGGCGTCACGGAGAACGCGACGATCACGGGGTCGCCTCGTCACCGGGGGCGTCGGGGCCCTGGTCCTGGCCGTCGGCGGACTCCTCGTCCTCGTCCTTCTCCAGGCCGAAGCGCTCGACGAGCCACTTGTCGAACTCGCCCGCCGCGCGGACCCAGCTCACCACGGAGGCGACGAAGTGGTCGAAGCCGACGCCCGCGCCCAGCAGCAGGTGGAAGTCGCCGATCAGCCGGACCGTTCCGTCGTCGCTGGTGTGCGTGTAGACCTTGGGCCACAGGGTCGAGTGGTTCCACTCGTCGATGCTCTGGAGCAGCCGCGGCTTGTCGTCGATGGTGTGCGGCCGGTCGTAGAACGTGCGGACCGTGAGCACCCGCTGCCGCTCCTCCCCGCGGAACATGAAGTAGACGCGGTGGTGCTTCCAGGGGGCGACCAGGTCGCCCTCCTTGTCCACCACGTGCTTGAGCTTCATGCGGTCGAGCAGCTGCTTCACCAGGTCCTGGTTCGGCATGATCGGGCCGGTGGGCTTCCTCGCCTGCTGCGGCTGGCCGGGCTTGTCCGGCTGGGCCCCGAAGTTCGGGATCGCGGACGGGTCGACAGACACGGGAGTGTGGTCCCTTCGTAGGGCGGGCAGGCTCCCCATCCTCTCCCATGCCCGCCCCGGTCTGGCAACCGGACCGGAGCGGGCATCTCGCCCTCCTCAGGCCGCGGCGATCGTCAGCCCGCCGTCCGGGCTCGCGTCCACGCGGACCGTGTCGCCGTCCCTGATCTCGCCCGCGAGGATCCTGCGGGCCAGCGGGTCGCCGATCGCCGTCTGCACCAGCCGCCGCAGGGGCCTGGCGCCGTACGCCGGGTCGTTCCCCTCGTCGGCCAGCCAGCGCAGGGCCGGCTCGGTGACGTCGAGCGTGAGCCGCCGCTCGGCCAGGCGGCGCTGGAGCGAGTCGATCTGGAGCCGGGCGATGCTGCCGAGCTCCGCGCCGCTGAGCGCGTGGAAGACCACCACGTCGTCCAGCCGGTTCAGGAACTCGGGCCTGAACGCCGCGCGCACCGCCGCCAGCACCTCCTCGCGCTGCTCGTCCGGCTTGGCCAGCGGGTCGATCAGGTGCTGGCTGCCGAGGTTGGAGGTGAGGACGAGCAGGGTGTTGCGGAAGTCGACCGTGCGGCCCTGCCCGTCGGTCAGCCGCCCGTCGTCGAGGACCTGGAGGAGGACATCGAAGACCTCGTGGTGCGCCTTCTCCACCTCGTCCAGCAGCACCACCGAGTACGGGCGGCGCCGGACGGCCTCGGTGAGCTGGCCGCCCTCCTCGTACCCGACATAGCCGGGGGGCGCGCCGACGAGCCTGGCCACCGAGTGCTTCTCGCTGTACTCGCTCATGTCGATGCGGACCATGGCGCGCTCGTCGTCGAAGAGGAAGTCGGCCAGGGCCTTGGCCAGCTCGGTCTTGCCGACACCGGTGGGGCCGAGGAAGAGGAACGAGCCGGTGGGCCGGTCCGGGTCGGCGACCCCGGCCCTGCTGCGGCGCACCGCGTCGGAGACGGCCCGCACGGCCTCGCCCTGCCCGATCAGCCGCCTGCCGAGCTCCTCCTCCATGCGCAGCAGCTTCTCGGTCTCGCCCTCCAGGAGCCGCCCGGCGGGGATGCCGGTCCAGGAGGAGACCACGTCGGCGATGTCGTCGGGGCCGACCTCCTCCTTGACCATGTTCGTCGCGGGACCGCGCTTGGCCTCCTGCTCGGCCTCCGACGCCTCGGCCAGCTGGCGTTCGAGGCCCGGGATCTCGCCGTACAGCAGCTTGGACGCGGCCTCGAAGTCGCCGTCGCGCTGGGCGCGCTCGGCGACGCCCCTGGCCTCGTCCAGGCGCTCCTTGAGCTCGCCGACCCGGTTGAGCCCCTGCTTCTCCTTCTCCCAGCGGGCGGTGAGGCCGCGCAGCTCCTCCTCGCGGTCCGCGAGCTCGCGCCGCAGCCGGTCCAGGCGCTCGCGCGAGGAGACGTCCGACTCGTTGGCCAGGGCCAGCTCCTCCATCTTGAGCCGGTCGACCGAGCGCTGGAGCTCGTCGATCTCCACGGGCGAGGAGTCGATCTCCATCCGCAGCCGGGACGCGGCCTCGTCCACCAGGTCGATGGCCTTGTCGGGCAGGAACCGGGAGGTGATGTAACGGTCGGAGAGCGTCGCCGCGGCCACCAGCGCGCCGTCGGCGATGACGACCTTGTGGTGCGCCTCGTACCGTCCCTTGAGCCCGCGGAGGATGGCGATGCTGTCCTCGACGGTGGGCTCGGCGACCAGGACCTGCTGGAAACGGCGCTCCAGCGCGGCGTCCTTCTCGATGCGCTCGCGGTACTCGTCCAGCGTGGTGGCGCCGACCATCCGCAGCTCGCCGCGGGCCAGCATGGGCTTGAGCATGTTCCCCGCGTCCATGGCGGAGTCGCCGCCCGCGCCCGCGCCGACGACGGTGTGCAGCTCGTCGATGAAGGTGATGATCCGGCCGCTGGAGTCCCTGATCTCGGAGAGGACGGCCTTGAGCCGCTCCTCGAACTCGCCGCGGTACTTGGCCCCGGCCACCATGGCGCCGAGGTCCAGGGCGACCAGCCGCTTGTTCTTCAGCGACTCGGGGACGTCGCCCTTGACGATGCGCTGGGCCAGGCCCTCCACGACGGCGGTCTTGCCGACGCCGGGCTCGCCGATGAGGACGGGGTTGTTCTTGGTGCGGCGGGAGAGCACCTGCACGACGCGGCGGATCTCGTGGTCCCGGCCGATGACCGGGTCGAGCTTGCCCTCACGGGCGGCGGTGGTGAAGTCGGTGCCGAACTTCTCCAGCGCCTTGTAGGTGCCCTCGGGGTCGGCGGTGGTGATGCGCTGCCCGCCCCGGCCCGTCTCGAAGGCGTCGAGCAGCTTGCGGTCGGCCGCGCCCTCCCGGGTGAGCAGCTCACCGGCCTGGCCGCCCTTGGCGGCGAGCCCGATGAGCAGGTGCTCGGTGGAGACGAACGAGTCGCCCAGCTCGCGGGCGCGCTGGGCGGCGTCGGCGATGACGGCCAGCAGCTCGCGGTTGGGCTGCGGCTTGGCGACGGACGCGCCGCGGACGCTGGGCAGGCCGGCGAGCAGCCGCTCGGCCCCCGAGCGCAGCGCGGCTTGGTCGGCGTCGACGGCGGCGAGGAGGTCCTGCACGTTCTCGTTGTCCTCGCCGGTCAGCAGGGCGAGCAGGAGATGCGCCGGGGTGATGTCCGGATGCCCGCCCGTCAGCGCGCGGTCGTTGGCCGCGCTGAGGGCGTCCCGGCTCCTGTTGGTCAGCTCGGCGTTCACTTCAGCGGTACTCCTCCGTGGTCCCGATGGTCACGACGTGAGTCTGCTAGACACAACGTGCGATAAGTTGAGTCTAATCCACTCAAGCAACATCCCGGACCCCGCGGCCTCCTTCCGCCGCTGGTGCCGCTAGGGGGCGCCGCCCGGCTCCGTGCCGCCCGCCCGAGCCAGGAGGTCGCGGGCGGCGGAGGGGAAGGGGCGGCCGACGACCATGCCCCCGCCGCTGCCCACGGACATCACCGCCACCACCGTGCCCGACTGGCCGTCCTCCGCCCAGTCCGTCACCCAGGGCCCGCCGCTCGACCCGGCCGTCAGGTCGCAGTCCTGGAGCACCAGCCCGCCGAGGTTCGGCTCCTGCGCCTCGCCCGGGGTCAGCACGTCGGTCGTTCCCGCGCAGTAGCGCAGCGACTCGCCGTCGTACGGGTCGGCCGCCGGGTAGCCGAGGACGGCCACCGCGGCGCCCTCCTCGACCGGCTCGAACGCCGTCCTGTTCGCGCCGTGCTCCCCCTGGACCGTGCGCCCCTCCCTGGTGCCCAGGGTGAGGAACGCGTAGTCGAACGGCAGGATCTCGGCCACCTCCCGCCCCACGTCCCACTCCGGCGGGGTGTGGAAGGAGACCACGGGCCAGCCGTCCTCCTGGTAGGTGTCGATCCCGCCGGCGTAGCCGGGCACGAACCAGACCTCCTCGGGCGGGTCCGGGGTGTCCGCGGTGCGGACGCAGTGGGCGGCGGTGGCGACCACGCTGCCGTTGGGCGCGTCCACGACCGCCCCCGAGCAGAGTCCCAGACGGCCGCCGCCCGCGTCCCAGATGAGCTTGCCCACCGTGGAGACCGGTCCCGCGGCCCAGGGATCGGCCGCGGCGGCGGGCGAGGCGCCGAACGCGAGCAGGCAGGCGGCCACGGCGGCGGGTATGGGCAGGCGCGCGCATCTCATGGGGACCACCCTGGAATCACGCACCGGTCATGTCCAGCTACCATCCGCTGAACGGGTGGTCCGCCCGACGTACCGGCCTTGACGCCACCGGCGCGGCAGACGAGCATGCCCATGCCATGGTCAACTGGCGGGGCCCGTCCCGCCGTTCCCGTCGCCGTTCCAGTCGCCGTTCACGTCGCCATTCACGTCGCCACGTCAGGGAGGCACCCGCCGTGCGAGGACCCACCCCCCACACCAGGCGCGCGGCCGTCGCGGTCACGGCGGTCGCCGTGGCGCTGCCGCTGTTCTCCTCGGGGCCCCCGGCCGCCGCCGACGCCGACGCCGGCGCGCTCCAGGCGGCGTTCGCCGACGCCGCCGAGCGCTACGACGTCCCCGAGAGCGTGCTCCTCGGCGTCTCCTACCTCCAGTCCCGCTGGGACGGCCACCGCGGCGCGCCCAGCGTCTCCGGCGGCTACGGGCCGATGCACCTCACCGACGCGGCGACGGCGCTGGCCGAGTCCCCCGCCGAGGACGGCGAGGGCGGCGAGCACCTGGCCCACGGCCACGCCGACCCCCGCGGCGACGAGGCGCGCCCCCTCGACCTCGCCCCGCCGACCGCCGAGCCCGGCGGCGCCGCACCCACCGCGGGCACCGGCGGCCACCCCGGTGAGCTCCGCACCCTGGCCGAGGCCGCCGAGCTGACGGGACTCGACCCCGCCGAGCTGCGCCGCGTCGACGCGGCGAACATCCGGGGCGGCGCCGCCCTGCTGGCCGCCGCCCAGCGCGACCTGGGCCGCGAGGCGAGCGACGACCCGGCGGACTGGTACGGCGCGGTCGCCTCGTTCTCCGGCGCGGGCACCCGGGAGGCCGCCGAGGTCTACGCCGACGAGGTCTACGCCGTCATCAACGAGGGCGCCGCGCACACCACGGGCGAGGGCCGGCGCGTCGTCCTCGCCCCGCTGGCCGTCACGCCCGACACCTCCTCCGCCGACGGCCTCGGCCTCCCGGTCCAGGGACGCGACCCGCACGTGGAGTGCCCCCGCTCGGTCTCCTGCGCCTGGCTGCCCGCGCCCTACCAGGACCTCGGGGACGGCGACTACGGGAACCACGACCAGGCCGAGCGGCCCGAGGGGCCGTCCATCGAGACCATCGTCATCCACGACACCGAGGCCACCTGGGAGACCACCCTCGACCTGGTCCAGGACCCGACCTACGTCTCCTGGCACTACAGCCTGCGCTCCTCCGACGGCCACATCGCCCAGCACCTGGCCACCGAGGACGTCGGCTGGCACGCCGGGAACTGGTACACCAACGCCACCTCCATCGGCCTGGAGCACGAGGGCTTCCTGACCGACCCCGACGCCTGGTACACCGAGGCGATGTACCGCACCTCCGCGCGCCTGGTGCGGTACCTGGCCGAGGAGTACGACATCCCGCTCGACCGCCACCACATCCTCGGCCACGACAACGTGCAGGGCCCGCTCGACGCGAACGTCCCCGGCATGCACACCGACCCGGGCCCGTACTGGGACTGGTCCCACTACTTCGACCTGCTGGGCGCCCCGATCCGCCCCACCGCGGGACGGGACGGCGGCATCGTCACCATCGCGCCCGACTACGCCACCCACACCCCCGGCTACACCGACTGCGCGGCGCCCGGCGCCCCCTGCGCGCCGCACGGCTCCTCCGCGGTCCGCCTGCGCACCGCGCCCGACGCGGACGCCCCGCTGGTCAGCGACCCGGGCACGCACCCGGGCGGCGGCGCGTCCTCCACCGGCGTGAACGACGTCGGCGCCCGCGCGACCGCCGGGCAGCAGTTCGCCGTGGCGGGGCGGGACGGCGACTGGACCGCCATCTGGTACCTGGGCCAACGCGCCTGGTTCCACAACCCGGCCGACGCCCCCACCGCGGTGAACGCCCGTGGCTGGACCGTCACCGGCAGGGACGGCGCCGCCACCATCCCGGTCTACGGCCGCGCCTACCCGGAGGCCGCCGCCTACCCGGAGGGGGTGCCCGCGCAACCGGTGGTGCCGCTGTCCTACGCGATCCCGGCCGGGCAGGAGTACGTGGCCGGGCTGCGCACCGACTCCAGCTACTACTGGGCCGTCTCCTTCGACCCGGCCGGTCACACCGAGGTCGGGGGCGAGCCGTACTACCAGATCCAGCTCGGCCACCGCGTCGCCTATGTCCGCGCCGCCGACGTCGAGTTGCGCCGTTCCGGAACGTGAGAGGCACCGGGAACGTGACGGAGCGGGCCGGTGGCCCGGGGCCGCCTAGACTCACCGGATGCCCCAGGCCACCCGCCACGCGCTGACCCGCTCCCATGTGATCGCCATCGCGGCGGCCACCCTGTTCGCCGCCCTGATCGTGGCGGTCACCGCCGCGGGCGACGGGCCGATCGGCCCCGACGCGGCGGTGCGGGACTGGGTGGTGGACCACCGCACCCGGGGGTGGATCGACACGTTCCAGGCCATCGCCGACAGCGGCAACCGCGTGGTGCCGCACCTGCTGGCCGCGCTCGCGGGCGCGCTGGTGGTGCCGCGGGCCTGGCCGGTCGGCGCGCTGGTGGGCGCGGGCGCCCTGGTGGCGGGCCAGCTGATCCGCTACACCCTGGTCAACACCCTGGACCGGCCGCGCCCCCCGGCCGCCGAGTGGACGACGCACGTCAGCAACCCGTCGCTGCCCTCGGGCCACGCCACCACGGCGGCGCTGACCGCGATCGGGCTGGCCGCCGCGCTGCTGCCGCACTGCCACCGGAGGGTGACCAGGGCGCTGGCCGTCGCCGTGCCCGCCGCCTGGGCCGTCGCGGTCGGGGCCAGCCGCCTCGTCCTGGGCGTGCACTGGTTCTCCGACGTGGTCGCCGGCTGGCTGCTGGCCACCGTGATGACCGCGCTGGCCCTGCCGCCCCTGGGCCGCGCGCTCGGCGCGCGGAGCCAGGGACCTACGCGGGCCGCTCGCCCATGACCCGGGCGAACGTCTCCGGGTCGGCGTCGAAGCCGCGGAGCGCGGGGGCGAACGCCCAGGCCCCGGAGCCGTCCCTGGCGAACTCGGCGACCGTCGCCGCCGTGGAGTCGTGGACGCCGGCGAACGTCTCCTCGGCCAGCTGGGTGTAGCCCTCGGCCACGCGCACCTTGCCGCCCACGACCGTGCCCAGCGTCTTGCGCCCGTCGCGCTGCTGCACGGCGACGCCCACGACCACGCGGCCGTAGTCGGCGGACATCCGGTCGAACTCGAACCCCATGACCTCGTCGAAGCCGAAGCCCTGCCCCGTCTTGCTCTCCCTGCTCAGCGTGATCGTCCCGTCGGGGGCCCTGCTGCCCGCGTGCACGACATAGACCGGGGCGCCGAACGGGTCGTCCTTCCGGTACACCCCCGCGACGATGTCCACGTCCGTGGGCGCCGAACCGGAGGGGCTGGGGTCCCACCTGACCGCCACCTCGGCCCGCGCGATTCCCTTGTTGGCACCGCTCACAGTGTCCCCTCCACATCCGGCAACATGCGCTGTCCGCCCGTCGGTTGTCATGGTGTCACGCGAGGGTGACACCGCGGGAGGCCGGACGGCGCGTGGGCGTGGGCACGGGGCGCGGGGCGCGCCCGCGCCCTCAGCGGTTCCCGCGGTCCGGGCGCCACACCACGATGGCGGAGGACTGGCGGACGTCCTGGTACGGCACCAGGTCGCGGCGGTAGGAGGCGTGCACCTGCGCCTCCCGCTGGGTCATCGCCAGGGCCGCCCCCTCGACGGCCTGCTGGAGCTCGATCACCTTCGCCTGGAGCGCGGCGACCTGGGTCTCCAGCTCGATGATCCGCTTGATCCCGGCGAGGTTGATCCCCTCGTCCTGGGAGAGCCGCTGCACCTCGCGCAGCAGCTGGATGTCACGGGCGGAGTAACGGCGGCCCCGGCCCGCCGCCCGGTTGGGGCAGACGAGGCCGAGGCGGTCGTACTGCCGGAGCGTCTGCGGGTGCAGCCCGGAGAGCTGCGCCGCGACGGAGATGACGTACACCGGGGTCTCGTCGGTCAGTTCGTAGGGGTTACTGCTCTGTCCGTGCCGGCCGTCCATCTCGTTACTCTCCTCTCGCGGCCTCGAACAGCCCCTCTCGGGGGTCCTCGCCATCCACCGCGGCCCGGTAGTCCTCCAGTGCCCTTCTGGCCTTGTCGCCCAGATCGCGCGGCACGGAGACCTCGATGGTGACCAGCAGGTCGCCGCGGGTGCCGTCCTTGCGCACGGCGCCCTTGCCCCGGGCCCGCATGGTGCGCCCGCCCGGGGTGCCGGGCGGCAGCTTCAGCGTCACCGGAGGGCCGCCCAGCGTGGGCACCTTGATCTCACCACCGAGCGCGGCCTCGGGGAAGGTCACCGGCACCGTGATGGTCAGATTGTCGCCACGGCGGCCGAAGACCGGGTGCTCGTCCACGTGCACCACGACGTACAGGTCGCCGCTCGGGCCGCCGCGCTCGCCCGGCGCGCCCTTGCCGCGCAGCCGGATGCGCTGCCCGTCGTCCACGCCGGCGGGGATCCGGACCTGCATGGTGCGGGAGCTGGTCGCCCGGCCGCTGCCCCGGCAGACGGGGCAGGGGTCCTGGGCGATGAGCCCGCGCCCCCGGCAGTCCACGCACGGGTCGGTGAGCGAGAAGCCGCCCCCGCCGCCCCGGCTGACCTGCCCGGTGCCGACGCAGGTCGGGCACACCCGGGGCGTGCCGTTCTTGTCGCCGGTGCCCGAGCAGGACTTGCAGGCCGCGGAGGAGGACATCCGCAGCGGGACGGTCGCCCCGGCCACGGCCTCGGTGAAGCTGAGCGTCACCTCGGACTCGATGTCCTGGCCGCGCCGCGGCTGGGTGCGGGCGCCCGCGCCGCCCCGGTTGAACAGGCCGCCGAAGACGTCCCCCAGACCGCCGCCGAAGCCGCCGCCCGCGGCGCCGGGCCCGGGCCCGGCCGGGCCGGGGCCCTGCGGTCCCGTGCCGCCGAACAGGTCGCCGAGGTCGAAGTTGAACTGCCCCCCGCCGCCGGGCCCCGGGCGGAACCCACCGGCGCCGAACAGGGCGCGCGCCTCGTCGTACTCCTTGCGCCGCTTGGGGTCGCCGAGCACGTCGTACGCCTCGGAGACGTCCTTGAAACGGTCCTCGGCGCGCGCGTCACCGGTGTTGGCGTCCGGGTGGTTCTCCCGGGCGAGCTTGCGGTAGGCCTTCTTGATCTCCGCCTCGGTGGCGTCCTTCGGGACGCCGAGGACCTTGTAGAAGTCCTTCTCGATGAAGTCCTTGGTGCTCATCCCCGGCGTCCCTCCTCCCACTTCGGCTCCCTCACCGCGGCGTCAGCCCTCGTCCGGGCCACCGCCGTCTTCCTTCTCGGGCGCACTCTCCTCCTGTTCGGCGGGCTTGCCCGGCTGGGGCTCGGCGACGCCGACCCGGGCCGGCCGAATCGTTCGCTCGCCGATGCGGTACCCCGGCTGAAGGATCTGCACGCACGTCGTCTCCGTGACATCGGGCGAGTAGCTGTGCATCAGGGCCTCGTGGATGGTCGGGTCGAAGGACTCGCCCTCCTTCCCGAACTGCGCCAGGCCCATCTTCGCCGCCACGACCTCCAGCGACTCGGCGACCTGCTTGAAGCCGCCGACCAGCTCGCCGTGGTCCCGGGCGCGGCCGATGTCGTCGAGCACGGGCAGCAGCTCGGTCAGGAGGCTGGCCACGGCCATCTCCTTGACCGCGATGCGGTCGCGCTCGACGCGGCGGCGGTAGTTCTGGAACTCCGCCTGGAGCCGCTGGACGTCCTGCGTGCGCTCGCCGAGTGCCGAACGCGCCTGGTCGAGCTGGGCGGTCAGGGCCACATCCGCGAGCTCCTGAGCAGCCGACGGCTGGGGAGTGCCCTCCCCCGCCGCCGCGGCGTCGCCGCGCTCGTCGGAGGCAGGGGACTCCGCGCCCGCCTCGGGGTTCGCCGCGTCGGCGTCGGGGACCTCGGGCTCCTCGTCGAAGCCCTGCGGGTCCTGGGTCACGCTGCACCACCCTTCGGCTTGTCGTCGTCCACGATCTCGGCGTCGACGACGTCCTCGTCCGGCGCCCGCTCGGTACCCGTGCCCTCACCCGGCGCGCCGCCGGCCGCCTGCGCGGCCTGGGCGTCGGCGTAGATGGCCTGGCCGAGCTTCTGGCTGGTGGCCGCGACCTTCTCGGACGCCTCGCGGATCGCGGCGGTGTCCTCGCCCTTCAGCTTCTCCTTGAGGTCGGCGATGGCGGTCTCGACCTCGGCCTTGACCTCGCCGGGGACCTTCTCGGAGTTCTCCTTCAGGAAGTTCTCCGTGGTGTAGACGAGCTGCTCCGCCTGGTTGCGCGTCTCGGCGGCCTCGCGGCGCCTGGAGTCCTCGTCGGCGTACTGCTCGGCGTCGCGCATCATCCGCTCGATGTCGTCCTTCGGCAGCGCGGAGCCGCCGGTGACGGTCATCCGCTGCTCCTTGCCGGTGCCGAGGTCCTTGGCGGAGACGTGCATGATGCCGTTGGCGTCGATGTCGAAGGTGACCTCGATCTGCGGGACGCCGCGCGGCGCCGGGGGCAGGCCGGTCAGCTCGAACATCCCGAGCTTCTTGTTGTACGCCGCGATCTCGCGCTCGCCCTGGTAGACCTGGATCTGCACCGACGGCTGGTTGTCCTCGGCCGTGGTGAAGATCTCGGAGCGCTTGGTGGGGATCGTGGTGTTGCGCTCGATCAGCTTGGTCATGATGCCGCCCTTGGTCTCGATGCCGAGGGACAGCGGGGTGACGTCCAGCAGGAGGACGTCCTTGACCTCGCCCTTGAGCACACCGGCCTGGAGGCTGGCGCCGATGGCGACGACCTCGTCCGGGTTCACGCCCTTGTTGGCGTCCTTGCCGCCGGTCAGCTCCCGCACCAGCTCCGCGACCGCGGGCATGCGGGTCGAGCCGCCGACGAGCACCACGTGGTCGATCTCGGACAGGTGGATCCCGGCGTCCTTGATCACGTTGTGGAACGGGGTCTTGCAGCGTTCGAGCAGATCGGCCGTGAGCTGCTGGAACTGCGCCCTGGTGAGCTTCTCGTCCATGTGCAGCGGGCCCTCGGCCGAGGCCGTGATGTAGGGCAGGTTGATCGTCGTCTCGGTGGACGAGGAGAGCTCGATCTTGGCCTTCTCCGCGGACTCGCGCAGGCGCTGGAGCGCCATCTTGTCCTTGGAGAGGTCCACGCCGTGCGCGTTCGCGAACTGGCGGACCAGGTGGTCCACGACCCGCTGGTCCCAGTCGTCGCCGCCCAGGTGGTTGTCGCCGTTGGTCGCCTTCACCTCGACCACGCCGTCGCCGATCTCCAGCAGCGAGACGTCGAAGGTGCCGCCGCCGAGGTCGAAGACCAGGATGGTCTGGTCGTCCTTCTCCAGGCCGTACGCCAGGGCCGCCGCGGTGGGCTCGTTGACGATGCGCAGCACGTTCAGACCGGCGATCTCGCCGGCCTCCTTGGTGGCCTGCCGCTCGTGGTCGTTGAAGTACGCCGGAACGGTGATCACCGCGTCGGTGACCTTCTCGCCCAGGTACGACTCGGCGTCGCGCTTCAGCTTCTGAAGGATGAACGCGCTGATCTGCTGCGGGTTGAAGTCCTTGCCGTCGAGCCCGATCTTCCAGTCGGTGCCCATGTGGCGCTTGACCGAGCGGATCGTCCGATCCACGTTGGTCACGGCCTGGCGCTTGGCTACCTCGCCGACGAGCACTTCGCCGTTCTTGGCGAAGGCGACGACGGACGGCGTGGTCCTGGCGCCCTCGGCGTTGGTGATGACGGTGGGCTCACCGCCTTCGAGAACACTGACGACGGAGTTCGTCGTGCCCAGGTCGATGCCGACCGCACGTGCCATTTCGATATCCTCCAGCTACTTGCTTGAGTGCTTCCCGCTCAAGACTGCCGGACACCCTCGGCGCCGTCAAATGTCCTGAGTCGGCCAGGCTCAAGTTTGTCTCCGGAGAAGACTCAACGCGGGGCGCAGAAGCTCAGGGCCAGCAGCGCGACGTCGTCCTCGATCGTCCCGGCGAAGTCCGACACGTCCTGCCAGACCCAGTCCACCAGCCGGGGCAGCGCCTCGTGCACCGGGGGCCTGCGCTGCTTCTGGGCCTTCTGGGCCGCCGCGCGCGCCAGCTTGCCGGAGAGCCGGTCGACCAGCGGATAGAACTGCCCCTGCCTGTTCCGCGCCTCGGTGACGCCGTCGGTGTAGCCGAGCAGCACGTCGTCCCGGCGCAGTTCCACGAG
>NZ_LAVK01000180.1 GCF_001083795.1 Streptomyces sp. SBT349
GCGCGCGCACCCTGGCCGCGCGCCCCCGAGTTCCCCCGCGCGCCGAAGTCCCAGAAGAGTCCCCCACCCCTGTTGCCCGAAGGGGCATCCGGCCGCCGCCCACGGCCCGCACGGGGCCCCGGCGCCACCCACGGGGCTGGAGAGGCTTTGGGCAGGAGCTGCGTTGGGGCGAGAGATCGGGGGCCCATACGCTGGCCAGCGGATCGGGCAGGCTGTGCACCTGCCCGCAAGTGCCCGATCTGGGCCCCCGATCTTAGAGGCTCGCCCCAACGTGGCTGCGTAAAGCCTCGGAAGCCACCCCAGCCACCCCATTGACACCCACAGAGATCAAGTGATCTATTCACTTTATGAGTCACAACGAGGTGTCGTTGTCCGAGCGGCTGGCGGACAACATCGTCGCGATCATCCGCACCGAACAGCTGGGCCCAGGCGACGCGCTGGCCTCCTCCAGAGACCTCGCCCGCCGCTTCGAGGTCACCACTCCCACGGTGCGGGAGGCGCTGCGACGGCTGGAGGCCATGGGGGTGGTCGAGTTCCGGCACGGCTCCGGCACCTACGTCGGCCCCGGCATCGACCGCAGGCTGCTGGCCAATCCGCACCTGCCGCGCGGCAGCCGCGCCTCGGTCCTCGAACTGGTCGAGGCCCGGCTGGTCCTGGAGCCCGCCATCGCGGCGGCGGCGGCGCGCGCCCGCGTTCCGGTCGCGGTCGAGCAGCTGGCGGCGGCCACCGACAACGCGCTCCACCCGCCGGGCGACTCCCTGCGGGTGGCGCTGCACTTCCATGTCACGCTCGCCGCGGCCAGCGGGAACTCCCTGCTCAGGGAGGCCGTCGAGGCGCTCCTCGACGTCAGGGCGCACGAGCAGACCGAGATCAGGCACCGGTACAACGACCGCGTGCGCGACCACGCGGAGCATGTGGCGATCTTCACCGCCGTCCGCGACGGCGACGCGGCCGAGGCCGAACGCCTCACCCGCGACCACCTGACGGCGATACGCGACGCGATAGCCGCCGCCGACTTCGGCCCCGACCGCGACGCCATCCCGGAGCCCCGGCGATGAGCGTCCCCGCCCCGGGCCCCCGGCCCCACCGGCTCGGCGAGATGACGACGGTGGAGGCGGCCGAGGCCGTCACCACCGCCCCCGTCGTCCTCATCCCGGCCGGAGCCTTCGAACAGCACGGCCCCGGGATGCCGTTGGCCACCGACCTCATCCGCGCCGAGCACGTCTGCGACCTCGTGGCGGCGGAGTTGAACGGCCGCGCCGTGATCGGCCCACCGCTGCCGGTCGGAGTCTCCCCGCACCACCGCGCGTTCGCCGGAACGGTGAGCCTCACCCCGGCCACCCTCGCCGCGCTGACCCGCGAGTATGTGACCGGCCTCCACCAGCACGGCTGGCGCAGGATCCTCGTGGTCACCGGACACGCGGGCAACAACGCCACGCTCGGCACCGTCGCCCAGGATCTCCTGGCCACCCTGCCCGAACTGGAGTTCGCCTGGACCCCGTTGACCGCGCTCGCCGCGGATGTCGTGGCAGGTCTCGGCGTGAGCGAGGTGCACGGCCACGGCGGCGAGGCCGAGACCGCGCAGCTTCTGCACCTGGCCCCCCACCTGGTGCGCGCCGACCTGCTCACCGCCGGAACCACCGGCCTCGGCCAACTGGACCCGCTCGCCCGCCTGTCCCGCCACGGGGGCCACCCCACCCTCGCGGTCCCCTACGACCGGCTGAGCCCCAACGGCGTTCTCGGCGACCCGAGGCGCGTCACCGCCGACGACGGAGAGGCCGTCGTGAGCGCGATCGTCTCGCGCGTCGCCGCCTTCGTCACCGAGTGGCTGGCCACATGACCCCCTGACCCTCCGAGCCTCCGCTCCCCCCGTCCCCGACATCGGCCCAACGCGCCGGACGACGCCGTCCGGCGGAAGGAACCTGCCATGAAACACACCCGAGTTCGCCTCCTGGCCTCGGCCGCGACGGTCCTCACCGGCCTCGCGCTGCTCGGCGGGCCGTTCACCGCCCCTGCCACCGCCGCCCCCGCCACCGCCAGTGCCGAGACCGGCGGCGCCGGATGCCGCCGGCCCGCTCCGCAGGAGCCCGGCACCAGCGCCCCGCACACCCTCACCAGCGGCGGCCTCGACCGCGGCTACCGCCTCCACCTGCCGGAGGAGTACGACGGGCGCCGGGACTGGCCGCTCGTGCTGGCGTTCCACGGCCGCGGCAACACCGGCGCCGGCACCGAGGAGTTCTCCCAGCTGTCCTCCCTGCCCGCCGTCGTCGTCTACCCGGAGGGCGTCGTCGGCACCGGCGACGGCGACCGGCAGGCGTGGCAGGGCGCGCCCTACGCCGCCCCCGGCGTGGACGACGTGGCGTTCACCGCCGACCTGCTCGACGAGCTGACCGCCGAGCTCTGCGTGGACGAACGCCGCGTCTACGCGACCGGCAAGTCCAACGGCGCGGGCTTCACCGCGCTGCTCGCCTGCCGCATGGCCGACCGCATCGCGGCCATCGCCCCGGTCGCGGGCGCCTACTACCCGGGGACCGGCGAGGACTGCGCGCCGTCGAGGCCGGTTCCGGTGATCGCGTTCCACGGGACGGGGGACGTCACCATCCCGTTCGCGGGCGACCCCGAGCGCGGCCTGCCCGCCGTGCCCGACTGGACGGCGGCCTGGGCCGAGCGCGACGGCTGCGCCGCGGGGCTGCCTCCGCGCGTCATCGAGCCGGACATCACCGTCTCCCGCTGGGTCGGCTGCGACCGCGGGGCGCGGGTCACGCAGGTCGCCGTGACGGACGGCGGCCACACCTGGCCGGGCGCCGACGTCTACAGCGGGGGCGGGATCACCACCCAGACCATCGAGGCGCACGAGGAACTGTGGCGGTTCCTGCGCGTCCACCGCCTCCCGGCCTCCGCCGCCCGCTGAAGGAGGAATCGCCGTGACCTCACCCACCCCGCCCACGCTGCCGCAGCGGGAGACCACCGACCGGCTGCCGTGGATGCTCCGCGCCATGGCGGTGATCGAACGGGCGGGCAACGCGCTGCCGCACCCGTTCTGGCTGTTCTGGATCCTCTCCGGCATCCTCGCCGTGATCAGCGCCATCCTCGCCGCCGCCAGTGTCTCGGTGGTCTCCCCCAGCGACGGCGAGACCGTCGCGGTGCGGAACCTGCTCAGCGGCGACGGCTTCGCCATGGCCGTCTCGACCATGATCGAGAACTTCGCGACCTTCCCGCCGATGGCCACCATCGTCGTGGTGATCATGGGCGTGGCCGTCGCGGAACGCAGCGGCTTCCTCGCCGCGGTCATGCGGGTCGGCGTCTCGCGGGTGCCCGCGTCCTGGGTGGTGTTCGCGGTCGCCTTCGCCGGCACCGTTGCCCATGTCGCGTCGGCCGCCGCCTACATCATCCTGGTGCCGCTCGGCGGCCTGGCGTTCCGCGCGGTGGGCCGTTCCCCGATCCTGGGGATCGTCGTGGCCTACACCTCGATCGCCTCGGGGTACGACGCCAGCCCGGTGCCCACCCCGAACGACGCCATCTTCGCGGGCATCACCACCGCCGCGGCGAAGATCGTCGGGGGCGAGGACGCGTATGTGTCGCCGCTGAGCAACTGGTTCTTCAACATCGCCTCCTCGGTCCTGCTGGCCGCCGTGATCACGCTGGTCACCAAGCTGGTGCTCAGCAAGCGCCCCGACCTCGACGCGGACCCCGACGCGGAGCTCGACGACATCGGCGGGCTCCGGCTGAGCGACCGCGAGCGCGCCGCCCTGCGCCGGGCCACCGCCGCGCTGGTGGTGGCGCTGGCCGCGCTGGTGATCGTGATGGTGCCGCACGGCTCCCCGCTGCGCGGCGAGGGCGGCAGCATCGTGGAGTCCCCGCTGCTCGACGGCATCGCCGCGGTGGTCGCGTTCCTCTTCGGGCTGGTCGGCATCGTCTACGGCAGGGGCACCGGCGTGATCGGCAAGGCGGCCGACGTGCCGCGGCTGATGGCCGAGGGCATCCGGCAGATGGCCCCGGTGCTGGTGCTCTTCTTCGCCATCGCCCAGTTCCTGGCCTACTTCGACTGGACGCGGGTGGGCGACGTGCTGGCCGTCCGCGCCGCCGAGGCGCTGGAGCACAGCGGGCTGCCCCTGGTGGCGGTGTTCCTGATGGTGCTGGTGCTGCTGACCCTGGTCAACATCATGGTCACCAGCGGCTCCGCGATGTGGGCCCTGGCGGCCCCGGTACTGGTCCCGATGCTGATGCTGGTCGACGTTCCCGCGGAGACCACCCAGGCGCTCTTCCGGATCGCCGACTCGGGCTCGACCGCGATCACGCCGATGAGCCCGTACTTCGTCATGGCGCTCGGCTTCCTCCAGCGCTACCGGAAGAACGCGGGCATCGGCACGCTCGCCTCGTACACCTTGCCGCTGGCCATCGCCATGACCGCCGCCTGGACCCTGCTGTTCCTGGCCTGGTGGGCCCTGGGCATCCCCCTGGGCCCCGGGCGATCATGCCGTCCCGCGCGCCCGACGCCCACCGCTTCCCGCCGGGTGGCCACGCATCGTCAAGGAACCGGCGACGCGCGGGCGGGAACGCGACGGGCACGTCAACCGGTGCCGGGGAAGCGCGCCGCGAGCAGGTAGCGGGCGTGGAGCTGCCCGCACGCGGCGTCGATCGACGCGCCGAACTGCCGCCTGCGCGTGGCGCGCACGCCGAGGGCGCGCAGCCGCGCGACGAACGCCGCCACCTCCTCCACCGCCGGAGCCCGGTAGGAGGGGTCGGCCCCCGAGGCGGCGTTGTACCGGATGACGCTGACGTGGAACAGCTCCGGGCGGGGCCGCTCCTGCACCAGTCGCGCCAGGGCCGCCAGGTGGTCGGCGGAGTCGTTGACCCCGGCGATCAGAAGGTACGCCAGGTACACCTTGCGGCGCACGGCGGCGACATGCCGGTCGAGGACCGCGAGATTCCCGGCCAGCGGGAAGCGGCGCTCCAGCGGGATCAGCTCCGCGCGCTGCTCCGCGAACGGCGAGTGCACGGACAGCGTGAGCGTGACCCGCGGCTGCTCGCGGACCAGCCGTTCGAGGCCGGGCGTGAACCCGACGGTCGAGACGGTGATCCTGCGCGGCGAGATCCCGCCGTAGCCGGGGCTCGTCAACAGCCGCAGGGCGGGCAGGACATGGGGGTTGGCCAGGGCCTCGCCCATGCCCATGAACGCGACGCTGTCCGGCAGCGCCCGGCCTCCGGCCCGCCAGTGCGGGTGCACGACCTGGCCGTGGATCTCGTCGGCGGTGAGGTTGCGGACCAGGCCCACGGCGCCGGTGGCGCAGAACGTGCAGCCCAGGCCGCAGCCCGCCTGCGAGGAGACGCACATCGAGGACCACCCGGCCCGGTAACGGGACAGGACCGTCTCCGCGCGGGCGCCCGAGCGGGTGGCGAAGAGGACCTTCTCGACCTGCGGGGCCGCCTCGGTGACCACCGGGGTGAGCGGGAGGACGGCGGGCCCGAAGCGCTCGGTCAGGTCCCGGCGCAGGGCGGCGGGCAGCTCCTCCATGTCCGCGAAGCGCGCCACGCCCCGGTCGGTGAGGCAGCGCACCAGCTGCCGGAAGCGGTAGGCGGGCGCGCCCGCGCCCTCCAGATGGGCGCGGATGGCGTCGAGGCGGGTGCCGGGCGGCGGGTTGGGCAGGACCGCGACGTCGGAGGAACGGCGGCCCGAGCCGGCGGCGGGGGAACGGCGTGCCTGGGTGACGCGTGTCATGGGGATCTCCTTCGGGGAACGGGTGGGGTGCGGGCCGGTCGTCGGCCCTAGCCGGGTTCGGACGCTTCGAGCAGGCCGTGGATCTCGTCGGCGGAGCTCTCGGTGATCTCCTCGCCGAGCAGCAGCCAGCGGGTGATGCCGACCGACTGGAGGAACGGCAGGTCGTGGCCGGCGATCAGCAGCGCCCCCTCGTAGGACTCCAGCGCGCTGGTGAGCTGCCGCACGCTCGCCACGTCGAGGTTGTTGGTCGGCTCGTCCAGCATCAGCAGCTGCGGCGCCGGGGCGGCGAGCATCGTCGCGGCGAGCGCGGCCCGGAAGCGTTCGCCGCCGGAGAGGGTCCCCGCGGGCTGCTCGGCGCGCGCCCCCTTGAACAGGAACCGCGCCAGCTGCGAGCGGATGTGGTTGTCGGTGACCCCGGGAGCCGCGCGCGAGACGTTCTCCGCGACGCTCAGCCCGTCGTCCAGGACGTCGAGCCGCTGCGGCAGGAAGCGCAGCGGGACGAACGTCTCGGCCTGGCCCGACAGCGGCGCCAGCTCTCCGGTGAGGGTGCGCAGCAGGGTGGTCTTGCCCGCGCCGTTCCGCCCGAGCAGCGCGACGCGTTCCGGCCCGTGCAGCTGGAGGGTGCCGGTGCGCAGCGTGCCGAAGCGGGGGCGCAGCTCGTTCAGGCGCAGGACGGTGCGGCCGGCGGGCACGGCGGTGTGGGGAAGGTTCACGCGGATCTCGGCGTCGTGGCGGACCGCCTCCGCCGCCTCCTCGCGCCGCTCGCGCGCCTCGTCGAGGCGGTCCTCCTGGACGCCGCGGAGCTTGTCCGCCGACTCCTGCGCGGACCGCTTCTTCTCGCCCGCGACGATCCTGGGGGCCCGCCGCTGGGCGTCCATCTTCTTGCTGTGCCGCTGGCGGCGGGCCACCTTGGTCCGGGTCTCCTCCAGCTCGCGCTTCTGGCGGCGCACGTCGGCCTCGGCGGCGCGCAGCGCGCGCCCCGCCGTCTCCGCCTGCGCGGCGAGCGTCTCCTCGTAGGCGGACCAGCCGCCGCCGTACCAGCTCACCGAGCCGGACCGCAGCTCGGCGATGCGGTCCACGCGTTCCAGCAGGTCGCGGTCGTGGCTGACCACCACCAGCACGCCCGAGCGCCAGGACTCGACGGCCTCGTAGAGGCGGCGGCGGGCGAACAGGTCGAGGTTGTTGGTCGGCTCGTCCAGCAGCAGGACGTCCGGGCGCTCCAGCAGCAGCGCGGCCAGGCGCAGCAGCACGGTCTCGCCGCCGGACATCTCGCCGACGGTGCGGTCGAGGCCGACCCCGCCGAGGCCGAGCGAGCCCAGCGTCGCCAGGGCGCGTTCCTCGACGTCCCAGTCGTCGCCGACGGCCTCGAAGTGCCTCTCGTCCACGTCGCCGGACTCGATGGCGCGCAGCGCGGCACGCCGCTCGCCGATGCCCAGGGCCTGGTCGACGCGGAGGGTGGTGTCGAGGGTGATGTTCTGCGGGAGGTGGGCGAGGCCGCCGCCGACGCTCACCGACCCCCGGGAGGGGCGCAGCTCACCGGCCAGCAGCCGCAGCAGGGTGGACTTGCCCGTGCCGTTGGCGCCGACGAGGCCGGTGCGGCCCCGGCCGAAGCTGAGGGTGAGCCCGTCGAAGAGGGTCGTGCCGTCCGGCCACTGGAAGGACAGGGCGGAGCAGGTCAGGGAGGCGCCGGCGGGCGCGGAGGGGTGGGACATGAGGGTTCTCGCAGTCGCGTGCGCGGTGGTCGGGGGGCTTCGCAGGCGAGCACCACGCGGCGACCGGACCGGGAGGGGGGTGCGGCTGTCCTGTCCCGAGGACCGGGGACGGCGATCTGCACCGAGGTCGCATCCACGCAGAGGGTCACGGGCGCCCGAAGGGCCCGAACCGCGCGATGATCGCGAACCTCAGATGCGCAACGTCCACCTCTATCGGAGACGACAGGACTCTCGAAACTGTACCCGACCCCCCACCCCGGCGCCGAACCGTTTCCGCGCCGCGCGCACCCCGGCCACTAGGGTCTCTCCGGTGCATATCGATCTGAACGAACGAACGGCCGTGGTATCCGGATCGACGCAGGGCATCGGGTTCGCGATCGCCCAGGCGCTGGCCGGGGCCGGGGCCCATGTGGTGGTCAACGGCAGGTCCCCCGGGAGCACCGGCGCGGCGGCGGAGCGGGTGAGGGAGGCGGTGGCGGGCGCGCGGGTCACGCCGGTGGCCGCGGACCTCGCCACCGCCGAGGGCGCCGCCGCCCTGCACGAGGCCGTGCCCGAGGTGGACATCCTGGTCAACAATCTGGGGATCTTCGGCAGCAGGGACCCGCTGGAGATCGACGACGACGAGTGGCGCCGTTACTTCGAGGTCAACGTCCTGTCCGCCGTGCG
The DNA here is from genome assembly GCF_001083795.1 of Streptomyces sp. SBT349. GTDB lineage: Bacteria > Actinomycetota > Actinomycetes > Streptomycetales > Streptomycetaceae > Streptomyces. The sequence continues at coordinate 8,098 of NZ_LAVK01000180.1, forward strand.
CCTCATCCGCACCTACCTGCCGGGGATGCGCGACCGCTCCTGGGGGCGGGTCATCTCCGTCGCCAGCGACTCGGCGGTGGTGATCCCGGCGGAGATGATCCACTACGGCGTCACCAAGACGGCGCTGCTCGCGGTGGGGCGCGGGTTCGCCAAGGCCGCCGCCGGGAGCGGGGTCACCGTCAACTCGGTGATCGCCGGGCCCACGCACACCGGCGGCGTGGAGGACTTCGTCGCCGAGCTGGTCGGCGCGGACAGGCCGTGGGACGAGGCGCAGCGGCAGTTCATGCGCGAGCACCGCCCGTTGTCGTTGATCGAGCGGCTCATCGAGCCGTCCGAGATCGCGAACCTGGTCGTCTACCTCAGCTCGGAGCTGGCGTCGGCGACCACGGGCGGCGCGCTGCGCGTCGACGGCGGCTACGTCGACTCGATCCTTCCCTGAGTCCTGGGGTCACGGCGCCCCGGGCGGGTCGAGCAGCGCGGCCAGCGCCCTGGTGGCCTTCTCCACGCCGTCGCCCAGGTGCCGGTGGCCCAGGCGCCTCGGCAGGTCGCGCGCCGGGGCGTCCAGGTGGGGGCCGGTCCCGCGGGCGACGGCGGCGGCGTCCTCCGCGATGCCGTGCGCGACGAGCAGCGCGACCGCCTCGTTCCACAGGCGCGGGTGGTCGATGAGGTCGCGCGCGGTGGTCACCTCGGGGTCACCGGCCGCCGGTTCGGCGACGGTCCAGGTGTGGTGGCCGTGGCGGACGGCGACGGGTTCCGCGCCGGGGAGGTGGACCGTGGCGCTGGTGCCCACCGGGAGGACCGCCTCGACGGTGAGGCGCCCGCCCTCGCGGCGCCAGGCCACGCTCGCCTCGCCGTAGGGCGTGAGGTGGCGGGCGGAGGCGTGGGTGAGCGCCGGGTACGGGAGCGGGCGGACGGTGATCTCGCGGTAGCCGGGCGCGGCGGGGGCGAGCCCGGCGACGGTCCGGTGCATCCAGTCGGCGACGGCGCCGAGGGCGTAGTGGTTGAACGACGTCATCTGGCCGGGGTTGATGGTGCCGTCCGGGAGCATGGAGTCCCAGCGCTCCCAGACGGTGGTGGCGCCCATGGTGACCGGGTAGAGCCAGGACGGGCAGCCTCGTTCGAGGAGCAGCCGGTGGGCGAGGTCGGGGCGGCCGGTGGAGGTGAGGGCGTCGGTCATGAGGGGCGTGCCGACGAAGCCGGTGGCGATGCGGAAGCCGCCCGCGCGCACCAGGTCGGCCAGCCGCCGCCCGGCGGCCTCGCGCTGCTCGGGCGTGGGCAGCAGGTCCCAGGCGATCGCCAGCGCGTAGGCGGTGGGGGCGTCGGAGAGGACGCGGCCCGCGTCGGTGACGTAGTGGCGGGCGAACGCCTCGCGCGTCCGCGCGGCGAGGGCGGCGTAGCGCTCCGCGTCGTCCTCGGCCCCGAGGAGGCGCGCGGCCCCGGCGACGAGGTCGGCGGAACGGACCAGGTGGGCGGTGGCGACGACGTCGCTGTCGGCGCGGGCGGCGAACGGGTCGTCCGGGGGCGCGGCCGGGTCGAGCCAGTCCCCGAACTGGAAGCCGCCCGACCAGACCCCGTCGGTGGTGAGCGAGGCGATCCGGTCGACCCAGGCGCGCATGGACGGGTACTGCCGCTCCAGCACGCCGGCGTCGCCGTAGCGGTGGTGGAGGACGGAGGGCACGACGGTGGCGGCGTCGCCCCAGGCGGCGGCGCTGGGGCTCTCGTGGTGCAGGACGTCGGGGACGACGAACGGCACGGATCCGTCGGGGAACTGCTCGGCGGCCAGGTCGGCGAGCCAGGTGGAGAGGAACCCGGCGGTGTCGAACAGGAACGCGGCGGTCGGGGAGAAGACCTGGATGTCGCCGGTCCAGCCCATCCGTTCGTCGCGCTGGGGGCAGTCGGTGGGGACGTCGAGGAAGTTGCCGCGCATCCCCCACACGACGTTCTCGTGGAAGCGGTCGACCTCCGGGTCCGAGCAGGTGAACCACCCGGTGCGGCGCAGGTCCGTTCCGATCACGACGGCCTCGGCGTCGGCGGCGTCCAGGGCGTCGAGGCCGGTGACCTCGGCGTAGCGGAAGCCGTGGAAGGTGAGCTCGGGCTCCAGCACCAGCGTGTCGGCGGCGGGCAGCAGGTAGGTGTCGGTGGCCTCGGCGGTGCGCAGGGGGCGCACGCCCAGCTCGCCGTGTTCGAGGACCTCGGCGTGGCGGACGGTGATCTCGGCGCCGTCGCGGGTGTCGCGGGCGGTGAGGCGGACCCGGCCGACGACGTTCTGCCCGAAGTCGACCAGCGTCTTCCCCGAGGGTGAGGTCCACACCCGCAGGGCGGGCAGGACCTCGGTGACCCGCACCGGGGGGCCCTCGGGCGCGACGAGGCGGCCCAGGTCCTCGTCCAGGACCTCGACGGTGTCACGGGTGGGCTCGACGGGCCGCAGGTCGGTGCGCTGGCCGTCGTAGAGGTCGTCGGCGAGGACGGCTCCGGTGCGCGCCGACCACCGCTCGTCGGTGCCGGTGGTCTCCACCGAGCCGTCGGCGTAGGTGACTTCGAGCTGGGCGAGCAGGGAGAGCCGGTCGCCCCAGAAGGCGCGCCGGCCGCCCCAGCCGCGGCGCCCGCGGTACCAGCCGTTGCCGAGCAGCACCTCGATCTCGTTCTCGCCCTCGCGCAGCAGCGCGGTGACGTCGTGCGTCCGGTAGCGGAGGCGGTGGGCGTAGCTGGTCCAGCCGGGCGCCAGGACCTCGTCGCCGACGCGGGCGCCGTTGAGCGTGGCGGCGTAGACGCCGTGGGCGGTGAGGTAGAGACGCGCGGAGACGGCGCCGGGGCGGACGGTGAGGGTCCTGGCGAGGAGCGGGGCGCCGTCGCCGAGGCGGCCGAGGGTGGCGGGGCTGACGAAGCGGGCCGTCCAGTCCTCGGGGGCGAGGAGCCCGGCCTCGGCGGTGGCGGGCTCGCTCCACTCCGACCACCGCGCGCCGCCGGCCGCCCGCACCCGGACCGTGGCCCGCGCCCTGGAGGTCAGCGGCTCGAACGGCCAGGGAACCAGGACCTGTTCGGCGGAGGCGACGGTGACGCTCAGGGGGTGGTCGCCGTCGAGGAGTTCGAGCTCGTAGGCGGTCTGGGTCCAGGCGGGGTCGTCCGTGGTCACCTGCCACGACAGGCGTGGCGTCGCGGTGCCGATGCCCAGCGGGGCGTCGTGGTGCTCGAAGCGGACGCGGCCGGCGGTCGCGATGCTCGCGGTGTGCGCGGAGTTGGCAGAGTTCACGGGGGGTCTCCAGCCTCGGAGGTCGTCGTCACTGGTCTCGTCGGTGGTCGCCGCGACGGGCCGCTCGGCGGGCGGGCGGCCGGACTAGCAGCCGGGCAGGCCGAGGTGCCGGCGCCGGTGGACAGGCGGGGCCTCACCACGTCGTCGCCGTCGGCGCCCTCCGGCCCGTTCCATATTGAAACGGTTCAAACGGCAGGGGAAACGCCTCACAGGCTGACTCGGGTGCCGCCACCCGTCAAGTGAGGCGATGATAACGAACCAGTAACTGCGGAGGTCGCCGGGAGGGGTGTCAGGGGGAATACGGCAAACGGTTGCCGCATAAATAAGCCGCAACCATCTTGACGCGGCGCTCAGTTGAGGGGCACGGTTCTGCAACCGCTTGCCATGCGCCGTCCGTCGCAGGAGGAGGTCCACATGCTCAGGCGTGCTGCCGCGCCGGGGGATCAGCGGCGGGCCAAGGCCGCCGCCACCCGGCGGCGGAGGGAGGCGTGGACGGCCTATCTCTTTCTCGCGCCCTGGTTCGCCGGGCTGGCCGCGATCACCGCGGGTCCCCTGGTGGCCTCGCTCTACCTGTCGTTCACCGACTACAACCTGATCGGCGACGCCACCTGGGTGGGCCTGGACAACTACACGGAGATGTTCACGGACGACCCGCGCTTCCTCAAGGCGCTGTCCAACACGGCCGTGTACGTCTTCGTCTCCGTGCCGCTGCAACTGGGCTTCGCGCTCGGGCTCGCCCTGCTGCTGGACCGCGGCGTCTCGGGGCTGCCGATCTACCGCTCGATCTACTACCTGCCCTCGCTGCTGGGCGGCAGCGTCGCCATCGCCATCCTGTGGCGGCAGATCTTCGGGGACGCCGGCGTCGTCAACGGCTTCCTCGGCATCTTCGGGGTCGAGGGGACCAGCTGGATCGCCGATCCGGACACGGCGCTCGGCACGCTCATCGTGCTGAACGTCTGGACCTTCGGCTCGCCCATGGTCATCTTCCTCGCCGGACTGCGGCAGATTCCGCAGAGCTTCTACGAGGCGGCGCAGATCGACGGCGCCGGGCGCGTTCGGCAGTTCCGGTCGATCACCGTGCCCCTGCTCACCCCGATCATCTTCTTCAACCTCGTGCTGCAACTGATCAACGCGTTCCAGTCGTTCACCCAGGCATTCGTGGTGAGCGGCGGAAAGGGCGGCCCGGCCGATTCCACGCTGTTCTACACGATGTACATCTATATCAAGGGATTCGGGCCCTCCCTGGACATGGGATATGCGTCGGCCATGGCGTGGGTGCTCGTTCTCATCATCGCCACCCTCACCGCCGTCAACTTCCTGATGTCGAAATACTGGGTGTTCTACAGTGACACATGACCTCGCGCCCCACCGCCCCCGCGCCACGCTGTTCGGCCGGACCCTGCGGGCGGCCCACCGCCACCGCGTCCTGACCCACCTGCTGCTGATCGCGTTCGGCTTCGTGATGCTGTATCCACTGCTGTGGATGGTCTCCAGCGCGGTGAAGCCGGAGGAGCTGATATTCCGGGAGACCGGCCTGATCCCGGGCGAGGTCACCCTCGGCAACTTCTCGGAGGGGTGGGGCGCGCTCAGCCACTCCTTCGGGCACTACTTCGTCAACTCGGCCCTCGTGACCGCCGGGGCGGTGGTGGGCAACCTGGTCGCCTGCTCGCTCGCCGCCTACGCGTTCGCCCGGCTCGAATTCCCGCTGAAACGGCTCTGGTTCGCGGTCATGCTGGGCTCGATCATGCTGCCCCTGCACGCGGTGCTGGTGCCGCAGTACGTGCTCTTCTCGAACCTGGGCTGGATCAACACCTTCTGGCCGCTGATCATCCCGAAATTCCTGGCGACCGACGCGTTCTTCATCTTCCTCATGGTGCAGTTCATCAGGACGCTGCCCAAGGACCTGGACGAGGCGGCCCGCATCGACGGCGCGGGCCACTGGCGCATCTTCTTCCGCATCATCATCCCCCTGTCCATGCCCGCGTTGGCCACCACCGCGATCTTCACCTTCATCTGGACGTGGAACGACTTCCTCAGCCAGCTGATCTTCCTCACCAATCCCGACATGTTCACCGTTCCCGTGGCCCTGCGCACCTTCATGGATTCCAGCGGGAATTCCTCCTGGGGGCCCATGTTCGCCATGTCCGTCCTCTCGCTCGGCCCCATCTTCGGATTCTTCCTGGCGGGCCAGCGCTATCTGATCCGCGGCATCGCCACCACTGGCCTGCGCTGACGCGGTCGCATGAAAGGTGATTCAGTGTCCTACCGCACACGCTCTTCGTTCACGGCACTTCTGGTGGTGACCGCGCTCACCGCGACCGCCTGCGGCGGCGACGGCGGCTCCGGCGACGGGCCCGTGGAGCTCCGGGTCGCCTGGTGGGGGAACGACTCGCGGCACGAGCTCACCGAGGAGGTCATCGCCCTCTTCGAGGACCGGAACCCCGACATCAGGATCGAGCCCGAGTACACCGACTTCACCCCCTACTACGACCGGCTCACCACCCAGGTCGCCTCCCGCGAGGCCCCCGACGTCTTCGCCATCGAGATCCGCAGGCTGGGCGAGTTCGCCGACAACGACATCCTCGCCGACCTCTCGGACAGCGTGGACACCACCGAGCTGGACCCCGACGTGCTGGCCTCGGGCGTGGTCGACGACCTCCAGGTCGGCATCCCCACCGGGGCCAACACGTTCGCCCTGATGGCCAACACCGCCGTCTTCGCCGAGGCGGGCGTGGACCTTCCGGACGACACCACCTGGACCTGGGACGACTACCTGGACATCAGCACCCGCGTCAGCGAGGCGACGGGACGGGAAGCCTTCGGCTCGCAGCCCTCCTTCAACGACGCGTTCCTCAAGATCTACGCCGAGCAGCGCGGCGAGCAGATGTACACCGAGGACGGCATCGGCGCCTCGGCCGGGACGCTGACGGACTGGTTCCAGCTCCAGCTGGACCACATCGAGGCGGGCGCGTCTCCGGACGCCGCGCTGAGCGCCGAGCTGGGCAGCTCGGTCGAGAACGCCCTCGTCGCCACCAACGACGGCGCTCTCGGCATGTGGTGGAGCAACCAGCTCAGCACCATCAGCATCAGCTCGGGCGAGACCGTCGAACTGCTCCGGCTCCCACGGTTCGCCGACGCGGAGGCCAGCGGCATGTTCCTCCAGCCCAGCATGTTCTGGTCCTCGTTCTCCGGCTCGCAACACCCGGAGGAGGCCGCCCGGTTCATCGACTTCATGGTCAACGACCCGGACGCGGGCGCCATTCAGGGCTCGGACCGGGGCCTTCCGGTCAACGGCGCGGTGCTGGAGAGCATCCAGGACGGGCTTCCCGAGGCCGACGTCGCCTCCCTCACGTTCTTCAACGAGATCGCCGAGGAGCTCAGCGCCGCGCCGACCGCGCCTCCGCTGGGAGCCGGTGACATCCCGGACATGCTGGAGCGGTACGGCCACGAGGTCATCTTCGGCAACATGAGTCCGGGTGAGGCGGCCGAGTCGTTCTTGGAGGAGGCCGAGGGGGCGCTGAGCTAGCGGGTTTTCGGTTTGGCGGTTGGTGGCTGGGGTGGGGCGGCTTCTACGCCTGGCTTAGGTGGCCGGTGCTTGGCCGGGTGTCTGTTTCGTGCGGATGCACGAGGGAGGCACCTACGGGGGGAGGGTTCGTGGGTCGGGGTCGTCCCGGTGACCGGTCGGTGGCCTCTTGGATGAGGTGGGTGTCCGAACGGGCGCAGCGGATGGCGGTGGTCTTGGGTCGGTCTGCTTGTGGCGGGCTAGGGTGGCGCGCACCCTTCGGGCCTGCTCTGGCCGCACGTATTCGTCGTTACCCGCGCG
>NZ_LAVK01000181.1 GCF_001083795.1 Streptomyces sp. SBT349
CTCTACGACCGGGCCGCGCACACGCCCCCGCCGCCCGGCAGCGTCCCCGACCCCCAGGCGCTCTACCAGCAGCCGCCCCCGGGGCCCTACGCCCCCGACGCGCAGCGCTGGGCGGCCACGCCCGCGCCCGAGCCGGGGGCGATCTCGCGGCACCTGCCGCGCGGGGACAGCGCCGGAACCACCGAGTTCACCGGCATCGACGGGCTGATGAACAGGGCGGGGGAGGGCGGTCGAGGACCACAGGAAGGCCGCCAGGCGCCCGACGACGCCTTCGCACACCTCTTCCGCGACCAGCAGACCGGCCCACCGCAGCAGAGTCCGCGACAGCAGGGTCCGCGACAGCAGCCGCCCGGTGGCCGTCCCCCGGGGCAGGCACCGCGCCCGCGGCCCTCGGCCGAGCCCGAGCCGGCCCCCGATCCGCCCCCGGCGGGCAAGAGCGGCCGGGCGGCGGGACTGCTGAAGTCCAGCGCCATAATGGCGGCGGGCACGCTCGTCTCCCGCGTCACCGGCTTCGTCCGCCAGCTGGTCCTGGTGGCCGCACTGGGCGCCGCCGTCCTCGGCGACACCTACACCGTCGCGTGGAACCTGCCGAACATGATCTACATCCTGATCATCGGCGGCGGCCTGAACTCCGTCTTCGTGCCCCAGCTCGTCCGCGCGATGAAGAACGAGAAGGACGGCGGGGTGGCCTACGCCAACCGCCTCCTCACCCTGATCATGGTCCTCCTCGGCGCCCTGGTCATCGCCGCCGTGCTGGCCGCCCCGCTGCTGGTCCGCCTGATGTCCGCGTCCTTCGCGGACAACCCCGCGGCCAACGAGGTCACCGTCACCTTCACCCGCTACTTCCTGCCGACCATCTTCTTCATGGGCATCCACGTGGTGCTCGGTCAGATCCTCAACGCCCGTGGCAGCTTCGGCCCGATGATGTGGACTCCGGTCCTCAACAACATCGTGGTCATCTTCACGTTCGGCATGTTCCTCTGGGTCTACGGCACCCAGGCCACCTCGGGCATGAAGGAAACCACCATCACCCCCGAGGGCATCCGCCTCCTGGGGATCGGCACGCTGCTCGGCCTCGTCGTCCAGGCCCTCGCCCTGATGCCCTACCTGCGCGCCGCCGGATTCCGCGTCAGGCTCCGCTTCGACTGGCGCGGCCACGGCCTGGGCAAGGCCGCCACCATGGCGAAGTGGACGGTGCTGTTCGTCCTGGCCAACCAGGTGGGCCTCGTCGTCGTCACCCAGATCGCCACCTGGGCGGGCGAGAAGGCCCTGGCGGACGGGCACACCGGCACCGGGCTCATCGCCTACAGCAGCGCCCTGCTGATCTGGCAGATGCCCCAGGCCATCATCACCGTCTCCCTGATGGCCGCGCTGCTCCCCCGCCTCTCCCGCTCCGCGGCCGACGGCGACACCGCCGCCGTGCGCGACGACCTCTCCCACGGGCTGCGCACCTCGGCCGTCGCCATCGTGCCCATCGCCTTCGCGTTCCTGGCCCTCGGCGTCCCCATGTGCACCCTGCTCTTCGGCACGGCGGGCGAGAACGGCGCCCGCTCCTTCGGCTACATCCTCATGGCGTTCGGCCTGGGCCTGATCCCCTACTCCGCGCAGTACGTCGTGCTCCGCGCGTTCTACGCCTACGAGGACACCCGCACGCCCTTCTACAACACGGTCATCGTCTCCGCCACCTGGATCCTGCTCTCCGGCCTCAGCTTCGCCCTCCTGCCCCACCGCTGGGTCGTCGCCGGCATCGCCCTGGGCTACGGCATCGCCTACGCGGTGGGCGTCCGGGTCGCCTGGCGCAGGCTCCGCGCACGGATGCGCACCGACCTGGACGGGGCCCGGGTGGTGCGCACCTACATCCGGCTCACCGGGGCCAGCGTCCCGGCCGCCGCGCTCGGCGGCGCCGCGGGATTCGCGATTCTGCGCGTCCTGGGCGAGGGCCTGGTGGGCTCGCTTGCGGCCCTGTCCGGCGGCGGCCTGGTCCTGCTCGGCGTGTTCTATGTGGCGGCCCGCAGGATGCGGATCGAGGAGCTCAACGCCCTGGTCGGCATGGTTCGCGCGCGCCTCGGCCGCTAGACCCGGCGCGGCCCCCGCCGGGAATCCCCCCGGGACGGGCCCGCGTGCGACACCCCGGCGCCATGCGCCGTACAACCTGAAGCCGTACTCACATGTCGTGCAGGGTGACGGACTACCGGCACAATGAGTCTGGCAGTGTCAAGCACCCGACAGCCGAGAACGGGGAGGCGGGAAGCACGGTGGCGGAACGGAGCACGGCGACGAGCTCTACGCAGCATCCGGCGAGCGCCCAGGAGGCCACGAACCCCGAGACGGCGACGTCCGGCGAGGAGGCTGTCCCCCCCGCCGAGACAGCGCCCCCACCCGCCGAACCGGAGCCTCCGCGCGCCGGGACGGCCGAGGACGAGAGCGTGCGGAAGAACCCGGCCTGCCACGAGCTCCACAGCGGCCACAAGCTGACCAAGCGCTACCGGCTCGAGGAGTGCATCACCCGACTGGACGGCTTCAGCAGCTGGCGTGCCGTGGACGAGAAGCTGCGCCGCGCGGTGGGCATCCATGTGCTCCCCGCGGACCACGAGAGAGCCCGCGCCGTGCTCGCCGCCGCCCGCGCCACCGCCCTGCTCGGTGACCTCAGGTTCGTCCAAGTCCTCGACGCCGCCGAGGAGAACGGGCTGGTCCACGTCATCCACGAGTGGCTGCCGGACGCGGTGCCGATGAGCACCGTGCTGCACGCCGGGCCGCTGGACCCGCACGAGGCGTATGTGATGGCGAGCCAGGTCTCCCAGGCGCTGGCGGCCGCGCATCGCAAGGACCTCGCCCACCTCAGGCTGACGCCCGCCACCGTGCTGCGCACCGGGCCCGGCCAGTTCCGCATCCGGGGCCTCGCCGTCGACGCGGCGCTGCGGGGGATCTCCGCGCAGGACCCCCGGCGCGCCGACACGGAGGCCATCGGCGCGCTCCTGTACGCCGCTCTGACGCAGCGGTGGCCCTACGGGGAGGGTGCGTACGGTCTGAGCGGCGTCGCGGGCCTCAGCAAGGGCTACCGGGACTCCCTGGCCACCCCTGAGCAGGTCCGGGCGGGCATCCACCGCGGGCTGTCCGAGCTGACCATGCGTGCCCTCGACAACAACGGGGCCACCGCCGCCAGCCAGGACCCGCCCCTCACGACGCCCGAGGAGCTCGGCCAGGCGCTCGCCGCACTGCCCCGCATCCCTCCGCCCGACCCCACGCCCACGGCCCTGGTCGGATACCAGCACACGACGTTCCAGCGCGGGACGCTCGCCGCGGGCCGTCAGCCTCCGGTGACGCCCCCCGCGGCGGCGGCCGCGGCGACCTCCGCCCCGCCCGCGCTGCCGGGCCGCACCGGCACCGCGCTGAAGTGGGGCGTCTCGGCGCTCCTGATCGCGGCCCTGGGGCTCGGCAGCTGGCAGCTCGCCGACGCCCTGCTGAAGGGCGACCCTCCCCCCGACCAGCCGCCGTCCTCGTCACCGCCCGTCTCCGAGGAAGACCCTCCGACCCAAGGTCCCGTCGAGGTAGCCGAGGTCGTCGAGTTCGACCCCGAGGGCACCGGAGGCGGGCAGAACCCGGAGACCGCGCCGAACGCGGTCGACGGCGACCTGGCATCGGCCTGGGAGACCAAGAACTACTACGGCCCCTCCTTCGGCAACCTCAAGAGCGGCGTGGGCCTCATCCTCGACCTCGGCGAACCGCGGGACATCTCCTCCCTCACGGTGCAGGCCGAGGGTGACACCAGCGTCGAATTCCGCGCGGCCCCCTCCGACGCGGCCTCGATGCCGACCAGTCTGGACGCGTTCACCGCTCTGGACGCCGATACCGGGACCACGATGACCCTGGAGCCCGAAGAGTCGATCGAGACACAGTTCGTGCTTGTCTGGCTCACCGAGCTGCCGCAGGGCAACGATGGGAACTACCGTGGCCGCATCACCGACGTCGGTGTGATCCAGTAGTCCGGTCGAGGGGGAGGGGAGGTTCCGTCGTGGGCAGAGGCGTGCCTCGGGAGCCTGCCGTCTACAGCGACAAGGAGCTGCTCGCACAGCATGTGGACGGTGATCCCGATGCCTTCACCGAGCTTGTCCACCGCCACCGCGACCGGCTCTGGGCCGTCGCGCTGCGGACGCTGGGCGACCGCGAGGAGGCCGCGGATGCGCTTCAGGACGCGCTGATCTCCGCCTACCGCGCCGCCCACACCTTCCGCGGTCAGGCCGCCGTCACCACCTGGCTGCACCGCATCACCGTGAACGCCTGCCTGGACCGGGCCCGCAAGAACAAGAGCCGCAAGACCTCGCCCATGCCCGAGCCGGAGCGCCTGGAGAGCCTTCTGGAGCCCCACGAGTCCGCCGAGGCACCCGCCGAACGCCAGGACCTCCGCCGCGAGTTGCGGGAGGCCCTGGACACGCTGCCGGCGGAACAGCGCGCCGCCCTGGTCCTCGTGGACATGCAGGGCTACCCGGTGGCAGAGGCCGCCTCGATACTCCAGACGCCCATCGGCACCGTGAAGAGCCGCTGCGCGCGGGCCCGAGCGCGGCTCCTGCCCCTGCTGCGCCATCTGAAGCCCAGGGCATCAGGGGACACTCCGGCAAGGAACCGGACACCCGGTACATCCGTCCCACCACCAAGAGACACGGGAGAGGCCGGGGCAGTGCGGGGAGGAGGTGCGCACCCGTGAACGAGACTCATCCAGAGCCTGCGGAGATCGCGGCGCTCGACGAAGACCTACTGGAGCCCGCCGAGGCTGCCGCCGTGCGGGACCACCTCGCCCGCTGCGCGTCCTGCGGGGAGGTACAGGCCGATCTCGCCGCCCTGCGCGACGAACTCGCCCGCCTGCCCGATCCGGGTCCCGTCCCCGACGACATCGCTCTCCGCATCGATGCCGCCCTCGCCGCGGTGGCCGCCGACGACGCTGTTTCACGTGAAACAGCGGAGGCGCTTGCCGAGAAGACAGCGGGGTCGAAGGACGCCGCCGGGGCAGACGCCGCCGGCGCGAGGCACCGGGCCCCCGTCGCCGGACCCCGGTGGATGCGCGTCCTGCGACTGGGGCTGGCCGCGGCGGGAGCCATCGTCGTGCTGGGCATGGGAGCCGTGATGGTGCAGTCGTTCGGCGGCGGTAACAGCGACTCCGAGGGCACCGCGGACATGAACCCGGAGGCCGGGTCGGGCGAGGCCGCGGAGGAGCCGGTGGAGACGCAGGTGCGGGAGCTCCTCGCCGAGGCGGAGAGCACCAGCCCGATGGTCGCCGGGGACTCCGGCGGCTCCGCGGAGAGCCATCCCCCGGAGAGCACCGGGGAGGCGGAGGACGCCGAGGGCAGCGAGACCCCGGAGAGCGGCGGAGAGCCGGAGTCCGGGAGCGGTGAGCCCGAGCCGGATGCCACGCCCGCCGTTGAGGTCCCGCCCTGTGTCGAGGCAGCCATCGGCCGCGTCGAGACGCCGCTGGCCGCGGGCGAGGAGGACTACGCCGGCATGGACGCCTATCTGGTGATCTTCCAGCACCAGGTGGATCCCGAGCAGGTCGACGCCTACGTCGTGGCCGCCACCTGTGTAACCGCCTCTCCGTCCGCGGAGGGCGAGGTTCTCCTCCAGGAGAGCTACCCCCGGGACTGAGCGCGCCACCGCTCCGGGAATGTCTGGGACCCTAGGATCCTTTACTGGACTATGGGTCCTCACCGGGACCCTGGGCGAGACATCCCGAGACAAGGAAGAATCCCGTGAGCGACGTCCGCAACGTGATCATCATCGGCTCCGGACCCGCGGGCTACACCGCCGCGCTCTACACCGCACGTGCCTCGCTCAACCCGCTGGTCTTCGAGGGAGCGGTCACCGCGGGAGGTGCCCTCATGAACACCACCGAGGTCGAGAACTTCCCCGGGTTCAAGGACGGGATCATGGGTCCCGACCTCATGGACAGCATGCGGGCACAGGCCGAGCGCTTCGGCGCCGAGCTCATCGCCGACGACATCGTCTCCGCCGACCTCAGCGGCGAGATCAAGAAGGTCACGGACACCGCGGGGGTGGTCCACGAGGCCAGGGCGATCATCGTGGCCACGGGCTCTCAGCACCGCAAGCTCGGGCTCCCCCAGGAGGACGCGCTCTCCGGACGTGGCGTGTCCTACTGCGCGACCTGTGACGGCTTCTTCTTCCGCGAGCAGGACATCGCGGTGATCGGTGGTGGCGACACCGCCATGGAGGAGGCCACCTTCCTCAGCCGCTTCGCCAAGACCGTGACCATCGTCCACCGCCGCGACACCCTGCGGGCCTCCAAGGCCATGCAGGAGCGTGCCTTCGCCGACCCGAAGATCAGGTTTGTCTGGGACAGCGAGGTGGCGGAGATCCACAGCACCGATGGCAAGCTCTCGGGTCTGACCCTCAGCAACAGGAAGACCGGTGAGACCTCGGCGCTGCCCGTGACCGGACTCTTCGTCGCCATCGGCCATGACCCCCGCGTCGAACTGTTCAAGGGGCAACTCGACCTCGACGGGGAGGGCTACCTACGGGTGGCGTCCCCGACGACGAGGACCAATCTGCCGGGTGTCTTCGCCGCCGGCGATGTGGTCGACCACTCCTACCGCCAGGCGATCACCGCGGCGGGCACCGGGTGCGCCGCCGCCCTGGACGCCGAACGCTACCTGGCCGCCCTGGCCGATGCGGAGTCCATCACGTCGGACATCTCGGCCTGACCTCATTCCTCAGCCCCTCTCCATCCCCAACCGCACGTAAGGAGAAGCACCATGGCCGGTGCCACCGTAACCGCCACAGACGCCGACTTCGAGGAGAAGGTCCTCCAGAACGAGAAGCCTGTCCTGGTCGAGTTCTGGGCCGAGTGGTGCGGCCCGTGCCGTCAGGTCGCCCCCGCCCTTGAGGCCATCGCCGCCGAGAACACCGACAAGCTGACCGTCGTCAAGCTCAACATCGACGAGAACCCGGCGACCGCCGCGAAGTACGGCATCCTCTCCATCCCGACCATGAACGTCTACCAGGGGGGCGACGTCGTCAAGACGATCGTCGGCGCGAAGCCCAAGGCCGCCATCGAGCGCGACCTTCAGGACTTCCTCGCCTGACCTCTCCCACCGCTCTCTCCGAGGGCAACGGCGAAGGGCCGGCCCGTTTCACGTGAAACGGGCCGGCCCTTCGCCGTTGCCCGGGGCCTCTCGGCTCGGGCATCTCACCGCTCAGCGGGTCCTCAGTCGTCCTCCGCGACGCTCGCGTCGATCCCCGCGGTCTCCGGCCGGGCCAGCTCCTGCTGTTCCAGCACCGGCCCCTCGCCGGGAGCCAACTGGCCCAGAATGCGTTCCAGATCCTCCATCGAGGCGAACTCGACGACGATCTTCCCCTTCTTCTGGCCCAGGTCGACCTTCACTCGCGTCTCGAAGCGGTCGGAGAGCCGCCCCGCCAGATGGTCCAGCGCCGGGGCGATGCGACGTCCGGCCCGGGGGCCCCGGCCCCGGGCGCCGTTCTTCTTCGCCGGACCGGTCTGGAGCGCGACGATCTCCTCGACCGCCCGGACCGAGAGAACCTCGGCCACGATCCGATGCGCCAGCCGCCCCTGCTCCTCGGGGTCCTCCACCGACAGCAGCGCCCGCGCATGGCCGGCGGACAGCACACCCGCCGCGACCCGCCGCTGCACCGCGGGGGAGAGCCTCAGCAGGCGGAGCGTGTTGGAGACCTGAGGACGGGAACGGCCGATGCGGTCGGCGAGCTCGTCATGGGTGCACTTGAAGTCCCGCAGGAGCTGATCGTAGGCGGCGGCCTCCTCCAGGGGGTTCAGCTGAGCCCGGTGCAGGTTCTCCAGGAGGGCGTCCAGAAGCATCTGGTCGTCCTCGGTGGCCCGCACGATGGCCGGGATGTGCTCCAGGCCGGCGTGACGGCAGGCCCGCCAGCGCCGCTCCCCCATGATGAGCTCGTAGCGCTCGGGGCCGAGCTGACGCACGACGACCGGCTGGAGCAGGCCCACCTCCTTGATGGAGGTGACCAGCTCGGCCAGCGCGTCATCGTCGAAGACCTCGCGCGGCTGCCGCGGGTTGGGGGTGATCGAGTCCAGGGGGAGCTCAGCGAAGTGCGCCCCGGCCACCTCGTTCTGAAGCACCGGCCCGTCGGCCGATTCCTCGGCGGGCAGATCCGTTTCACGTGAAACGCCGCTCCGCGTCTCCTCCTCCGCGAGGGACGTTCCCGTAGGAACCACGACCCCTCGGTCCGGCGCGAGCACCGGCACCGCGGCGGGCGATACCGATACCCCGCGATCCGCCACCGCGACGGACTCGTCGGAGCTCTTCGGCGCGGGTGGGATCAGCGCGCCAAGCCCTCGGCCGAGCCCTCTCCGTCGTTCACTCACTATGCCCCCTTCACCGGGCTGTGCTGTTCCTGCTGCGGAAGCTCCTGCTGGGCGGGGGCACCGCGCATCGCGATCTCTCGGGCGGCCTCCAGATACGACAGCGATCCGCTGGAGCCCGGGTCATAGGTGAGGACCGTCTGCCCATAGCTCGGCGCCTCGGAAATCCGCACCGACCGCGGGATGTTGGTCCGCAGCACCTCCGTGCCGAAGTGGCTGCGGACCTCGTCGGCCACCTGCGAGGCGAGGCGGGTCCGACCGTCGTACATCGTCAGCAGGATGGTGGAGACATGCAGCCGGGGGTTGAGGTGGCCGCGGACCAGCTCGACGTTCCGCAGGAGCTGCCCCAGACCCTCCAGTGCGTAGTACTCGCACTGGATCGGGATGACCACCTCGGCACCCGCCACGAGGGCATTGACGGTCAGCAGCCCCAGCGAGGGCGGGCAGTCGATGAGGACATAGTCGAGGGGCTGTTCGTACGAGCTGATGGCACGCAGGAGCCGGCTCTCCCGAGCCACCACGGAGACAAGCTCGATCTCGGCACCCGCCAGGTCGATCGTGGCGGGCGCGCAGAACAGTCCCTCGATGTCGCGGACCGGCTGCACCACCTCGGAGAGCGGCTTGCTCTCGACGAGGACGTCATAGATCGAGGGAACCTCCGCGTGGTGGTCGATGCCCAGAGCGGTGGAGGCGTTTCCCTGGGGGTCGAGGTCGATCACCAGGACCCGGGCACCATGCAGGGCCAGCGAGGCTGCCAGATTGACCGTGGTGGTGGTCTTGCCGACGCCGCCCTTCTGGTTGGCGACGATCATGACCCGGGTCTCCTCCGGCCGGGGGAGGCTGCCCCCGGAGCGGTACATGGCCTCAACCGCCTGCTGAGCCGCGCGACTTGGCGACTCACCTGCCGGCCGCGGGGCGGCGGGGGCAATGTCGACCGCGCCCCCGGGAGCATCGTTGTGTTCGGACCGAGGGCCGGGCACCGGATCAGCCGTCGGCCCAGCGATGTTGGCGTCGGACCGCAATGGTTCACTCTCCTCGACATGTGCAGCCTTCGTAGATTCAAAGCCTGCCATGCCCTGGGGGTCACGAACCAGCGAAGGCCCCCTACTTGTGGATGAGGAACGCTCTGTGGATACCGGCGCCACCCTTCCGGGGGGCGTTCGGGCGCGACGGTCGCGTGGCTCGGCGGCTGCACGTCCACGACTGATGATTCCCTGGAGCAGCGAGCGGCGTTTCACGTGAAACACGATGCCCACGCACGCCGCCCCCGAACGGGCCGACACTCCGCATGAAGATATATTCGGCTCTTTTACCGTTGCTTCGGGCGAATCGAACAGGTCGCCCCCGCGATCACGGCGAGCGCCGTCCCCCGCGTCCGCCACGCCCACCGCGGCGGGCGGCCTTCGCTCGTTTGGCGGCGAATCGCACCCCGCCCGGACTCTCGCCGACCTCGACCCGGACCACCGTGGACGGCGGGTCCAGCAGCTCCTCGCCCACGTGCAGCACCGAGGTTCCCACGACGCCCAGCTTGGCCAGGGCAGCGCGGGCCGCCCTGAGTTCCTGCTCGGCCGTGTCGCCCTTGAGCGCCAGCATCTCGCCATAGGGGCGGAGCAGCGGCACCCCCCAGCTGGCGAGCCGGTCCAGGGGGGCGACGGCGCGTGCGGTCACCACATGGACCGGCGTCACGTCGTTCATCACTTCTTCGGCCCTGCCGCGCACCACGGTCACCTGGTCCAGGCCGAGCAGCTCCACGACCTCATGGAGGAAGTTGGTGCGGCGCAGCAGGGGCTCCAGCAGCGTGATCCGCAGGTCCGGGCGGACCAGGGCCAGCGGAATACCGGGTAGCCCGGCGCCGGAGCCCACGTCACAGACGCTCACCTGCTCGGGGATGACCTCGGCGAGCACCGCGCAGTTCAGCAGGTGGCGCTCCCAGAGCCGGGGCACCTCGCGTGGCCCGATGAGGCCGCGGCCCACGCCGATGTCGGCCAGCAGCTCCGCATACCGCACGGCGTCCGGCAGACGGTCGCCGAAGATCGCGTGGGCCGCGGGCGGAGGCTCGGGCAGCTCCGCCTGCGGCCCCACCGGGGTCGTCCCCTCCCTCACGGCAGGACGACCACGCGGCGCTGCGGCTCCTCGCCCTCGGACTCGCTGCGCAGGCCGGCGGCGGCGACCGCGTCGTGGACGACCTTGCGCTCGAAGGGGGTCATCGGCTTGAGCTTCACCGGCTCGCCCGCCTCCTTGGCCTGCTGCGCGGCCTCGGTGCCCAGGGCGGTGAGCTTCTCGCGCTTGCGGGCGCGGTGACCGGCGATGTCCAGCATCAGCCGGCTGCGTTCACCCGTCTCACGGTGCACGGCCAGCCGGGTCAGCTCCTGGAGCGCCTCCAGGACCTCTCCTTCCCGGCCGACCAGCTTCTGGAGATCGCGGGTCGGTCCCTCGGAGACGATGGACACGGCGGCCCGGTCGCCCTCCACGTCCATGTCGATGTCGCCATCGAGGTCCGCGATGTCGAGAAGCCCCTCAAGATAGTCGGCCGCGATCTCGCCTTCCTGCTCCAGGCGAGAGAGGACATCGGTGTCCTCGGTGGCGGTGGAGGTGGTGTCCGTCACGGGTGGGGCTCCTTCTGCGTCTTCCTACTTCTTGCTCTTCGCGGACGGCTTGGGCCTGCGCGGCTGGGACTTCTTCGCCTGGCCCTTTCCACGTCCCTGGCCCGATCCGTTGCTGCTGGGCTTCTCGGCGCTCGTGCCCCCGGCGCTCGTCCCGCCGGTGTCCTGCTCGCCGCCGTCCGGCTGGTCGCCGGTGCTCTCGCCCGAGGCGGTCTGCTTCTTGGCCTGCGTCTGCTTCTTCTGCGGCGGCTGGGGCTGTCGCCGGGACTTGCTCTGCCGCTTGGGCTGCGTCCGGTTCGCGCGGGCGGCCTCGGTCGCCTTCTTGGTGTCCGGCTCGACCGGCTCCTCCTTGAGCTTGCCCTTCTTGCGCAGGCGCTCCTGGCGGGCCTTGAAGGCGACACTGCCGGGCGTGGGGTTCCGGTTGATCACGTAAAGCTGCTGACCCATCGACCACAGGTTCGTGGTCAGCCAGTAGAGGAGGACGCCGACGGGGAAGTTGATGCCGAAGACGGCGAACATGATCGGGAAGATGTACATCAGCATCTTCTGCTGATTCATGAACGGCGTCTTGACCGTGAGGTCGACGTTCTTCGTCATCAGCTGGCGCTGGGTGTAGAACTGCGACGCCGACATCAGGACGATCATGATGACCGTGACGGTCCTGACCTCGCCCAGCGAGGCCCCCAGGTGGCTGAGCTTCTCGGCGCCGTCCAGGAAGCGGGCCGCGATCGGCGCGCCGAAGATGGTGGCGTTCCGGGCGCTTTCCACCTGGTCGGCGCTCAGGATGCCCACCCGGTCGTCGTTCGCGATGTGGTTCAGCACCTGGAAGAGCGCGATGAAGAACGGAGACTGCGCCAGGATCGGCAGGCAGCTGGCGAGCGGGTTGGTACCCGTCTCCTTGTACAGCTTCATCATCTCTTCGGACTGACGCTGCCGGTCGTTCTTGTAGCGCTCCTGGATCTTCTTCATCCGTGGCTGGAGCGCCTGCATGTTCCGCGTGGCCTTGATCTGGCGGACGAAGAGCGGGATCAGCGCGATCCGGATCACGACCACCAGGGAGACGATCGACAGACCCCAGGCCCACCCGCTGTCATCGTCGAAGACGAGGCTGTACAGCCTGTGGAAGAGGACGATGATTTGGGTGACAACCCAGTACAGGGGACTCAGGATCGAATTGATCGTGTCCACGGGTCAGGCTCCTTGGGCATTGTTGGGGGCACCCCCGGGCGAAGCATGGGAATGGGGCATGGGCCTCAGGCGCCCGCGCAGGCGCTGGTGCCAGACCGGTCGCTTCCGGGGCGGGACATGATCGACTCCACCGCGTGACCAGGGGTTGCAGCGCAGGATGCGCCAGGCGGTCAGGGCTGTCCCCTTGACGGCACCATGCCGGTCGATGGCGCCGTATCCGTAGTGGGAACACGACGGGTAGTAACGGCAGACAGGGCCGAGCAGCGGACTGATGGTCCACTGGTACAGCTTGATCAGCAGCAGCAGCGGGTACTTCATGTCCGTACCCCTCCCAGAAGCCGCTCCAGCGCGGCATCGAGCTCCCGGGCCAGCTGGTCGTAGGCGGTGTCGTCCGCGCCAGGCAGAGCCCGTACGACAACCAGGCTACCGGCGGGCAGCCGGAACAGACGGTCCCGTATCAGGTGGCGCAGGCGGCGCAGCACACGGTTGCGGACGACCGCGTTGCCCACGGTCTTGCTCACGACGAAACCCGCACGCGGCGGAGAGACAGGCTCTCCCGCCGGGTGCGGGTCCGTTCCGCTGCTCAGATGGACGACGAGGTGCGGGCGTCCGGCCCTGCGCCCTCGGCGCATCGCCGTCGCGAAGTCCTCGCGCCGCCTCAGCCGGTTCTCGGAGGGCAGCACCGCATGGACCTGGTCGGGCGCGATCAGGCCGACAGGCGGCTGCGGCCCTTGGTGCGGCGGTTGGCGATGATGGCGCGGCCGGCCCGCGTCCGCATCCTCAGCCGGAAGCCGTGCGTCTTGGCCCGGCGCCGGTTGTTCGGCTGGAAAGTGCGCTTGCTCACTCGGAGGCTCCAGAAATCTTCGGTGTTCCGGCACAGGGCGCCGAGACAGGCGGTGGACCGCCGACAGCTGTCACCGTGCACCCACGAGGAGCCCGCGGCGCCCGAGTCAGCCGCCATTCGAGGTGGGCCATCGGAGGCAGGCGGCAGCAGCCGTCGACGACTCGACCTCGCAACGGTACGCGCGGGGTGTGCCATGGGTCAAACCCGGACGGCGGAGCGTTGTACACACCCTGTGGACAATGACTTGATGTGCATACGCCGTGCTGACTACCGTTGCTGAACTCGGAATCATTTCCCGACCGCCCCCGCCGTCACACCCCAGGGGGGCTGCCAACGCCAGCACCACCCCTGCGAGTGAGAGAGCGTGCCTCGTGGCCGACCTTCCTACAGACCTTTCCGCGGTCTGGCCACGCGCGCTGACATCGATGCTTTCCGATGGTCAACGCATCGAGGCCAAGGACCACCGCTGGCTCCAGGACTGCCAGCCCCTGGCCCTGGTCTCGGGCACGGCGCTCCTCGGCGTCTCGAACGAGTACGCGAAAAGCGTGCTGGAGGGCAGGCTCGCCCCGCTGATCAGCGACGCCCTCAGCCGCGAGTGCGGGCAGGCGATCCGGCTGGCGATCACCGTCACGGCGCCGGTCGCCGAGTCGCCCCCGCGGCACGAGAGCCACCCGCCACCGCAGCAGCACCACTCCCCGGGGGGGCCGCCGCGGCACGCCGTCGAGCCCGCCCCGGTGCCGGGACCGCAGGCGGGCGAGCCCGCGGCGTTCTACGCGCAGGACGACCGGCACCGCCACCTGCCCACGGCGCGCGCCGCCTACCCGGACCACGCCGAGCCCCCGCCCGCCGGGCAGCCGGTGAGCTGGCAGCAGCAACCGCACGGGGACTACCCCTCGTACGGGGTGCCCGATCCGTACGGGCAGCGGCCGGGGCCTCTGCCCGCGGTGCCGGGACAGGGTCACGGTCAACACAGCCAGCACGGCCAGCACGGCCAGCTGGGGCACCACGGGCAGCCGGGTGGCCACGGGCCGCTCTCGCAGCACGGTCAGGGGCAGGGCCCGGCGGAGCCGACGGCCCGCCTCAACCCGAAGTACCTCTTCGACACCTTCGTCATCGGCGCCTCCAACCGCTTCGCCCACGCGGCGGCGGTCGCGGTCGCCGAGGCTCCGGCCAAGGCGTACAACCCCCTCTTCATCTACGGGGAGTCGGGCCTCGGCAAGACGCATCTCCTGCACGCCATCGGGCACTACGCGCGCAGCCTCTACCCCGGCACGCGGGTGCGGTACGTGAGCTCCGAGGAGTTCACCAACGAGTTCATCAACTCGATCCGCGACGGCAAGGCCGACGCCTTCCGCAAGCGCTACCGGGACATGGACATCCTCCTGGTCGACGACGTCCAGTTCCTCGCGAGCAAGGAGTCGACGCAGGAGGAGTTCTTCCACACGTTCAACACCCTGCACAACGCGAACAAGCAGATCGTGCTCTCCTCCGACCGGCCGCCGAAGCAGCTGATCACGCTGGAGGACCGGCTGCGGAACCGTTTCGAGTGGGGGCTGATCACCGACGTCCAGCCGCCCGAGCTGGAGACGCGCATCGCGATCCTGCGCAAGAAGGCCGTGCAGGAGCAACTGAACGCGCCGCCCGAGGTGCTGGAGTTCATCGCCTCGCGGATCTCCCGCAACATCCGCGAGCTGGAAGGGGCGTTGATCCGCGTCACCGCCTTCGCCAGCCTCAACCGGCAGCCGGTGGACCTCGGCCTCACCGAGATCGTCCTCAAGGACCTCATCCCGGGCGGCGAGCACGCGACGCCCGAGATCACCGCGGACGCCATCACCTCGGCGGTCGCGGACTACTTCGGCCTGACCGTCGAGGACCTCGCGGGCTCCTCGCGCAGCCGCATCCTCGTCACGGCCCGGCAGATCGCCATGTACCTGTGCCGGGAGCTCACGGACCTCTCGCTGCCCAAGATCGGCCAGCACTTCGGCGGTCGCGACCACACGACCGTCATGCACGCCGACCGGAAGATCCGCGCGCTGATGGCCGAGCGGCGCTCCATCTACAACCAGGTCACCGAGCTCACCAACCGCATCAAGAACGGCTGACCGCCGCCACGCGCCCACGCGCCCCCGCACCCGCCCTCCGCC
>NZ_LAVK01000182.1 GCF_001083795.1 Streptomyces sp. SBT349
TGCGTTTTTCGCTTTAGTCGCGTGGGGTGGGAGATGTGTATAAGAGGGGGGGGTGGCGGTGGGGGCCGCCCCGCGGTTGGTGGGCCCAGGCTTCGCCGGGCCCACCCCCGCGGGCGGGCCCCTGCACCGCCCGGGTCCCCAGGGCTGCCGAGGTCCCCGCACGGCCGGGGGGTCTTACGTCGCCGGGGTCCTCACACGGCTGAAAGTCCTCTCGTCGCCGGGGTCCCCTGCACGGTCGAGGGTGCCTGCACCGCCGGGGTCCCCAGGGCTGCCGAGGTCCTCGCACGGCCGGGGGGTTTTACGTCGCCGGGGTCCTCACACGGCCGGAAGTCCTCTCGTCGCCGGGGGCCTCTGCACGGTCGAGGGTGCCTGCACCGCCGGGGGTCAGCGTGTCGCCGGGGGTTCCCGCACAGCCGAGGGCGCCTGCACCGCCGGAGCCCGCAGGGTCGCTGAGGTCCCCGCACGGCCGGAGGGTCTTACGTCGCCGGGGTCCCCACACGGCCGAGAGTCCTCTCGTCGCCGGGGGTCCCTACACCCCCGGGGCGCGTCCCTGCACGGTCGAGGCGCCTATGCCGCCGGGGTCCCCAGGGTTGCTGGGGGTTCCTGCACGGCCGGGGGTCATTACGTCGCTGAGGTCCCAGCACGGCCGGGGGTCCTCACGTCGTCGGGAGTCCCCACATCACCAAGGGAAGGGCCCCCACATCACCAAAGGGCCCCATACCGCCAAGGCCCGGGAGCCGCAGGCTTCTGGGGGGCCCATGGGTGCGGACGGGCCTGGGCCGTCGGGGGTTGGGCTTGGTGCGCTTCCTCTCCGGAGGGGATCAGTCGACCAGGTCGCGGACCACCGCGTCGGCCAGGAGGCGGCCGGGGAGGGTCAGGGTGGCGCGGGTCTTGGTCAGGGTGAGGAGGCCGGCCGCCGCCGCGTGGTGGGCCGCGGTGAGGCCGCGGGGGTGGAGGAGTGACAGGTCGCAGCCCTCGGACAGGCGGAGTTCGAGCAGGATCCGCTCCACCCGGCGGTCCTCCGCCGAGAGGATCTCGCGGCCCGCCCCCGGTGAGCGGCCCGCCGCCAGGTTCTCGGCGTAGGCGGCGGGGTGCTTCACGTTCCACCAGCGCGTTCCGCCGATGTGGCTGTGGGCGCCCGGGCCCGCGCCCCACCAGTCGGCGCCGGTCCAGTACAGCTCGTTGTGGCGGCAGCGCGCGGCGGGGGAGGTGGCCCAGTTGGAGACCTCGTACCAGGCGAAGCCCGCCGCGGAGAGCACCTCGTCGGCGATCAGATAACGGTCCGCGTGGACGTCGTCGTCGGTCATCGGCACCTCGCCTCGCCGCACCCGGCCCGCCAGGCGTGTGCCCTCCTCCACGATCAGCGAGTACGCCGAGATGTGGTCGGGGCCCGCGCCGAGGGCCGCGTCGAGCGAGGCCCGCCAGTCGTCGTCGCTCTCGCCGGGGGAGCCGTAGATCAGGTCGAGGTTGACATGCGCGAAGCCCGCGGCGCGCGCCTCACCCACGCACGCTTCCGGGCGCCCCGGCGTGTGGGTGCGCTCCAGCAGCGCCAGCACATGCGGGCGCGCGCTCTGCATGCCGAAGGAGATCCGGTTGAAGCCCGCCTCCCGCAGCGCCGCCAGGGAGGCCGGGTCGACGGAGTCCGGGTTGGCCTCCGTCGTCACCTCCGCGTCCGGGGCGAGGCCGAACTCGGCCCTGACCGCGTCCAGCATCCGCGCCAGCGCGTCCGGCGGCAGCAGCGTGGGCGTTCCGCCGCCGACGAAGACCGTGGAGACCTGGCGCGGATCGTCCCCGAGGACCTTGCGGGCCAGCCGGATCTCCAGCTCCAGGGTCTCGGCGTAGCTCTCCCGGGAGGCCACCGCGCCGCCCGGGCCGCGCAGCTCGCTCGCGGTGTAGGTATTGAAGTCGCAGTAGCCGCAGCGCGTCGCGCAGTACGGCACATGCAGGTAGAACGCGAGCGGCCGGGCGGCGGCCCCGGAGAGGGCGGAGGCGGGCAGCGCGCCGTCCACCGGCACGGGCTCGCCATCGGGGAGGACGGAGGGCATGGATCCCATTGTCCGCCACCGCCCGCGGTCCGCCTCCCTCCGCCGTCAGGAGGCGGCCGTCACCCCGAGGTGCCGACCGTCACATGGTCGATCAGGTGCTCGACGGGCCCGAGCAGCGCCGGGTCGAGGTCGCGGAAGTCGGTCACCCGGCCCAGGATGCGCTGCCAGGCCGCGCCGGTGTTCTCCGGCCAGCCGAGCGCCCGGCAGACACCGGTCTTCCAGTCCTGGCCGCGCGCCACCCGGGGCCAGGTGCGGATCCCCACCGAGGACGGCTTCACGGCCTCCCAGATGTCGATGAACGGGTGCCCCACCACGAGCACGTGCGGGTCGTCGATCTCGGCCGCGATCCTGGACTCCTTGGAGCCGGGGACCAGGTGGTCCACCAGGACGCCGAGCCTGGCGTCCGCGGTGGGCGCGAACTCCCCGACCACGGCGGGCAGATCGTCGATGCCCTCCAGGTATTCCACGACCACGCCCTCGACGCGCAGGTCGTCGCCCCACACCTTCTCCACCAGCTCGGCGTCATGGCGGCCTTCCACATAGATGCGCCCGGCGCGCGCGACCCGGGCGCGGGCGCCCGGCACGGCGATCGAGCCGGACGCGGTGCGGGCGGGCCCGGCCTGCGCCGGTGCGCCCGCCCCGGGGCGCGGCCTGACCAGCGTCACCACCCTGCCCTCCAGCAGGAAGCCGCGCGGCTGGAACGGGAAGACGCGGTGGGCGCCGAAGCGGTCCTCCAGGGTCACGGTCGTCCTGTCGGACCCGACCACCGCGCCGCAGAAGCCGGTGGTGACCTCCTCGACCACCAGATCGGGGTCGGCGGGGACCTCGGGAACGGGCGCCGACCGCTTCCACGGCGGCGTCAGATCGGGGCCGTATTCTCTGCTGCGCATGGGCTCATGAGATCACGCGGGCCCCGTCCCGGCGGCGGAACGGAGGGCCAGCGCCGCCCGCTGGGCGCGCACGAACGAGCCGTAAGGGGTCCTCAGCGGTTCGCGAGCCGGTCCAGCGCCGCCCGCTGGGCGCGCACGAACGCCGCGTCCACCACCGCGCCGTGACCCGGCACATACCGCGCCCGTTCCCCGCCGAGCGCCAGCAGCCGGCCGAGCGCCGCGGGCCAGCGCTCCGGCACCGCGTCCGGTCCGGCCTGCGGCTCGCCCGACTCCTCGACCAGGTCCCCGCAGAACAGCACCGGCGGCACGGACGGCACGAACGGCACCGGCGACTCCGACGGACCTCCCGGGACCAGGACCACCAGGTCGTTCGGGGAGTGCGCCGGGCCAAGAGCCGCCAGCACCACACTCCGCGCGCCCCCGAGCGACACCGTCAGCCCCCCGCGCACCTCCCGCCACTCCCCGGGCAGCGCGGCCGCGTCCGCCTCGGCGGCCCCGCGCTCGCCCCCGTGCCGCACGGCGTCCTCGGCCAGCGCCGCGCGCCCCCCGTCCGCCAGGTGTGCGGAGAGCCCGGCCGCCGCGTACAGCTCGGCCCCGGGGAAGGCGCCGGCGCCCAGCACATGGTCGAAGTGCGCGTGGGTGAGCACCACGCGCGTGACGGGCAGCCCGAGCAGGTCCCGCACCTCGCGCGCCACCTCCTCGGCCGCCGCCCGGGTCGGCCCGGCGTCCACCAGCAGCACGCCGTCCTCGCCCGCGACCGCCCCGACCGTCTCGTCCCAGCCCGGCAGGCGGCGGCGCAGCACCCCGGGAGTGACCTCTTCCCACCTCGTGTCCCGTCTGTCCCGCGTGTCCATGCCACGAGGGTAACGACGCCCCCACTTCTCCCAGGATCTCTCCCGGCTGCTCGTTCCCTGGCCGTGCTACCCGGCCGTACACTGGATCAGGGCTTGGCACTCGACGCAACGGAGTGCCAGGGCGGCAGCCAGAAGCGGACGGCCGGACGGGAGGTGTGCGACATGCTCAGCGAGCGCAGGCTCGAAGTGCTGCGGGCCATCGTCCAGGACTATGTCGGCACCGAGGAGCCGGTGGGTTCCAAGGCCCTGACCGAGCGGCACAACCTCCAGGTCTCCCCGGCCACCGTGCGCAACGACATGGCCGCGCTGGAGGAGGAGGGGTACATCGCCCAGCCGCACACCAGCGCCGGGCGCGTGCCCACGGACAAGGGGTACCGGCTGTTCGTCGACAAGCTCGCCGACGTCAAGCCCCTCTCGACCCCCGAGCGCCGCGCCATCCAGAACTTCCTGGAGGGCGCCGTCGACCTGGACGACGTGGTGGGCCGCACGGTCCGGCTGCTCGCGCAGCTCACGCGTCAGGTCGCCGTCGTCCAGTACCCGTCGCTCAGCCGTTCCACCGTGCGCCACGTGGAGCTGCTGGCGCTGGCCCCGGCGCGGGTGATGCTCGTGCTGATCACGGACACGGGCCGGGTCGAGCAGCGCCTCGTGGACTGCCCGGCGCCGTTCGGCGAGACCTCGCTCGCGGACCTGCGCGCCCGGCTGAACAGCAGGATCGTCGGCGAGCGCTTCACCGAGGTGCCCCGCCTCGTGGCCGATCTCCCCGACTCCTTCGTCGCCGAGGAGCGCGGGACGGTCTCGACGGTCCTGTCCTCTCTGCTGGAGACGCTGGTGGAGGAGACCGAGGAGCGGCTGATGATCGGCGGCACCGCCAATCTGACCCGGTTCGCCACGGATTTCCCGCTCACCATCCGCCCGGTGCTCGAAGCGCTGGAGGAGCAGGTGGTGCTCCTGAAGCTGCTGGGAGAGGCGAAGGACTCGGGCGTGACCGTGCGCATCGGCCACGAGAACGTGCACGAGGGACTCACGTCCACATCCGTCGTCTCCGTCGGCTACGGTTCTGGTGACGAGGCGGTCGCGAAGCTCGGCGTGGTCGGACCGACCCGCATGGACTACCCCGGAACGATGGGAGCGGTGCGCGCAGTGGCACGGTACGTCGGACAGATCCTCGCGGAGAACTAAGTGGCGACGGACTACTACGCGGTCCTGGGCGTGCAGCGCGATGCCTCGCAGGACGAGATCAAGAAGGCCTTTCGCAGGCTGGCGCGGGAGCTCCACCCGGACGTGAATCCGGACCCGAAGACGCAGGAGCGGTTCAAGGAGATCAACACCGCGTACGAGGTGCTCTCCGACCCGCAGAAGAAGCAGATGTACGACCTGGGCGGCGACCCGATGGGCGGCGCCTCGGCCGGCGCGGGTCCGGGCTTCGGCGCCGGTTTCGGGAACTTCTCGGACATCATGGACGCCTTCTTCGGCACCGCCTCGCAGCGCGGGCCGAAGTCGCGCACCCGGCGCGGCCAGGACGCCATGATCCGCCTGGAGATCGACCTCAACGAGGCGGCGTTCGGCACCACCAAGGAGATCCAGGTCGACACGGCCACCGTCTGCACCACGTGCAGCGGGGAGGGCGCCGCGCCCGGCACCTCCGCCCAGACCTGCGACATGTGCCGCGGCCGTGGCGAGGTCTCGCAGGTCACGCGGTCGTTCCTCGGTCAGGTCATGACGTCGCGCCCGTGCCCCCAGTGCCAGGGCTTCGGCACCGTCGTGCCCACGCCGTGCCCCGAGTGCGCGGGCGACGGCCGGGTGCGCACCCGCCGCTCGCTCACCGTGAAGGTGCCCGCGGGCGTCGACAACGGGACGCGGATCCAGCTCGCGGGCGAGGGCGAGGTCGGCCCCGGCGGTGGCCCGGCCGGCGACCTGTACGTCGAGATCCGCGAGAAGCCGCACCCCGTCTTCCAGCGCCGCGGCGACGACCTGCACTGCACGGTCACCCTCCCGATGACGGCCGCCGCCCTCGGCACCAAGGTGCCGCTGGAGACCCTGGACGGCATGGAAGAGGTCGACATCAGGCCCGGCACCCAGTCCGGGCAGTCGATACCGCTGCACGGCCGCGGCGTCACCCACCTGCGGAGCAACGGCCGGGGCGACCTGGTCGTGCATGTCGAGGTGCAGACCCCGAGCAAGCTCGACCCGGACCAGGAGGAGCTGCTGCGCCGCCTGGCGAAACTGCGGGGCGAGGAGCGGCCGTTGGGGCAGTTCCAGCCGGGGCAGCAGGGGCTGTTCTCCCGGCTGAAGGACGCCTTCAACGGACGCTAGGACTTGGGTGAGGGCTCCGGTGAGGGCTGCTGCGACGGCTGTGGCGGGGGTACTGCCGTGACCACGGCGCCGGTCTTCGTCCACCCGTCCCTCGTCTCGGCGCGGCCGGGGGCCGTGCTGCGCCTCGACGGTCCCGAGGGGCGGCATGCCGTGGCGGTGCGGCGGCTGCGCGTGGGCGAGGAGCTGGTGCTCACCGACGGCGAGGGGACCGGCGCCTCGGGCACGGTCGCCTCCGTCGAGGGCAAGGACGCGCTGAGGATCGCCGTCGCCGAGGTCTGGAGCGAGCCGCCGCCGCGGCCGTGGATCACGGTCGTGCAGGCGCTGCCCAAGGGGGAGCGGGGCGAGCTGGCCGTGGAGACCATGACCGAGACCGGCGTGGACGCGGTCGTCCCCTGGGCCGCGGCCCGCTGCGTCACCCAGTGGCGGGGCGAGCGGGGCGCCAAGTCCCTGGCCAAGTGGCGGGCGACGGCCAGGGAGGCGGGCAAGCAGTCCCGCAGGGTGCGCTTCCCCCGGATCCCCGAGCCGGTCTCGACGCGCGAGATCGCCACCCGTCTCGCCGGGGAGGCCGCGTTCGCCGCCGTGCTGCACGAGGGCGCGGACGAGCCGCTGGCCACCGCGCCGCTCCCCGGGGACGGCGAGATCCTCCTGATCGTGGGCCCCGAGGGCGGCGTCGCCGCCGAGGAGCTCGCGGCGTTCTCCGCGGCCGGGGTCCGGCCGTTCCGCCTGGGCCCCACCGTGCTGCGCACCTCGACGGCGGGCACGGCCGCGGCGGCGCTGCTGCTGGGCCGCACCGGCCGCTGGGCCTGAACGCGGCGCCCGCCGTCAGGCGGCGGGCGGGCTGCTGGGTCTGCCTCTCCCCGGCAGGGGCGGCGGGAGCCGCGTGCCGGTCTCCCTCAGGCGCAGGCGGCGGCGGGCCCAGGCCAGCGGGTCGGGCGGGAGCGGGGTGTCGCGGCGATTCAGCTCGGTGCGCAGGAAACGCTCCGCCGCCTCCGCCGCGGGGCCGCCGACCGTGATGTCCTGGCCGGCGATCAGCAGGTGGGCCGCCGCCCGCTGGGCCCGGTCGAGCGGCAGCGTTCCGCCGTGGCGCAGCAGCTCCCGCGCCAGGGTGCAGCGGTCGTCGGTGATCTCGCCGGGGCGGGTGAGCCAGCGCGCCAGGCGCGGGTGGACGCCCGCCTCGGCCAGCAGCCGGGGCGGGCAGGCGCGCATCAGCTCAAGCGCCCCCGCCAGGTCGGGGTCGTCCCCGCCCCAGACCAGCTCGTAGAGCAGGGCCAGGTCCGCGGCGTCCGCCGGGTGCCCCTCGGGCAGCCGCCCGGACAGCATCCGGAACAGCGGAACGCCCCGCAGCTCGTGCGGCCTTCCGCGCAGCTGCACCGCCGCGCGCCGCAGCCGCTCCGGGGGCGGGACCAGCCATGCGCAGACGGCCCGCTCGACCCAGGGGTCGGGCTCCGGGGGGCTGCCCTCGCCGCCGAGCCCGTCGTGCACCCGGAACCGCCTGAGCAGCACGTCGGGGTCGCCGCGGTCGAAGTCCGTGTCCGGGCCGATGCCCACGATCTGCTGGGGCGCGTCGAAGGGCCGCGGGGCGCGCGTGGTGAACGTCAGCGCCCCGGCGTGGACGGTGTCGACGAAGCGGTCGAGGAACCGGCTGGCCAGCGCGATCCACAGCGCCACCGTCTCCTGCTCCTCCTCGGCCACCACCAGGGGGCGGCCGTCGAACGAGACGAACAGGCGGGCGACGTCCGAGAGGAACGGGACCACGCGCCGGGCGCGCGCTCCGGCGAAGTCCACGAGTCGCTCGTCATCCGCCCAGCCGGGGGAACGCCACAGGTCGACGGGGTGGGGCGCGGGCAGCCCGGCCGGGCCCTCGGGACCGTCCGGCAGGAACAGCGCCCGCGCCGGAGAGCCGTCCGCCGGCACGTGGCAGAGCACCGCGCCCCCGCCGCCGGGCAGCCGCGCGTACCCCAGCGAGCCGTCCCCCGGCGCCGGGGCCGCCGAGGCGACCAGCGACGCCAGCTCGGGCGGCAGCCCGCCGGGCCCGCCGCCCTCGCCGGGCAGCAGCCGGGCCGTGGCCCGCCCGGTGCCGGGGTCCTCGGCCAGGGCGAAGCGGAGCGGGACGGCGCTAGGAGGCCCGTTCATCGGGGTGGCCGCGCAGCTTGAGGATCGCGGCCACCAGGCCGCCCCACACCACGCCCATGGCGGCCACCATCATCACGATGGCTCCTGCCGACATCAGCGGCTCCTTCCGGCGTTGTCGGTCCTCGTGTCCGTCCCCGCGGTTCCCTCGTCCTGTGCGGGCGGCGGCACCGGGTCGCGCCTCCACCGGACCAGGGAGAGGACGACGCCGACGGCCAGCGCGCCCGCGGCGACGGCCCAGCCCGACCAGAGCAGGAACGACGTGTCGTACCCCGCGTAGTTCTCCTCGAACTCGTTGGTCAGGCTGTCCACCATCATCCACGTCAGCACGAGTGGGGTGATGATGCCCAGGCAGACCCGCCACCAGACACCCAGGCCGATCGCCGACGTGGCGTCGGCGTCCCGCTGGAGCGCCGGCAGCTTGCGCAGCACCCAGCTCACGGTCACGACCAGCGCCAGCCCCGCCAGCACGATGCCGTACTGGTTGATGAAGTGGTCGGAGACGTCGAGGAAGTGCAGGCCGCTGCCGGTGGAGAAGAGGAGCACGGAGACCACGGCGACGGCGCCGCCGACGCAGAGCACGGCGGGCACCCGGCGTAGGCCGGTCCGGTCCTCGACGGCGGCGACGATCACCTGGACGATGCTGATCAGCGAGGTGAGTCCGGCGATCACCAGCGAGCTGAAGAAGAGGACGCCGAAGAGGGCACCCATCGGCATCTCGGAGATGATCTGGGGGAACGCGACGAAGGCGAGGCCGACGCCGCTGCTGGTGACCTCGCCGACGCCGACCCCGGCCTGCGCCGCCATGAAGCCGAGCGTCGCGAAGACCGCGATGCCCGCGAGGATCTCGAACGAGCTGTTGGCGAACCCGGCCACCAGCGCCGAGCCCGTGAGGTCGAACCTGCGGTGCAGGTAGGAGGCGTAGGTGATCATGATGCCGAAACCGACGGAGAGCGAGAAGAAGATCTGCCCGTAGGCCGCGACCCACACGCTGCCGTTCCCCAGCTCGCCCCAGTCGGGCGAGAACAGGGCGTCGAGGCCGAGGCCCGCCCCGTCGAGGGTCAGCGCCCGCACGACCAGGACCAGGAAGAACGCCACCAGCAGCGGGATGAAGACGATGTTCGCGCGCTCGATGCCCCGGCGCACGCCGAGGACCAGGATGAGCAGGACCACCACCCACACGGCGATCAGCGGCCACGCCACCCCGGGCACGAAGGTGGAGACGTCGCCGGGGTCGTCCGCGACCTTCAGGAAGTCGCCCATCAGGAACGCCTCGGGGTCCTCCCCCCAGGACTGGTTCACCGAGAAGCCCACGTACCGCACGCTCCAGGCCAGGATGGCGGCGTAGTACGTGGCGACGACGAAGCAGATGGCCACCTGCCACCAGCCGATCGTCTCGGCGCGGCGGGCCAGGAGCCGGGTCGCGCCGGGCGGTGAGGACCGGTACCTGCGGCCGACGGTGTACTCCAGGATGAGCAGCGGGAGGCCCGCGGTGAGCAGCGCGAGGAGATACGGCAGCATGAACGCCCCGCCGCCGTTCTCGTAGGTGACCGCGGGGAAGCGCCAGATGTTCCCCAGGCCGATGGCCGAGCCGATGGCGGCCATGATGAATCCGGCGCGGCTGCCCCACTGCTCTCGTTGCGGCTGTTGGGTCATGATCGGGATTCCTCGGTGGTGCGGTCGTGCGGTCCTGGTGTTCGACCCGCCGCACGTTACCAGCCGGTTCGGACAGGTTCGGGGGCGAGCCGCCTGGCCTCGTACCCACCGGCCCGCGTTCCAGGCCTCCCCTCGCCGGGATAGCATCCGGGGGTTGCTCGTTGGACGACGCCCGCGAGGAGGGCCCCAGGTGATGGCGGGAGAACCCGAGGCCGACTGCCTGTTCTGCAAGATCGTGGCGGGCGAGGTCCCCGCGACGGTGGTCCGCGAGACGGACACGGTCGTCGCGTTCCAGGACATCAACCCGCAGGCCCCCTGCCACGTGCTGGTGATCCCGAAGGCGCACTACCGCGACGCGGCCTCGCTCGCCACCGCCGACCCGGCGCTCGCCGCCGACGTGCTCCGCGAGACGGGGGCGGTGGCCACCCAGCTGAAGGTGGACGCCAGCGGCTACCGGGTGGTGTTCAACACGGGCACCGGCGCGGGCCAGACCGTCTTCCACGCGCACGCGCATGTGCTGGGCGGCCGTGGGCTCGAATGGCCGCCGGGGTAGGGGGCGTTGGCCGCCCGTGAGCTGGTCGTGTGCGGCACGGCCAGCCAGGTCCCGACGCGTCGGCGCAACCACAACGGGTATGTGCTGCGCTGGGACTCGGAGGCGATCCTGTTCGACCCGGGCGAGGGGACGCAGCGGCAGCTGCTCCTGGCCGGGATCACCGCCCACCAGCTGACGCGGATCTGCGTCACCCACTTCCACGGGGACCACTCCCTCGGCCTCGCCGGGGTCCTCCAGCGCGTCAGCCTCGACCGCGTGCCGCACCCGGTCGCCGCGCACTATCCGGCGAGCGGGCAGGAGTTCTTCGACCGGCTGCGCCACTCCACCGCCTACCAGGAGGCGGCGCGCATCGAGGCGCGGCCGGTGGCCGAGGAGGGCGTTGTGGCGCGGACCGGCGCCTTCGAGCTGAGCGCGCGCCGGCTGTCGCACACCGTCGACGCCTTCGGCTACCGGCTGGTGGAGCCGGACGGCCGCCGTATGCTCCCGGACCGGCTGGCCGCCCACGGGATCGCGGGCCCCGACGTCGGCCGCCTGCGGCGGCTGGGCACGCTGCGGGGCGTGACGCTGGAGGAGGTGAGCGTGGAACGGCGCGGGCAGCGGTTCGCGTTCATCATGGACACGCGGCTGTGCGAGGCGGTGTGGGCGCTGGCGGAGGGGTGCGACCTGCTGGTGATCGAGGCCACCTTCCTCGACAGGGACGCCTCGCTGGCGACCGAGTACGGCCACCTCACGGCCGCGCAGGCGGCACGGGTGGCGGCGGAGTCGGGGGTGCGGCACCTGGTGCTGACGCATTTCTCGCAGCGCTACCAGGAGCCCGCCGCCTTCGCCGAGGAGGCGAGGGAGGCGGGCTTCGCGGGCGAGCTGACGGTGGCGGAGGACCTGCAACGCGTCCCGGTGCCGCCCCGCCTCCCGTGAGCGTTCAGTCCCCGGACTCGGCCAGGCGCTTGATGCCGGTGAGCCTGCGGTCCCAGGCGGCGGCGAGCCGTTGCAGGTCGTCGCCGAGGGCGCTCAGGCGCGCGCCGAGTGGTGTGTAGCGGACCTCGCGCCCGGCGCGTTCCGCCTCGACCAGGCCGACCTCCCGCAGGACCTCCAGGTGCTTGACGATGGCCTGCCTGCTGATGGGGAACTCCTGGGCGAGCGCGGAGGCGGAGGCCGGGGACCGGGCGAGGCGGACCAGGATGTTCCACCGGGTCTCGTCGCCCAGGGCGGCGAACGCGAGGACGAGGTCCGGCGCGGTCACCGTGCCCGCTCCGGCGCGAGGTACTCGGCGAGCGTCACCAGGCCGCCCTCCCAGCCCTCCCGCTCGGCGGCGGCGGCCTCGGTGGCGGGGCCGAACGCGGCGTCCAGGCCGGTGAAGCCGGTGTGGCGCACGGTCAGGAGCGTTCCCGTGCCGGAGGGCTTCAGGGTGAACGTGACCAGGGTGCTGCCGGTGTCGCCCGGCTCGGTGTCCGGCGCCGCCGCGATCCGGTAGGCGAAGCGGCGCGGCTCGTCCACGGCGGTGACCTCCGCGTGGAACGTGCCGTGCTCGGCCCAGTGCAGCGTCATGGCGCCCCCGGGCCGCGCGTCGATCCGGGCGCCGTCGAAGGCGTACCACTTGGCGAGGTGCTCGGCGGTGGTCAGGACCGGCCACACCGCGGCGGGTGCCGCGGCGATGTGCAGCGAGCGCTCGACGGTCAGCGGGTCGGAGAAGGAGCGCGCCGCCGCCAGCTCGGTGACCCAGCCCTCCGTGTTCTCCTCGATCCGCCGGCGCCGGTCCTCCTCGGAGCCGCCGAGGGAGGAGAACCCGCTCTCCACGACCCGGAGCACCACGCCGCCGTCCCGCGCGTCGTCGATCCAGAACTCGACCAGCGTCGAGGCGGCGCCGCCGCCGCCCTCGCCCTCCTCGGCGAGCCAGCGGAAGGCGGCGTAACGGGGCGGGTCGAGCGACTCGGTGCGGATCGGGAAGGCGCCGTGCACCGGGTCGTGGACGATGTGCAGGTCGCCCCGGTCCTCGATCCTGTGCTCGATGACCGCGCCGTCGTTGATGAACCAGCCGGGGCGGGAGATCAGGTCCCACACCCGCTCCGCCGGTGCGGCGATCGCGATCTCCCGCTCGATCCGGTCGTTCTCCGTCATGGGGATCCCCTTTCATATGCAACTCAATGGTTGCACTGTCTCGGGGTATCTGCAAGGTCAGGGTTGCACTTCAGCTGCCGGAGAACGGCGCGGCCCTGGTCAGGATGGCGTCGGCCACCGTGGGGGAGTCGACCAGGGGGTGCAGGGTCAGGGCGCGGAGGGCCGCCGCGCGGGACCGGGTCGCCGCCGCCTCGATCGTGGCGCGTTCGACCGCCTTGACCTGGAGCATCAGGCCCAGCTCCGCCATGCCGGGCGAGAGGCACGGGACCGCGTGGGCGCCCTGGGCGTCGGCCTCGCACACCGTCTCGATGATCGCGTCGTGCGGCAGGGCCGGGACGGTGCCTCCGTTGCGGACGTTGAGGATCAGCCGCGTGCGCCGGTCCTCCGCGATGGCGCGCATCAGGTCGAGCGCGACCCGCTCGTAGCCGCCGCCCTCCAGGTCGCAGGCGTCGCGCCGCCCGCTCCCGTAGGTCTCCTCGCGCTCCAGACGGGTCCGTTCCCACAGCTCGCCCGTCCGCGCTCCGTCGCGCCCCGCCTCCGCGAAGAACGCGGCCTGCTGCCGGTCGAGGAACTCCCCGCGCGTCTCGGCCGCCGCCCGCGCCGCGTCCAGCGTCTCGCGGGAGCGGTAGTAGTAGTGCAGGTACTCGTTGGGCAGCGAGCCGAGCGCCCGCAGCCAGTCGGCGCCGAACAGCCGCCCCTCCTCGAACGAGCCGAGCGCCGCGTCGTCCGCCAGCAGCCCCGGCAGCAGGTCGCGGCCCCGGTGGGTGAGGGAGCGCAGCCAGCCCAGGTGGTTCAGGCCCAGATAGCCGAACCGCACCTCCGCCGGGTCCACCCCCGCCGCCCGCGCCGCGCGCCGCACCAGGCCCACCGGCGAGTCACAGATGCCGATCACCCGGTGGCCCAGCTCGGTCGCCATGGCCTCGGTGACCATCCCGGCCGGATTGGTGAAGTTGATCAGCCAGGCTTTGGGCGCGAGCGCCCGCACCCGCGCCGCGATCCGCAGCGCCACCGGCACCGTCCGCAGCCCGTAGAGAACGCCGCCCGCGCCGACCGTCTCCTGGCCGAGGACCCCCTCGGCCAGCGGCACCCGCTCGTCGCGCACCCGCCCCGCCGTGCCGCCCACGCGGATCGCGCAGAACACGAAGTCCGCGTCCCGCACCGCGTCGTCGAGCGACCCGGCCACCCGCACCTTGGGGGCCGCCCCGTCCCGCCCGCGCGCCATCGAGGCCAGCACGTCCGCGATCACCCGCAGCCGCGCCCGGTCCCGGTCGAACAGCGTCACCTCGTCGCCCGCCCCTCCGGGCGATGTCAGAAGCGCCCGGTATACCAGGGGGACACGGAACCCGCCGCCGCCGATGATCGTGAGCCTCATGGGGCGGAACGTACCGTAGAACAGAACGCCGCCTTGACCGGGAGCGCCTGGTGACCACCGAGAACGTTGACCCGCTGGCCGGGGTGCGGGCCCCCGGGGATCCGCCCTGCGACGTGTACCTGACCGGGACCGTCTTCCTCGACATCATCTTCACCGGCCTGGACTCCGCGCCCGTGCGCGGCACCGAGTCCTGGGCCCGCGGCATGGGATCCAGCCCCGGGGGCGTGGCCAACATGGCCACCGCCCTGGCCAGGCTCGGCCTGCGCACGAGCCTGGCGGCGGCGTTCGGCGACGACCACTACGGCGAGTACTGCTGGGAGACGCTGGAGCGCGGCGAGGGCATCGACCTGGCCCTGTCCAGGACCGTCCCCGGCTGGCACTCCCCGGTCACGGTCTCCATGGCGTACGAGGGCGAGCGGACCATGATCTCCCACGGCCACGAGGCGCCCGTCTCCGCGGCGCCGGCCGAGCCGCCGCCGGCCCGTTCCTGCGTCACCTCGCTCAGCCCCGGCCAGCCGCAGGAGTGGATCGGCGCCGCCGCCCGCGCGGGCAGCCTCGTCTTCGCCGACACCGGCTGGGACGACACCGGCCGCTGGGACCTCGCCGCGCTGCCGGACCTCGCGCACTGCGAGGCGTTCCTGCCGAACGCGGCGGAGGCCATGCGCTACACCCGCACCGACGACCCGCGCGCCGCCGCCCGCGCCCTGACGCGGACGGTGCCGCTGGCCGTCGTCACCATGGGCGCCGAGGGCGCCTACGCCGCGGACGCCAGGACCGGGGAGAGCGCCGAGGTGCCCGCCATCCTGGTCGAGGCGCTGGACACCACGGGCGCGGGGGACGTGTTCGTCGCGGGCTTCGTCACCGGCGCGCTCGCGGGCTGGCCCCTCGCCGACCGGCTGGCGCTCGCGGGCCTGACCGCCGCGCTCTCCGTCCAGGAGTTCGGCGGCTCCCTCTCCGCGCCCGGCTGGGGCGAGATCGCCGCCTGGTGGCAGCGGGTGCGCGACCTCACGCCCGAGACGGGGCCGCTCGGGCGGGCCCTCGACCGGTACGCGTTCTTCTCCGGGCTGCTGCCCGACGACCCGCCCCCGTGGCCGCGCCGCCGCGCGGTGCCCACCCTCGGCTTCCGC
>NZ_LAVK01000183.1 GCF_001083795.1 Streptomyces sp. SBT349
ACCGTCAGGTGGTCGGCGAGGACCCGAATCTGATCACACCCGGTCAGAAGCTGGTCCTCAACGCGGTCGCCGGGGCGACCGCGTTGAGGACCAGCTTCTGACCGGGTGTGATCAGATTCGGGTCCTCGCCGACCACCTGACGGTTGCCCTCGTACAGCTCCTCCCAGCCCGGCAGGCCCTGGGCCCTGGCGATCTTGGACAGGGTGTCCCCGCTGGCCACGGTGTAGCTGCTCTCGGCGGCGGGGGCGGAGGCCGGGGCGGCGCTCGCTCCCCCGGCGGCGATGAGCGGCAGCGCCACCCCGGCGCCGCCGGCCGTGAGGATCAGGGAGATACGGGAGATGCGCCGGGCGCGCTGGCGGCGGTGACGTCCGCGTGCGGACATAGGTGTGCTCCTCTCCAACGCCTGCGAGGTGAGCTGTCGGGTTCGGGCCGGAGTTGCCCGGCCACCGGCGCACACGGCGCGCGAGACGGCGTGCGTGCGGCGGTGGCTTCACCCCGAGCCGGCGCGTTGGGCAACGCTCCGGCGGAAGTGGGTCCCCCGCTCCTGTCAACGGAATGCAGCGTTTCCGCTACCGGTGACAGGATTCGGCGTCCGGAGCGGTCCGCCGCGGATGCGGCGCGGCAAGCACGTTAAACCGATGAATTCGGACGAGACAACAAAGAGCGGATCATCAGACCATGATCGGCGATACCGGGGCGGACCCCCTCGTCACCCGGCGCACCGGCGCGAGCACCCAGGGCGAGCGAACGAATCGCGCCATCGTCCCCAACTCGGCCGCGTCCGCCCGCACTTGACCAGACCGCCGCGGCGCGCCCGCGAGACCGCGCCGCCGCGTCCGGGGGCCCCGAGTGAACTCGGTCACGAGGCCCCGCGAGCGCGGCGGAATGGGACTGATGCGTTGATTGCCCGAATCAGTGTCAGGAGCCGTCCAGTTCCTCGATCGTCGCGAGGGAGGGACCCCGGCGGCTCGACAGGTCGCGGGCGACGGCCTCGGCGTCGCGCAGCACACGCACCGCGTTGTGCCACGTCAGCCGGGCCAGCTCGGCGGGCGACCAGCGCCGTTCCAGCAGCTCCGCGATCAGCCGCGGATAGCCCGCCACGCTGTCGAGGCCGTCCGGCAGGAACGCGGTGCCGTCGTAGTCGCCGCCGATGCCGATGTGGTCGATCCCGGCGACCTCCCGCATGTGGTCCAGGTGGTCGGCGACGGTGGAGACGGTGGCGCGCGGCCTCGGGTGCTCGGCCTCGAACGCCTCCAGCAGCCGCATCGCGGGCTCGGTGTGGTCCAGCGGGTGGAAGCCGTGGGCCCGCAGGTTCTCACCGGCGCGCCGGGTCCAGGTCACCGCCTCGGGGAGCACGAAGCTCGGCACGAAGGTGGCCATGGCCACCCCGCCGTTGGCGGGCAGCTTCTCCAGCACGTCGTCCGGGATGTTGCGCGGGTGGTCGCACACGGCGCGCGCCGAGGAGTGCGAGAAGATCACCGGCGCCTCGGTGACGCGGAGCGCGTCGCGCATGGTGGAGGGGGCGACATGGGAGAGGTCGACGAGCATCCCCGCCCGGTTCATCTCGCGGACCACCTCCTCGCCGAACGCGCTCAGCCCGTCGTGGCGCGGGTCGTCCGTGGCGGAGTCCGCCCAGTCGATGGTGTCGTTGTGCGTCAGCGTCATGTAGCGGACGCCGAGCCGGTGGAACGCGCGGAGCGTGCCCAGCGAGTTGTTGATCGAGTGGCCGCCCTCGGCGCCCATCAGCGACGCGATCCCGCCCTCGGCGCGCGCCGCCTCCATGTCGTCGGCGGTCAGCGCCCTCCGCAGGTCGCGCGGGTAGCGGGC
The DNA here is from genome assembly GCF_001083795.1 of Streptomyces sp. SBT349. Lineage (GTDB taxonomy): Bacteria > Actinomycetota > Actinomycetes > Streptomycetales > Streptomycetaceae > Streptomyces. Next base: position 1,828 of record NZ_LAVK01000183.1, read on the forward strand.
GATGAGCCGCGCGACCACGTCGATCTGCTCCAGGCACGCGCTGACCGCGCTGTCCCCGGCGAGGTCGGTCCGCACGTACACCGACCAGAACTGCGCGCCCACGCCGCCGGCCCGCAGCCGCGGCAGGTCGGTGTGCAGATGCGCGCTCTGGTCGGTGGCGATGTCGCGCCGGTCGAGGTCGTACCGCACCTGCTGGCGCAGCGCCCAGGGCAGGTCGTTGTGCCCGTCCACGACCGGGTGTTCGGCCAGCAGCTCGACGGCCCGTTCGAGTGCGTCGCTCATGCCGCGCCCCCCGCGTTCAACGAGGCGCGCAGCCGGCGCCCCTTCTCCTCGGCCTGCTCCTTCAGCCCGCGCTGGAACGCCGTCATCGCGTCGCGCAGCTCCGGGTCGCCCGCGGCGAGGGTGCGGACGGCGAGCAGCCCGGCGTTCCGCGCGCCGCCGACCGAGACGGTGGCGACGGGCACGCCCGCGGGCATCTGCACGATGGACAGGAGCGAGTCCATGCCGTCCAGGTGCGCCAGCGGCACCGGCACCCCGATGACGGGCAGCGGCGTCAGCGAGGCGATCATGCCCGGCAGGTGGGCCGCGCCCCCGGCGCCCGCGACGATCACCCTGAGGCCGCGCCCGGCCGCGCCCTCCGCGTAGGCGACCATCTCGTGCGGCATGCGGTGCGCCGAGACGACATCCGCCTCGAAGGGAACGGAGAACTCGGCCAGCGCGTCGGCCGCGCCGCGCATCACCGGCCAGTCGGAGTCGGACCCCATGACGATGCCGACCAGCGGTGGCGGGGGGCTGTTCATTCGTCGATCGTTCCTCGGAGGTAGTCGGCGGCGTGCCGGGCCCGTTCGCGGACGTCGGCCAGATCGTCGCCGTAGGTGGTGACATGGCCGACCTTGCGGCCGGGCTTCACGTCCTTGCCGTACATGTGGATCTTCAGCCGCGGGTCGCGCGCCATGCAGTGCAGGAAGGCCGGGTACATGTCGGGGAAGTCGCCGCCCAGGACGTTGGCCATCACGGTCCACCGGGCGCGCGGCCTCGGGTCGCCGAGCGGGAGGTCGAGAACGGCGCGCAGGTGGTTGGCGAACTGCGAGGTCACCGCGCCGTCCTGGGTCCAGTGGCCGGAGTTGTGCGGGCGCATGGCCAGCTCGTTGACCAGGATCCGGCCGTCCGCGGTCTCGAAGAGCTCCACGGCGAGGTGGCCCGTGACGCCGAGCTCGGCGGCGATGCGCAGCGCGAGCCGCTGGGCGTGCAGGGCGGACGCCTCGGGCAGCCCGGGGGCCGGGGCGATCACGGTGTCGCAGACGCCGCCGACCTGGACCGACTCGACGACCGGGTAGGCGACGGCCTGGCCGTGCGGGGAGCGGACGACGTTGGCCGCGAGCTCACGGGTGAAGTCCACCTTCTCCTCGGCCAGCACGGGCACTCCGGCCCTGAACGGCTCACGGGCCTCGGCGGCCGACCGCACCACCCAGACGCCTCTGCCGTCGTATCCGCCGCGCACGGTCTTCAGCACCACGGGGAACCCGCCGGCCTCCGCCGTGGCGAAGCGCTCCACGTCGGCCGGGTCGGTCACGATCCGGTGGCGCGGGCACTCCACGCCGAGCGCGGTCAGCCTCGCCCGCATCAGCCCCTTGTCCTGCGCGTGGACGAGGGCGTCGGGGCCCGGCCTGACCGGGATGCCGTCGGCCTCCAGCGCGCGCAGATGCTCGGTCGGAACGTGTTCGTGATCGAACGTGATCACGTCGCAGCCCCGGGCGAACGCCCGCAGCGTCGCCAGGTCGCGGTGGTCGCCGACGACCACCTCACCCGCCACCTGCGCCGCCGCGTCCTGGGGCGTCTCGCTGAGGACCCGGAACCTGATGCCGAGCGGGATGCCCGCCTCGTGCGTCATCCGGGCGAGCTGACCGCCTCCGACCATGCCGACCACCGGAAATGTCACACACCCAGCGTATCCGGCGGCCGAAAAGCGACACCGGCGGCCCGGAACCACCCGGGACCCCGGCACGTCCTTCCCCTGAGCGAACGCGGCGGAAGGGTACTCATGCACATCGGCTCCAACCGCCGCGGACCGGCTGGTTAGCATGGCGGCCATGAGCGACCGGCGCACGCTCCGCGACCGCCTGCGCGGCATCGCCCGGGAGGCCGCCAAGTTCGGCACCGTGGGCGCGTTCGGCTTTCTCGTGAACGTCCTGGTGTTCAACCTCTGCGGCCAGGCCGCGGGGCTCGCCCCCGTCCGCTCCGGGGTGATCGCCACCACGGCGGCGATCTGCACGAACTACCTGGGGAACCGCTACTGGACCTACCGGCACCGCGACAAGACGGGCCGCAGCCGGGAGGCCGGGCTCTTCCTGCTGTTCTCGTGCGTGGGCATGGTCATCGAGAACGGGGCGCTGGCGCTGTCGCACTACGGCTTCGGCTTCACCTCACCGCTCGCGGACAACCTCGCGAAGAACGTCATCGGCCTCGGCATCGGCTCGCTCTTCCGCTTCTGGTCCTACCGCACCTGGGTCTTCCGCGCGGTGGACGAGAACGGGGACGAGGACGAGGACGGGGAGCCCGCTCCCCCGGTGCGCGCCGAGGTCTGACCCGTCACGCCCCCCTCCCCGTTCGATTCCCCGTTCAATCCGCCTCGCGGCTCAGGAAGAGCGCGAAGACCGGTGGCCGCTGCTGGAGCAGTTCGAGACGGCCGCCGTCGGCCTCCGCCAGGTCGCGGGCCACGGCGAGGCCGAGACCCGTGGAGTTGTGGCCGCTGACCGTGCGCTCGAAGACGCGGGCGCCCAGCTCGCTCGGCACGCCGGGGCCGTTGTCCGTGACCTCGACCACGACCTGGTTGCCGGTGGTCCTGGTGCGCAGCGCGACCGTTCCGGCGCCGTGCATCAGCGAGTTCTCCACGAGGCAGGCGAGCACCTGCGAGACCGCCCCGGGAGTGCCGACCGCGCGCAGGCCCTGCTTGCCCGAGTGGACGATGACGCGCTCCGCGCTGCGGTAGGCGGGGCGCCACTCCTCGACCTGCTGGACGACGATCTCGTCCAGGTCGAAGCCGACCGCGGAGCCGAGGCGGGGGTCGCGGGAGTTGGTCAGCAGCCGCTGCACCACGTCGGTCAGGCGCTCCACCTGCGCGAGCGCGATGGCCGCCTCCTCCTTGACCGTGCCCCGGTCCTCGGTGGCGATGATCTCCTCCAGGCGCATGGAGAGCGCGGTCAGCGGCGTGCGCAGCTGGTGGGAGGCGTCGGCGGCCAGCCGCCGTTCCGCCGTGAGCATGCGGGCGATCCGCTCCGCGCTGGAGTCCAGCACGTCGGCGACCCGGTCGAGCTCGGGGACGCCGTAGCGGCGGTGGCGGGGGCGCGGGTCGCCCGAGCCGAGCCGTTCGGCCGTCTCGGCCAGGTCGGTCAGCGGCAGGGACACCCGGTGCGCCTGCCGTACGGCGAGCAGCGCGGCGGCGGCGACGGCGAGCAGGGAGACCACCAGGATGATCATCAGCATCCTGGTGATCTCGTCGCTGACCTCGCTCCTCGACTGCTCGACGGTGACGGTCTCGCCGTGCACGCCCGTCTGCTCGGCGGACATCACGTCGTCCTCGGGCCGGTCGCCCAGGGTGACGGGCCGCTGGCCGGGCAGGTCGACCAGGACGAAGCGGTCGGCCGGCGCGGAGGCGCGCAGCTCGGCCGCCGTCACCGGCTCCCCGGCGGCGATCCTGCTCTCCACGTCGGCCAGCACCCGGGCCACCTCGGACTCCAGGCGGTCGCGGGCGCTGGACTCGATGGTGCGGGTCTCGACGATGAACAGCGAGACGCCGAAGACGGCGATGACGACGAGCACCACGGCGAGGGTGGAGTTGATCAGACGGCGCCGCACGCGTTCCCGCTCCCCGTCAGCTCTTCTCGAAGCGGAATCCCACTCCACGGACCGTCGCGATGTACCGGGGGTTGGCGGCGTCGTCGCCGAGCTTCTTGCGCAGCCAGGAGATGTGCATGTCCAGGGTCTTCGTGGACGACCACCAGGTGGTGTCCCACACCTCGCGCATCAGCTGCTCGCGGGTGACCACCCGGCCCGCGTCGCGCACCAGGACCCGCAGCAGGTCGAACTCCTTGGCGGTCAGGTGCAGTTCCTCCTCGCCCATCCACGCGCGGTGCGACTCCACGTCGATCCTGATGCCGTGCACGGTGGGCGCGGAGGCGGCCTCCGCGCTGCCGCGGCGCAGCAGGGCCCGGACCCGGGCCAGCAGCTCGGCCAGCCGGAACGGCTTGGTCACGTAGTCGTCGGCGCCCGCGTCGAGGCCGACCACGGTGTCCACCTCGTCGGCGCGCGCCGTCAGCACCAGCACGGGCAGGCCCAGCCCCTCGGTCCGCAGACGGCGGCAGACCTCGAGACCGTCCATGCCGGGCAGGCCGAGGTCGAGCACGACCAGGTCGACGTCGCCCCGCAGCCCGGCCCGCAGCGCGCCGGGCCCGTCCTCCCGCACGTCCACCTCGTATCCCTCGCGGCGCAGCGCTCGGGCCAGCGGCTCCGAGATGGACGCGTCGTCCTCGGCGAGCAGTACTCGGGTCATGGCCCGATGGTAGACGCCACCCGGGGGCCTGCCACGAAGCGGCGGGAAAGCGCTCTGAAGCAAGGGGGGCGCGCGCCCGCCGCGGGCCCGACCCCCGAGCAGGGCCTCAGGGCCTCGGGGCCTCGGGGCCTCAGTCCAGGGCGGGGCCGGTCAGCTCGGCCCAGACGGTCTTGCCCGGGGCCCCGGCCTCGTGGACCACGCCCCAGTCGAGGCAGAGCCGCTGGACGATGAACATGCCGTGGCCGCCGGGGCGCCCGGCGCGGCGCGAGGTGCGCAGCGCGGGAACGCCCTCCCCGCGGTCCTGCACCTCGATGCGCAGCAGCTTGGCGCCCCTGCCCACGCGCAGCTCCTCGGGGCCGCCCGCGTGCAGGCAGGCGTTGGTCACCAGCTCGGAGACGACCAGGAGAACGTCCTCGGCCGCCGCGCGCGCCTCCTCGGTGGCGGAGGGCAGCCATCCCCAGTCGTGGAGCGCACCGCGCGCGAACTCGCGGGCGCGCGAGACCACGCCGCTGGTCCCCACCAGCCGAAGCCGCCGCACCTGCTGGATCTGCGCGGCCGGCTGGGGGTGCTGCTGTGGCCGCTCCTGCGGGTGGCCGAGCATGTGCTGCTGTGGGTGCGGCACCTGCCGCGCCTGGCCCGTCACGGTGGCAGGCGCCTGCGGCTCCGGTCCGTAGTCGCCTGCCGGAGACGGCCGCGTGGAACCCATGCGCCCTCCCTCACCGCATCACCGCTCCGCCGACTGGCATGCCCCGGACCGTCCCCGGGTCCGGCATGCAAGGTCTTCTGCCCTGATGAACGGCGACCACACCCGACCGTTCTCGGCAATAGTGTGACTCGGCCAACCCGTCCCGTACAGCTGGCATCCCGCCGTCTCAGTCCCCCGGCATGGCCGCGAGGGCCGCCTCCAGGTCGCGGTGAACCGTGAAGACGGCTCCGGCGCCCGTTATCTCGAAGACGCGGGCGACAATTGGGCTCATTCCGGCCAGGTGCACCTGGCTGCCGACGGCCTCGGCCTCCTGGCGTGTGGCGAGAAGCACATTCAGGCCGGTGGAGTCGCAGAACTCCAGGCCCGAGCAGTCGATCACTATCCGGGGGCACCCCTCGGCGACGCACGCGTCGAGGGCCTCGCGCAGGACGTCCGCCGTGTGGTGGTCCAGCTCCCCGACGGGAGCCACCACCGCGCCCGAGCCGACGCGCCGCACGTCGACCGCCAACGGACGCCGGTTCGCGTCCTCCGGCACCGCACGGTCCATGCAGCCCCCTTCAGTTCGGAGCCCGTTCCTGACTAGGTTCGAAACCTTAGCCCCTGAGGCGACCACCCAACACCCGAACAAAACGGACATACAACACAATTCGTACGTAAGGAACTTGCCACGGTTGGTGGGTGACCGGTAGGTCTAGAGGGCATCGAATAAGGACAGCCGGCTTTGGAGGCGCCGCAATCCCAGTGCACGCATGGCGTCGGCAGCCATATGCCGAGAGAGACACACGGAGGACACATCATGTCGTCACCGGCCCCTCATATTCATGCCCCTCATAAGCAAGGCGCGCAGATTGAAGATGGGCGTACCGACGCCCGTATGGCAGACGTGCCGTCCTCCCCCGCCGCCCCGCCGGCGGCGGGCGACATCCTTGCGCCGCTGCCCGAGATCCCTCCCTTCGACGAGGTGGCGCCGCTGGACGCGCGCGCACTCTCGAAGAGCCTCTTCCTGCGGCTGGCGATTCTCGAGGAAGGCACCCACGAGTACGCGTATGTGCGCAACACCCTGGTCGAGCTGAATCTCGCGCTGGTGAAATTCGCCGCCTCGCGATTCCGCTCCCGCAGCGAACCCATGGAGGACATCGTCCAGGTGGGCACGATCGGTCTGATCAAGGCGATCGACCGCTTCGAGGCCGACCGCGGCGTCGAGTTCCCCACGTTCGCGATGCCGACGATCGTCGGCGAGATCAAGCGTTTCTTCCGTGACACTTCCTGGTCGGTCCGCGTTCCGCGGCGGCTTCAGGAGCTCAGGCTCGACCTGGCGAAGGCCGGGGACGAGCTGGCCCAGAGGCTGGACCGTTCCCCGACCGTCGCCGAGCTCGCCGAGCGGCTGAAGATCAGCGAGGAAGAGGTCGTGGAGGGCATGGCCGCCTCCAACGCGTACACGGCCAGCTCCCTGGACGCGCAGCCCGACGAGGACGAGGCCGAGGGCGCCCTCGCCGACCGCATCGGGTACGAGGACCACGGCCTGGAGGGCATCGAGTACATCGAGTCCCTCAAGCCGCTCATCGCGGAACTGACCCCGCGGGACAGGCAGATCCTCTCGTTGCGCTTCGTGGCGAACATGACCCAGTCCGAGATCGGCGAGGAGCTCGGCATCTCGCAGATGCACGTCTCCCGGCTGCTGGCCCGCACGCTGGGCAGGCTCCGCCGCGGACTCCTGGTCGAGGAGTAGGACGAGGAACAGCGGGATACGAAGAGGCACACGCCGTCCCCCGCATGAGCCCCCGGCACGCACCGCGCCCGGGGGCTCAGCGCTGTGCGGTGCCGGACGTGCCGGACGTGCCCGGGGGGGCGGAGGGGTGAGCGCGAGATCCGGTCCGGAAATGGACACGCGCCGCGGCGGACGCGGCATTAGGGTGCCCGGCATGACGCAGACGATTCTCTCGGTGAACCTCGGCGAGGCGACCAGGGCCGCGTGGACCGACGCGGAGGGCGGCGTGACCGGCATCGACAAGCGTCCCACGCCCCGGGCCGTCGCGGTCGCGGCGCCGGGTCCCAAGGGGGTCGCCGGAAGCGCGCTGGCGGGCGACATGATCTGCGACCGCCGCCACCACGGCGGCGACGACCAGGCGGTCTACGTGTACGCCCGCGAGGACCTCGACCACTGGGAGCGCGCGCTCGGCAGGAAGCTCGCCGGCGGCGTCTTCGGAGAGAACCTGACGACCCTCGGCATCGACGTGAACGACGCGCGGATCGGCGAGCGCTGGCGCCTCGGGCCCGAGCTGGTGATCGAGGCGAGCAGCTGCCGGATCCCGTGCCGGACGTTCGCGGACTGGCTCGGCGAGCAGGGCTGGGTCAAGCGCTTCACCAACGAGGCCAGGCCCGGCGCGTACTTCCGGGTCATCCACCCCGGCACCATCCGCGCGGGCGACCCGGTCGAGGTCGTCCACCGGCCGGACCACGAGGTGTCGGTGGCGTTCCTCTTCCGCGCCATGACCACGGCCCCCGAGCTGCGGCACCGGGTGATCGCGGCCGGCGAGGCGCTGCACCCGCACGAGCTGGCCCAGGCCCGCGCCTGGGCGGAGGCCGCCCGGACCGCGTCACCGGGAGCCACTGGTTCCGGGCAGGACGAGCGGGTGGAGCCGGCGTCCACCGCCTGATCCGCCCGATCCGCCGCGGTCGTTCCCGTTCCCGTTCTCGGGTAGCGGGTTCCAGGTCTCAGCTCTCGCCCAGGGCCTCGGCCAGGGCGCGGGCGTGGAGGTGGCGGCGCAGGTAGAGGGCGAGGCCGACATTGGCCAGGGCGACCGCGAGGAAGGGGGCGCGCAGCCCCGCCTCGCGGCTCAGCTGGGCCTCGACCAGGGAGACGAGGGCGCCGCCCGCCGCCATGCCGAACGGCATGGCGCCCCAGCCGAGCAGGCGGTAGACGCTGTTGACCCGGCCCAGCAGATGGTCGGGAATGATCGTCTGCCGAAGCGACACGGTCGTCACATTCCACAGAACCGCTCCGAAACCGGTCCCGGCCATCATCGCGCCGACCAGCCAGGCATGGGACGAGAACGCCGCCGTCGCGTAGGCGACGGCCGTCAGCAGGCAGAGCAGCAGCAGCGAACGGGCCGCGCCGATCCTGCGCGTGACCCGTCCGGCCAGCAGTCCGCCGAGCAGGCCGCCCACCCCCGCGGTGGACAGCAGCACGGCATAGCCGACCGGACCGAGGCCGAGCACCTCCTGCGCGTAGAGCACGTAGATCGCCGTGGCCGCGGCCCCGGCCCCGTTGGCGACCGCGAGCGCGATGGCGAGCCGGCGCAGCACCGCGTTGCCCCACAGCCAGCGCACGCCCTCACCGATCTCGCTCCGCATCGACCTGCGCGCCGGCGCACCCGCCCCCGCGCCCCCGCCCGCCGGATCGTCGTCGTGCGCCCTCCGCGCGCGGAAGGTGCCGCGCATCAGGAAGAGCAGCAGCACCGCCACGGCCGCCGCCGCCGCGTCGAACGCGAACGGCACGGCCAGCGCGACGCCGATCAGCACCCCGCCCAGCGGGCGGGCCAGGAAGTCGTCGGAGACGATCTGGGCGGCCATCAGCCGTCCGTTGGCATCGCCGAGGCGCTCCCTCGGGACGAGCGCGGGCAGCAGCACCTGCGACGTGTTGTCGAACAGCACCTCGGCGAAGCCGAGCGCCAGCGCGCACGCGTACAGCAGCGGCAGCGACATGACGTCGAACGCGACGAGCAGGCCGACCGTTCCCACGATGACCACCCGCGCCGCGCTCATCGCCATCATCACGCGCCGCCGGTCGAGCCGGTCGGCCAGGACCCCGGCCGGGAGGCTGAACAGCAGCCACGGCAAGCGCAGGGCGATGCCCATGAGGGCGACGAGGAAGGGGTTGGTGGTGAGCGTGGTCGCCAGCCAGGGGAACGCGATGCCGGTGGCGCCCTGGCCGAGGTTGGTGACCGTGCTGGCGGACCAGAGCTTCCAGTAGGCGGCGCCGAGGCCCCGGCGCGGCGCCGGCGGCTCGGGGCCGGAATCCCGAACCGGCTGCGCCCCGGCCGCCGTCGGCGCCCCGGCGCCCTCGCCGGTGTCCGCGGTTCCCGTTCCCGGCCCCGATCCCGACATGCGTGCCCCCCTCGTTCGGCTGGCCGTAACCCTGCCAAAGCCCGGCCGAACGCGCCACGTTCCGTTGCCGCCTCCCTCAGACCTCGCGGCGCCCCCGCCGCCACACGGCGGCGACCAGCGGCACGCCGGGACGGTAGGCCAGGTGAACGGGCGAGGGCGCGTCGAGCAGCACCAGGTCAGCGTGCGCGCCGGGCGTGAGGCGGCCGATGTCCGTGCGGCCGAGCGCCGCCGCGCCCCCCGCGGTGGCGGACCAGAGCGCCTCGTCGGGCGTCATGCCCATCTCGCGGACGGCCACGGCGACGCAGAACGGCATGGAGCTGGTGAACGAGGAGCCCGGATTGCAGTCGGTGGCGAGCGCGACCACGGCGCCCGCGTCGAGCAGGCGGCGCGCGTCGGGGTAGGGCGCGCGGGTGGAGAACTCGCAGCCGGGGAGGAGCGTGGCGACCGTGTCGCCCTGGGCCAGGGCGTCCACGTCGGCGTCGCCGAGGTGGGTGCAGTGGTCGGCGGAGGCGGCGCCGAGCTCGACGGCGAGCTGGACGCCTGGGCCCTGGGTGAGCTGGTTGGCGTGGACGCGGGGGCGCAGCCCGCGCGCGAGGCCCGCGGTGAGGACGGCGCGCGCCTGGTCCCCGTCGAACGCGCCCCGCTCGCAGAACACGTCGATCCACCGCGCGTGCGGCGCGCAGGCGTCGAGCATGGGGCCCGTCACCAGCGCGACATAGGACTCGGGGCTCGCGTCGTGCTCGGGGGGCACGATGTGCGCCCCCAGATAGGTGGTCTCCTCGGTGTGCTCGCGGGCGATCCGCAGGGCGCGGGCCTCGTCGTGCACGGTGAGGCCGTAGCCGGACTTGGTCTCCACGGTGGTGGTGCCCTGGCGGAGCATCTCGCGGAGGAACGCGGCGAGCCCGGCGGCCAGCTGGGCGTCGGTCGCCCGGCGGGTCGCGGCCACGGTGGTGCGGATGCCGCCCGCGGTGTAGGGGCGGCCCGACATGCGCGCGTGGAACTCGTCGGTGCGGTCTCCCGCGAACAGCAGGTGGGAGTGGGAGTCGACGAAGCCGGGGACGGCGGTCCGGCCGGCCGCGTCGTGGTGACTGTCAGTGGCGGGTGTTCCACTGGTGGTGCCGGTCCAGACGACACGCCCGCCCTCGATGACGAGGGCCGCGTCGCGGATCAGGCCGAGGGGTCCGTGACCGAGGGAGGGATCGTTGGTGACGAGCGTGCCGATGTGGGTGATGGCCGTGCTGGTGCCCGTGCTGGGGCTGGTGCCGGTACTGGTGCCGGTGCTGGTGCTGTCGGCGGGGGTGCCGCCGCGGGGGTTCTCCATGGGGGCCCCGCTCCTCAGCGGGTGGCCCGCAGCGCGGCCATGGCCGTGCGCAGGGCGTGGGGGACGTCGTGGACGAGCTGGTGGTCGCCGTCGCGCACGATGTGCAGGCCGCCGACCACCGTGTGCCGGACGTCGGCGGCGGTCGCGGCGAATACGGCCGCCTCCAGGGCCAGCCGGGGCGGCGGCCCGGCGGTGCGGACGCTGTCCAGGGCGACGGTGGTGAAGTCGGCGAGGCCGCCGGGTTCGAGGCGCCCCGCCTCGGGCCAGCCGAGAGCGGCGTGCCCGTCCTCGGAGGCGGCGCGCAGCAGTTGCCCCGCGGTGAAGTGGCCGCGCACCCGTGAGCGGAGCCGTTCGTGGTGCTCGACGCCCCTGGCCTCGGCGAGCAGGTCGATGACGGCGTGGCTGTCGCTGCCCAGGCAGAGCGGGCTGCCCGCGGCGCGCAGCGAGCCCGCGGGGCCGATGCCGTCGGCGAGGTCGCGCTCGGTGGTGGGGCACAGGCAGGTGGCGGTGGAGCTGCGGCCGAGCAGGGCGATGTCGGCGTCGGTGAGGTGCGTGGCGTGCACGGCCGTGGTGCGCGGGCCGAGCGCGCCGTGGTCGGCGAGGAGGGCGGTGGGCGTGCGGCCGTGCGCGCGCAGGCAGTCCTCGTTCTCCCGTGGCTGTTCCGAGAGATGGAGGTGGAGAGGGAGCCCCCGGTCGGTGGCGAAGCGGGCGACGGTGGCGAGCGCGTCGGCGGGGACGGCCCGCACGGAGTGGATGGCGGCGCCCAGGCGCGCGGTGACGGTGGGGCGCAGCGCGTCCGCGCGTTCGGCCCACGCCTCGGCCGTCCCGTCGGAGAACCGCAGCTGGGCGCCCTCCGGACGCTCACCGAATCCGGCGGCCAGGTAGCAGGTGTCCAGCAGGGTGATCCGGATGCCCGCGGCCCCGGCGGCGGCGATCAGCGCCTCGGCCATCGCGTTGGGGTCGCCGTAGCGGGTCCCGCCCCGGCCGTGGTGCACATAGTGGAACTCGCCGACGCAGGTGATGCCCGCCAGCGCCATCTCCGCGTAGACGGCGCGGGCGAGCGCGTAGTAGGTGTCGGGGGTCAGCAGGGCGGCCGTCTCGTACATGCCGGTGCGCCACGTCCAGAACGTGCCGCCGCCCACCTGGGCGACCGAGCGCAGGGCGCGGTGGAAGGCGTGGCTGTGGGCGTTGGCCAGCCCGGGGAGGGTCAGCCCGCGCAGCGACACGGCGCCGACCGGCGGGCCCGGGACGCCGGGCTCGACCGCGGTGACGCGGCCCGAGCCGGACGTGGTGATCAGGACGCCCGGCTCGACCACGCCGCCCAGCCAGGCGTGTTCGGCCCAGTACGTCTGCGCGTTCAGCGTCACAGCAGGCCCTCCAGCACGTCGGCCAGCGCGGTCACCCCGGCCAGGCAGTCGCCCTCGTCGGCGTGCTCGGCGGGGGCGTGCGAGACCCCGGTCGGGTTCCGCACGTACAGCATGGCCGTGGGGACCGCCCCGGAGAGGATCCCGGCGTCGTGTCCCGCGCCGGTCGGCAGCGCGGGGGCGCCTCCCAGCCGGTGGGCGGCGCGGTCGCGCAGCTCGGCGGAGAACGCGACGCCCGCGGTGTGGGACTCGCGGGTGACCGCGACCGTGACGCCGTCGCGCCCGCCGCGCTCGGCGGCGGTCCGCTCGATCCCCGCCACCAGCGCGTCGAGCGTGCCGCCGTCCGGGGCGCGGGAGTCCAGCCAGCCGGTGACGAGGGAGGGGATGGCGTTGACGGCGCCCGGCTCGACCGCCACCTTGCCGAAGGTGGCCAGGGCCCCGGCGAGCCGGGCCCGCTTGCGGGCGGCGAGCACCGTGTGCGCGTAGGTCAGCATCGGGTCGCGGCGGTCCTCGACGCGGGTGGTTCCCGCGTGGTTCGCCTCGCCGCGGAAGTCGAACCGCCACCGCCCGTGCGGCCAGATGACCGAGCCGACGCCGACGGCGCGGCCCAAACCGGCCAGGGCGCGGCCCTGTTCGATGTGCAGCTCGACGAAGGCGCCGATGCGGGCCAGCCGCTCGGGGTCGGGCCCGATGGCGCCGGGGTCCTGCCCTGCGCGCTCCATCGCGGCGGCCAGGGACACGCCGTCGGCGTCGGTGAGCCGGTGGGCGCGGGCGGGCTCGATGAGGCCGCTGCTGAGCCGGGAGCCGAGGCAGGCCACGCCGAAGCGGGCCCCCTCCTCCTCGGCGAAGGCGACCACGCCGAGCGGGCGCGACCCCGGCGGCAGCCCGCGCTCGCGCAGCAGGTCGAGGGCGGCGAACGCCGAGACCACCCCGAGCGGTCCGTCGAACGCGCCGCCGTCCGGCACGGAGTCCAGGTGCGAGCCGGTGACCACGGCGTCCCCGGCGGCCGGGTCCCCGGCCCAGGCCCACTGGTTCCCGTTCCGGTCCACCTCGTACGCGAGCCCCCGCGCCAGGGCCTCCGCCCTGAACCACGCACGCAGCTCCGCCTCGGGCTCCGTCCAGACGTAGCGCCGGTAGCCGCCGCCCACC
>NZ_LAVK01000184.1 GCF_001083795.1 Streptomyces sp. SBT349
CCAGCACGCCCTCCTCGTCCACGGCCACACCGACGTCGTTCCCGCCAACGCCGCCGACTGGACCCACCACCCCTTCTCCGGCGAGATCGCCGACGGCTGTGTCTGGGGCCGGGGCGCGGTCGACATGAAGGACATGGACGCGATGACCCTGGCGGTCGTCAGGGACCGCCTGCGCTCCGGCCGCAGGCCGCCGCGGGACATCGTGCTGGCCTTCCTCGCGGACGAGGAGGCCGGCGGCCTGCACGGGGCGCGGTACCTGGTGGACAACCACCCGGGCCTGTTCGAAGGCGTCACCGAGGCGATCAGCGAGGTCGGGGGCTTCTCCTTCACGGTCAACGAGAACCTGCGCCTGTACCTGATCGAGACGGCCGAGAAGGGCATGCACTGGATGCGCCTGACCGTCGAGGGCACCGCGGGGCACGGCTCGATGACCAACAACGACAACGCCATCACCGAGCTCTGCGAGGCCGTGGCCCGCCTGGGCCGCCACACCTTCCCCGTGCGCGTGACCAAGACCGTGCGCGCCTTCCTCGACGAGCTCTCCGACGCGCTGGGGACCGAGCTCGACCCGGAGAACATGGACGAGACCCTCGCCAAGCTGGGCGGCATCGCCAAGATCATCGGTGCCACCCTCCAGAACACCGCCGCCCCCACCCAACTCGACGCCGGATACAAGGTGAACGTCATCCCCGGCCAGGCGACCGCACACGTGGACGGGCGCTTCCTGCCCGGCTACGAGGAGGAGTTCCTCGCCGACCTGGACCGCGTCCTCGGGCCGCGCGTCAAGCGCGAGGACGTGCACAGCGACAAGGCGGTGGAGACGACGTTCGACGGCGCGCTGGTCGAGGCCATGCAGTCCGCCCTCCAGGCGGAGGACCCCATCGCGCGCGCCGTTCCCTACATGCTCTCGGGCGGAACGGACGCCAAGTCGTTCGACGACCTCGGCATCAGGGGCTTCGGCTTCGCGCCGCTCAAGCTGCCTCCGGAGCTGGATTTCGCGGGCATGTTCCACGGCGTGGACGAACGGGTTCCCGTTGACGGCCTGACCTTTGGCGTCCGCGTGCTCGACCGTTTCCTGGACCAGTGCTAGCGCCGGTGTGAGTACCGGATCACCTGAAAATCGTCCTGATGTGCGACATTCCTCAAGGTGAGTGAAAGAACACGACGATTGGTGTCCTTGATTCCTTCCTCTCGTTGCAGCAAGTGCAGTCCCCGGCAGGGACCGCATTGCCAACAAGGAGGAAGAATGATCAAGAAGGTCGTGGCCGTCGCGGCTGCCACCAGCGGACTGGTGCTGGCTGGGTCCGGACTGGCCCTTGCGGACACGGGCGCTGGAGCTGCCGCGGTCGGGTCCCCCGGTGTTATTTCCGGTAATGTCGTTCAGGTGCCGGTCCACGTTCCCGTGAACGTGTGCGGTAACACCATCAACGTTATCGCCCTGCTGAACCCCGCTTTCGGCAACGTCTGCATCAACAAGTGATGCCTCGCCCCCACATGTTGAGGGCTTAGCCGCGGTCCCGGAGTGCCCATCACGCACTCCGGGACCGTTCCGGCTGTACGGCGGACGCGGGTGCCCTCAGCCCCCACCCCGCGTCCATTGAGAAGACGAGGCAGGGAAGACACCATGCGACAGGTCTCCACCAAGGGCCTGATCACTGTGGCCGCCGCGAGCGGCCTCCTGGCGGCCTTGTCCGCCACCGGCGCACACGCCGACTCCGGAGCGGCGGGCGCCGCGGTCAACTCGCCCGGCGTCGCGTCGGGCAACTCCGTCCAGGTTCCGGTCCACGTTCCGGTGAACGTGTGCGGGAACACGGTCAACGTCGTCGGCGTGCTCAACCCGGCGTTCGGCAACAACTGCGTCAACGACGACCGGGGCCGAGGTGACGACGGAGGGCAGCGGCCCGGCGGGGGTCACCAGGGAGCCGACGCCGAGGGGGCGGCCGTCGGATCCCCGGGGGTGGCCTCGGGGAACAACGTGCAGGTCCCGGTCGACGTGCCGGTGAACGCCTGCGGGAACTCCGTGAACATCATCGGCCTGGGCAACAGCGCCTTCGGCAACGGCTGTTCCAACGACGCCCCCCTGCCCCCGCCGCCCGCTCCCGAGGAGCCTGAGGTCCCCGAGGAGCCGGAGGAGCCTGAGGTCCCCGAGGCCCCTGAGGAGCCGGAGGAGGAGGGTCCCGAGGAGGAGGGTCCCGCGGCGCCGCGGGAGCCCGCCGACGAGCCCGAGGCGGAGCCGGCGGCCGAGGCCCCGCAGCTGGCCGCCACCGGTGGTGGCCTTCCGCTGGGCGCCGCACTCCCGCTGGGCGCGGGTCTGCTGGCCGGTGGAGTGGTGCTCTACCGGCGCGGACGGCTGGCCCGTCACGGCTGACGGACCGCCCGTTCCTTCAACGCCTGGGACCCGCCCTGCGGGGGGTCCCAGGCGTCACCATGTGGCTCTCAGCTGTCGGATGATCCGCCGGCGCAGCCGCACCCTGCGACTGCCGTCCGGATACAGGCGCAGGCGCGCCAGCTCCCAGTGCCCGTACTCGGCGTGCTCCGTCAGGAGGCGGGTGGCGGCGGCACGGGAGACCCCCCGTGGCACGTACACATCGCGAAACTCGTATTCCGGCATCGTATCTATTGTGCGGGCAAGCCCTGGATGCCGATACCGTCTGCACCATGTCTGATGCCGTGCAGCCCACCGCTGCCCAAGTTCGCGCCGCAGCCGACGCGCTCAAAGAGGCGATCGACCGGCACCTCGCCGCCATCGAACGGCGGAGCTCGGCGCCCGGTGCGGGCGCCGAGGACGACGCCGCGGTGTTCGCCGCCTTCAACGAGATGGCCGCGGCGGGTGAGGCGTACGACGAGCTGCTGTACGACGTCTACGACGAGGTCACCCCGTTCGAGGTACCCGAGACGGACGGCGGCGCTCCCTACGAGGGCCCTGACGAGCCCGACGCGCTGAGCGTGTTCATCCGGAGGGATTACACGGTGGTCGAGCCCCGGCGGATGCTGGCCCAGGCCCAGCGCGTCGCCGAGCTCGACCCCGAGGCCACCGACGTGGACGGCCCCGACGGCGACGAGGCGGCCGGCCGCAGCATGCAGGCGGCGCTCGGGGTGCTGTTCGGCGAGTTCGACCCCGACGAGATCGCCAGCCGGCACAAGGAGTTCGGCCTGGAGGAGGGTGACTCCACGCTCTGGGTGGTGGCGGCCGAGGAGCCGGCCGAGCCCGGCGAGTGGCTGGCCGCGCCCTTCGACGCGGCCGATCCCGAGCGGGTCCTGTGCCGCTTCGACATCAGCGAGGCATTCGAGGAGGACGACCTCGACACGGTCGACTGAAGCACCCCACCACCGACCAGTTTTAGGGCCTGTCTTCCGGATCTTCCCGGGATCGCGCTGCCAGCCACGGCACCTCGCTGCGTTGTCGCATCGCGCGAGTACGGACAAGTACGAGCTGCGATCCTCCGCCTCGCGACGCACCGCGTCTGACAACGCGATCGGGTCCGACAAGATCCGAAAGACAGGCCCTAGGAGCCGGGGACCGTCGCCTGCTCGCGCAGCAGCGCGCGCAGGCGGGTGGTCCGTTCGCCCGCCGGGGGCTCGGCGACCGCCCGGGCGAGCGCCGGGCCCACGCCCTGCACCACCGAGAGATGACGCTCCCCACGGCTGAACGCCGTGTAGACCCAGGCGCGGTCGAGGGCGGCCGTCGCGTCGCCCGGCAGCACCACCACCGCGGCCGGCCAGCGGGTCCCCGCCGCCTGGTGGGCGGTGAGGGCCCAACCGTGCCGCACCGTCTCCGCCACCAGCTCCCTGGCCACACGGAACCTGCCGTCCTGACCCTCGAGCCACAGCCCCTCGGCGTCCGCCTCGACCACCGTCGCCGGGCGCGTGTGCCCCGGGGCGGGGAGGTGGGCGACGCGGTCCCCCGGGTCGAAGCCCCCGAAGGCGCCGGGGCCCGGGTTGATCCGCTCCTTCAGCGCCGCGTTCAGCGCGCGGGTGCCCGCCGCGCCCCCGTGGCCGGGCGTGATCACCCGCACCTCGTCCGCGGACAGCCCGAAGGCGCGCGGGATGGAGCCGGTGACCAGCTGCACCGTGCGGTGCACCGCCTCGCCCGCGTCCCGCACCGGGACGGTCACCATCTCGCGGCCCGGCGCCTCCACCGCGGACAGCTCCCCGACGCCGATGCCGGAGACCAGCTCCCCGACCGGCCCGGCGTCGGGCGTCCTGGAGACGACGCGCGGGCAGATCCCGGCCGCGAGCAGATCGGCGAGCACCTGCCCCGGCCCCGCGCCGCCGAGCAGCCCGGGGTCGCCGCTGAGCACCAGGCGGGCGCCGTCCGGCAACGACTCGACCAGCGCGGCGGCGTCCTCGACGCCGAGCTGCCCGGCGTCGAGGACGGCCAGCACCTCGACCGCGAGCAGCCCCTCGCCGTCCCGTCCCGGGCCCTCCTCACCCGTCAGCAGCCCGGTCAGCGTGACCGCCGCCTCCGCGTCCTCGGCGGGCAGCAGCGCGGCGAGCCGCCGCCGGCCCTCGGGCCCGTGCGCCGCCGCGAAGGCCCGCAGCCCGAGGGCGCGGGCGGCGGTGACGAGCGCGGCGGGCTCCGCCCGCGCGGCGTCGCCGCCGGTGTGCACCACCAGCGCGCTCCCCGCCGCGGCGCGGATCAACTCGACG
Source organism: Streptomyces sp. SBT349 (assembly GCF_001083795.1). Taxonomy (GTDB): domain Bacteria; phylum Actinomycetota; class Actinomycetes; order Streptomycetales; family Streptomycetaceae; genus Streptomyces. The sequence continues at coordinate 4,651 of NZ_LAVK01000184.1, forward strand.
GCGGAGGGCGGTGCCGATGCCACGGCCGCCCCCCACTCCTCTCCCACGGGCGTGAACGTGCCGCGCAGCCGGGCCAGGCCGTCGGCCAGGCCCTCCTCGGCCATCGCGTACCGCTCCAGGCCGAGCAGCACCCGGACCGGCGGCGGCGCCTCCTCGTCCCCACCGTCCCCGGCGGTCCCGCCCCCGGCGTCCCGCTCGGCGAGCGGGTGCTGGAAGACGAGGGCCGCCCCCGCCTCCACCGCGTCGCGCACCGCCGCGTCGGCGTCCGGCACGGCGTGCCCGGCCAGGCCCCGCGCGACGGTGCTCAGATCGAGGGCGGTGTGCCCGGAGCGGGCGGCGCGCTCCAGCAGCGAGGCCACCAGCGCGCGCGTCCTGCGCTCGTCCCCCGGCGCGGTGTCCTCGCCGAGCAGCGCGCGGGCGAAGCCGTCCGCCTGCTCGGGGCGGACACCCGCCACCGCGAGCAGCCGCCAGGGGTCCTCCCGCAGTTCGTCGGCGGCCCCCTCGCCCAGCGCCGCGGCCACCCGCGGGGCCAGCGCCTCGGGCGCCCCGCCCTTCGCCAGCAGCGCCGGCAGCTCGGGGGGCACGGGGACCGGCCCCCGCGCCGCCGCCGGCGCGGAACGGGCCTGGCCGGGCGCCTCCCGCGCCGCCACCCGCCGGGGTCGCGGTGGCTCGGTCCTGGCGAAGAACGAGTCGGCGGAGCGCTCGCCGCTCTCCACCGCCCGTACGGCGGCCCGCAGTTCGGCGGCCCGCTCCTGGGACGGCGCGTCGTTCTCGGCGGTCACAGCGAACTCCAGTCCTGGTCGGGATATCGGTGCACGGGCGCGGAGACGTCGTCCAGCGCCCGGCGGATCTCATCAGGAAGGCTAAGGTCCTCCACTGACAGCGCCTCGCCGAGCTGCCGCGCGGTCCGCGCGCCCACGATCGGGGCGGCCACGCCCGGCCGGTCCCGCACCCAGGCCAGCGCCACCTGCAACGGCGTGACCGCGAGCCCGTCGGCCGCTATGGCCACCGCGTCCACGATCCGGCTCGCCGCGTCGTCCAGATAGGGAGCGACGAACGGCGCCAACGTCTCGGAGGCGCCTCGGGATTCGGGCGGCACGGCGCCCTGCCGGTACTTGCCGGTGAGCACCCCGCGGCCGAGCGGCGAGGAGGGCAGCACCCCGATCCCCAGGTCGAGGGCGGCGGGCAGCACCTCGCGTTCGATGCCCCGCTGGAGCAGCGAGTACTCCATCTGCGTGCTGGCGAGCCGGGTCCTCGACCCCTGGGCCGCCAGCTGCCAGGTGGCGGCCTTGGCGAGCTGCCAGCCGGAGAAGTTGGAGACCCCGGCGTACCGCGCCCGCCCGCTGCCGACCGCGATCTCCAGCGCCTGCAACGTCTCCTCGAGCGGCGTCGCCGGATCGAACGCGTGCACCTGCCACAGGTCCACGTGGTCGGTGTTCAGGCGCTCCAGCGAGGCGTCGAGGGCGGACAGCAGGTGTCCGCGTGAGGCGTCGAAGCGGCGGTCGGGATCGGGCACGCTCCCCGCCTTGGTCGCGATGACCATGTCCTCCCGCGGGACCAGACCTCCCAGCAGCCGCCCCAGCAGGTACTCCGCGCCGCCGTCCCCGTAGACGTCCGCCGTGTCCACCAAGCTGCCGCCCGCCGCCCAGAACGCCTTCAGCAGCTCGGCCGCGTCCTGCTCCCCGGTGTCCCGCCCCCAGGTGAGGGTGCCGAGTCCGAGCCGGGAAACGCGCAGGCCGGTCCGGCCCAGGTGCCTGAGATCCATGGGCGTTGAGCGTACTTGCGGCCACGGGATACAGTCCGGGGGACGGGTCGGTTACCGACGGGTAAGCACGGGCTGAAGGAGCGGACATGCGCCTCGGGATCAACCTCGGCTACTGGGGAGCCGGGATGGACGCGGACAATCTCGCCGTCGCCCAGGAGGCGGACCGGCTCGGATACGCGGTGTGCTGGGCCGCCGAGGCGTACGGCTCCGACGCCCCCTCGGTGCTGGCCTGGGTCGCGGGGCAGACCGAGCGGATCGACATCGGCTCCGGCATCCTCCAGATCCCGGCCCGCGCCCCCGCCATGACCGCGATGACCGCCGCGACCCTGGACACCCTGTCCGGCGGGCGCTTCCGCCTCGGCCTCGGGGTCTCCGGACCCCAGGTCTCGGAGGGCTGGTACGGCGTCGCGTTCGACCGGCCCCTGGCCCGCACCCGCGAGTACGTGGAGATCGTCCAAAAGGCGCTCGCCCGCGAGCGGCTCGTCCACGAGGGCGAGCACTGGACGCTGCCACTGCCCGGCGGTCCGGGCAAGCCGATCAAGCTCACCGTCCACCCGGTCCGCCCGCACATCCCGCTCTACATCGCCGCCATCGGCCCGAAGAACCTGGCGCAGACGGGGGAGATCGCGGACGGCGCCCTGCTCGTCTTCTTCTCCCCCGAGCACGCCGAGGCGACCACGCTCGCGCCGTTGCGCGCCGGGCGCGCGACGGCGGGCAAGAGCCTGGAGGGCTTCGACGTGGTGCCGACCGTCCCGCTCGCCGTCGGCGACGATCTCCCGGCCCTGGCCGACCACTTCAGGCCCTACACGGCCCTCTACGTCGGCGGCATGGGCAGCCGCGAGCAGAACTTCTACAACAGGCTCGCCCAGCGCATGGGCTACGAGAAGGAGGCCGCCGAGATCCAGGAGCGCTACCTGGCGCGCGACAGGGACGGCGCCGCGGCCGCCGTTCCTCACCGGCTCATCGACGACACCACGCTGATCGGGCCCGTGGCCAGGATCGCCGACCGGATGCGGGCGTTCGCCGAGGCCGGGGTGACCACCCTGTCGCTCGCCCCCGCCGGCTTCACCCGCGAGGAGCGCGTCGCGGGCCTGCGCGCGGGCGTCGAGGCCCTGGAACTCGCCGGTCTGGCCTGACCGCGGGCGGTGGGACGGGGCCGGGGCGGCGCCCGGCGCCGGGGCCTTACGCTGACGGCATGCCCACCCTCCTGCTCCTCCGGCACGGCCGGACCACCGCCAACTCCGCCGGACTGCTCGCCGGGCGTACGCCCGGCGTGCGGCTCGACGACCACGGCACCGCCCAGGCCGCCGCGATCCCCGTCCGCCTGGCCGGGATCCCGCTGGCCGCCGCCGTGCACAGCCCGTTGGAGCGGTGTGTGCAGACGCTGGCGCCGCTGCGCGACGCCCGCCCCGGGCTGCCCGTGCACGCCGACGAGCGGGTCACCGAGTGCGACTACGGGGAGTGGACCAACCGCGCGCTCAAGGAGCTCGCCCAGGAGCCGCTGATGGCCACCGTCAGGAGCCAGCCCTCCGCGGCGGTCTTCCCCGGCGGCGAGTCCCTGCGCGGCATGCACGCCCGCGTGGTCGAGGCGGCGCGCGGCTGGGACGCCAGGATCGCGGCCGAGCACGGCGCCGATGCCATCTGGCTGATGTGCACCCACGGGGACAACATCAAGGCGATCGTGGCCGACGCCCTCGGCCTCCACCTCGACCAGTTCCAGCGCATCGCCCCGCACCCCGCGTCCGTCACCGCGATCCGGTACGGCAGCCCGCCCCTGCTGCTGCGCTTCGGGGACACCGGCGATCTCACCGAATTCGTGCCGCACACCGAGGAGAGCACCCGCGACGCCGCCGAGGCCACCGAGGCTCCGGTGGGCGGTGGTGCCTAGGCACGGTGATCGCGAAGCGCAGTAGGGTGCCAGTGTCTCAAGCAGTCGATCCCACGGAGCAGTACGTGTCCCGTCAGGTGTTCCTCTACGACCCTCCCGAACGCTTTGTCGCCGGGACCGTCGGGTTGCCTGGCCGCCGTACCTTCTTTCTGCAGGCCACGGCGGCAGGCCGTACCACGAGCGTCGCTCTGGAGAAGGCTCAGGTCGAGGCGCTGGCCGAGCGCATCGACGAGCTCCTCGACGAGGTGGTGCGGCGCTCCGGCGGCAACACCACGGTCCCCGCGGTGGCGCCCTCCGAGGTGGGCGACACCGGCCCTCTGGAGGCCCCGGTCGAGGAGGAGTTCCGGGTCGGCACCATGGCACTGGCCTGGGACAGCGACAACGAACGCATGATCGTCGAGGCCCAGGCCCTCGTGGAGCTGGACGCCGAGTCCGAGGAGGCGTTCGCCGAGGCCGAGGAACGCCTGCTGCGCGACGACGAGAACGGCCCCCCGATGCTGCGCGTCCGCCTCAGCGGCACCATGGCCCGCGCCTTCGCCAAACGGGCCCTCGAAGTCGTCAACGCGGGGCGGCCGCCCTGCCCCCTGTGCAGCCTGCCGCTCGACCCGGAGGGACACGTATGTCCGCGTCAGAACGGATACCGGCGCAGCCGGATGTGACGGCTGACGAGGTCCTGGCCCGCGGCGAGTTGACGGTTCACGGCCAGATCACCGACGCCTCCAACACGGTGCTCTACGCCACCGCCGAGCTGGACGGGCGGAGCGTGGCCTGCGTCTACAAGCCGGTCGCGGGGGAGCGCCCGCTGTGGGACTTCCCCGAGGGCACGCTGGCGCAGCGCGAGGTCGCCGCGTACGAGGTGTCCCGGGCGCTGGGCTTCGGCGTGGTGCCGCCCACCGTGCTGCGGGAGGGCCCGTTCGGCACCGGCATGTGCCAGCTGTGGGTCGGCGACGGGCCGGACGCCGAGGCGGAGGGCGAGGGCGGCCCCGGGACCGAGGGCGTGGGCGAGCCGGGAGGGCCGGGGTCGTTCCTGGCGCTGATCGACGCGAGGGAGCCCGAGCCGGGCTGGAAGGCCGTCGGCTTCGCCGAGGTCGGGGCCGGCCGCACCGCGCTGCTGGTGCACACGGACGACGAGCGGCTGCGCCGGGTCGCCACGCTGGACGCCGTGATCAACAACGCCGACCGCAAGGGCGGCCGTCTGCTGCCGCTGGCCGACGGCCGCCTCTACGGCATCGACCACGGCGTGACGTTCCACACGGAGAACAAGCTGCGCACCCTGCTCTGGGGCTGGGCCGGCGAGCCCCTGCCCGAGGGCATCCGCGAGGCGCTGCGCGCCCTCGGCGGTCAACTGGCCGACGAAGGGCCCCTGTACGCCCGCCTGCGCGCGCTGATCACCGAGGAGGAGTGCGAGGCGCTGCGCTCCAGGACAGCCGCCCTGGTGGCCACAGGGCGCTTCCCGGCCCCGGGCGGGAAGTGGCCCGCGATCCCCTGGCCGCTGGTGTGAGAGCGGGCCCGGCACTGTCGTCGCGGCGGCGCCGTCCGGTTAGGCTCGGGGCATGTATGCCTGGCCAGCCTCCGAAGTTCCCGTTCTGCCCGGTCAGGGCCGTGATCTCTCGATTCACGACACCGCGACCGGCCGCCGGGTGACCCTCGCGCCCGGTCCCGTCGCCCGGCTCTACGTCTGCGGCATCACCCCCTATGACGCCACCCATCTGGGACACGCGGCCACCTACCTCGCGTTCGACCTCGTGCAGCGGGTGTGGCTCGACACCAAGCGCCAGGTTCACTACGTGCAGAACGTGACGGACGTCGACGACCCGCTGCTGGAGCGCGCCGCCGCCACCGGCGAGGACTGGACGGCACTGGCCGCCCGCGAGATCGCGCTCTTCCGGGAGGACATGACGGCGCTGCGCATCCTGCCGCCCCGGGACTACGTGGGCGCGGTCGAATCGATAGCGGGCATCGTTCCCCTGGTCGAGCGGCTGCGCGAGACGGGCGCGGCCTACGACGTGGACGGCGACGTCTACTTCTCGGTGGAGGCCGACCGGCACTTCGGCGCGGTGTCCCACCTGGCCACCGGCACGATGCTGGAGCTGTCCGCGGAGCGCGGCGGCGACCCCGAGCGGCCGGGCAAGAAGTCGCCGCTCGACCCCCTGCTGTGGCGCGCGGCGCGCCCCGGCGAGCCCTCCTGGGAGGGGGGCTCGCTCGGCCGCGGCCGGCCCGGCTGGCACATCGAGTGCGTGGCCATCGCGCTGGACCGGCTCGGCATGGGCTTCGACGTGCAGGGCGGCGGCTCGGACCTGGCCTTCCCGCACCACGAGATGGGCGCCTCGCACGCCCATGTGCTGACGGGCACCGACCCCTACGCCCGCTCCTATGTGCACGCCGGCATGGTCGGGTACGAGGGCGGGAAGATGTCGAAGTCCCGGGGGAACCTGGTCCTGGTCTCACAGCTGCGCCGGGACGGGGTCGACCCGGCCGCGATCCGGCTGGCGGCGCTCGCCCACCACTACCGCTCCGACTGGGAGTGGACGGACGCGGAGCTGGCGGTGGCCGAGCGGCGGCTCTCGCTGTGGCGGGCTGCCGTCTCGCGCCCCGACGGCCCCGTGGCCGACGCGGTGGTGGAGGAGATGCGTGCGGCCCTGGCGGACGACCTCGACGCGCCCGCGGCGCTGGCCGCGGTCGACCGCTGGGCGGAGCGCCAGGCCGCGGCCGGCGGCGGGGACACCGGAGCCACCGGGGTGGTCTCCCGGGCCGTGGACGCCCTCCTCGGCGTCGCCCTGTAGCGCCCGCGCGGCCCCGCGGACGCCGCCGGCGGATCAGTGCTCAGTCGTCGGAGTCCGCGGGGCCCTGGTCCTGGGATCCCTGCTCGCCGTCGGGCGGGCGCCTGCGGGGCCTGGTCCGCCCGCTGCCGGGATCGCGCAGGTAGGAGCTGGTGTCCCCGGCCGGCGGCTGGCCGTCGCGGCGGCGCAGATACCGTTCGAACTCCTTGGCGATCGCCTCGCCCGTGGCCTCGGGCAGCTCGGCCGTGTCCCTGGCTTCCTCGAGCGACTTCACATAGTCGGCGACCTCGCTGTCCTCGGCGGCCAGCTGGTCCACGCCGATCTGCCACGCCCGCGCGTCCTCGGGCAGGTCGCCCATCGGGATGCCGAGGCCGAGCAGGTCCTCCAGCGAGTGCAGCAGGGCCAGCGACGCCTTGGGGTTGGGCGGCTGGGCGACGTAGTGCGGAACGGCGGCCCACAGCGTCACCGCGGGCACCCCCGCGTGGGTGCACGCCTCCTGAAGGATCCCGACGATGCCGGTGGGCCCCTCGTAACGCGACTCCTCCAGGTCGTGCGTGCGCGCCAGGTCCTCGTCCGAGGTCACGCTGGTGACCGGAACGGGCCGGGTGTGCGGGGTGTCGCCCAGCAGGGCGCCGAGGACGACCACCATCTCCACGCCCAACTCGTGCGCGAAGCCGAGGATCTCGTTGCAGAACGAACGCCAGCGCATGCTGGGCTCGATGCCGCGGACCAGGACCAGGTCCCGGCGTTTGACCGGGCCGTGGTCGGAGCCGATCCTGACCACGGACAGGCGGGTCGTCGGCCAGGTGACGCGGCGCACGCCGCCGTCCAGCCAGATGTGCGGCCGGTTGACCTGGAAGTCGTAGTAGTCCTCGGCGTCGAGCGCCGCGAACACCTCGCCCTTCCACTCGCGCTCCAGATGAGCGACCGCGGCGGAGGCGGCGTCACCAGCATCGTTCCAGCCTTCGAACGCGGCCACCATGACCGGGTCGACCAGCTCGGGAACTCCGTCGAGCTCGATCACCCAGCGCCTCCTCCCGGCCGGGGCGGGGCGGGATGCCCGGCCCGGCTGCCGTAACTGTTCCGTGCGGCCCCAGCCTACGGCGTGACCGTGCCCACCCCGCAGCCTTCGTACGCCTGCGCAGGGTCATGGGCCGTGACCGTACGCGACGCGCGAACGGCGGAGGGGCACCGGCCGCCGAGCCGGCCGGTGCCCCTGCGCGAGGCCGCCCGGGTCAGTCCTCGTCGTCGAGCCAGCCCATGGTGCGGTCGACGGCCTTGCGCCAGTACTTGTACTCCTTGTCGCGCTCGGCCGGGTCCATGTCGGGGGACCACTCGGCGTCCTTGCGCCAGTTGGCGCGCAGATCCTCGATGTCCGACCAGAAGCCCACCGCGAGCCCGGCCGCGTAGGCGGCGCCGAGCGAGGTGGTCTCGGCGACCTCGGGGCGCACCACGGGCACGTCGAGGACATCCGAAATGGTCTGCATCAGAAGGTCGTTGGCGGTCATCCCGCCGTCCACCTTCAGGGTGGTGAGCTCGGTGCCCGAGTCCTTCTTCATGGCGTCCACGATCTCTTTGGTCTGCCACGCGGTGGCCTCGAGGACGGCCCTGGCGATGTGACCCTTGGTGACGTAACGCGTCAGGCCGGCCAGGACACCCCGGGCGTCGGCGCGCCAGTGCGGCGCGAACAGGCCCGAGAAGGCGGGCACGAAGTAGGCGCCGCCGTTGTCGTCGACCGACTTGGCCAGGTCCTCGATCTCGGGCGCGGTCTTGATCACGCCCAGCTGGTCGCGCATCCACTGCACCAGCGCGCCGGTGATGGCGATCGAGCCCTCTAGGGCGTACACCGGCGGCTGGTCGCCGATGCGGTAGGCCATGGTGGTGATCAGCCCGGCGTAGGAGTTGATGGCCTCGGTGCCGGTGTTCATCAGCAGGAAGGTGCCGGTGCCGTAGGTGGACTTGCCCTCGCCGACGGCGAAGCAGGTCTGGCCGAAGAGCGCCGCCTGCTGGTCGCCCAGCGCGGAGGCCACCGGGACGCCCTCCAGCGCCCCGCCCTTGGCGTGCCCGTAGACCTCCGCGGAGGAGCGGATCTCGGGGAGCACCGAGGAGGGGACGCCGATGGCCTCGCAGAGGCGCTCGTCCCACCGCTGGGTGCGCAGGTCCATCAGCAGGGTCCTGGAGGCGTTGGTGACGTCGGTGACGTGCACGCCGCCGTCGGTGCCGCCGGTGAGGTTCCAGATGACCCAGGAGTCCATGGTGCCGAAGAGCAGCTCACCGCGCTCGGCGCGCTCCTTGAGGCCCTCGACGTTGTCCAGCAGCCAGCGGACCTTGGGGCCGGCGAAGTAGGAGGACAGGGGCAGGCCGGTCTCGCGGCGGAAGCGGTCCATGCCGGCGTCGCGGCCCAGCTCCCGGGCGAGGGCGTCGGTGCGGGTGTCCTGCCAGACGATGGCGTGGTGCACCGGCTCGCCGGTCGCCTTGTCCCACAGCATCGTGGTCTCGCGCTGGTTGGTGATGCCGATCGCCTTGACCTGGCTCTTGGCGATCCTCGCCTCGGCCAGGGCCCCGGCGATGACCTCCTGGACGTTGGTCCAGATTTCCGCGGCGTCGTGTTCCACCCAGCCGGGCTTGGGGAAGAACTGCTCGTGTTCCTGCTGGGCGACCGAGACGACGCGCCCGTCCCGGTCGAAAATCAGGCAGCGGCTCGACGTGGTGCCCTGGTCGATGGCGGCGATGTACTCGTTGGTGTCGGTCATACGGCGGCTCCTGATCGGGTCCGGGCGGCCGACGTACGTCCAGCGTTCGGCAATGTCGACCATCGCACGGCAGTTTTCTCCTCGGCCATCACTGCCGTCAAGGGGCGTGCGGCAGATAACTCTCGGCTGCCTGGATTGTCCTAGAAGCGCCCGGCTCCCAGGTCGCGCGACACGGAACGGGCGCAGTCCCGCACCGCGGCGATCAGCCACGGCCTGAGCACCCCGTCCGCCTGCATGCGCTCCACCGCCCCCATGATGCCGACCGCGCCCACGGCCCTTCTGCGGCGATCGAGCACCGGGGCCGCGATCGAGGCCACGCCGTCCCACGTCTCGCCGACGTCACTCGCCCAGCCGTGCGCCCGCACCCGCTCCAGCTCCGCGTCGAAGCCCCCGGGGTCCACCACCGTCAGCTCGGTGAACGCCTCGAAGGAGCCCTCCATGGCCTCCGTGCGCGCCGCCGTGTCATAGGCGGCGAGCACCTTGCCGAGCGCCGTGGAGTGCAGCGGCTGCAACGCCCCCACCTCGGGCACCTGCCGGCTGTCGTCGGGGCGGAACACGTGGTGCAGCAGCAGCACGCCCCGCTCGTGCCTCACCCCGAGATAGGCGCTCTCGCCGCTGGCGCGCGCCAGGTCGTCCGTCCACACCAGCGCCCGGGAGCGCAGCTCGTGCATGTCCAGGTAGCTGCTGCCCAGCCGCAGCAGCTCGGCGCCCAGCTGGTACTTGCCCGATCCGGCGTCCTGCTCGACGAAGCCCTCCTGCGCCAGCGTCCGCAGCAGCCCGTGCGTGGTGCCCTTGGCCAGCCCAATGGCGGAGGCGATGTCGGACAGGCCGAGGCGCCGCTCACCCCCGGCGAGGAGCCGCAGCACCGCGGCGGCACGCTCCAGCGACTGGATGGTCCGAGCCATGACCGGCCTCCTGTCCCTAGCCGTTCTCGCCGTGGTTCGACAATGCCGAACGATAGCGGACCATGTCGATACCCGTTGGAGCGCCAACGAGTCTACGGCCGCACCACCGGCCGCACCTCTCCCGGCCGCGGCCCCCCGGCCGTTAGGCTGATCCGGTGCGCTTCGTCACGAAACGCATAGCCGACAGCCGTCGCACCCCAGGGAGCATGCCCATGGCCTCATCCAGCC
>NZ_LAVK01000185.1 GCF_001083795.1 Streptomyces sp. SBT349
CCTCACCCCCCAGCAACTCGCCGTCCTCGCCGCTCTCATCCAGCAGCAGACCCCCACCCCGCATGCGCCGCCGAACACGCCTCCTCGACCGGCACACACCGACACCCACGTGTCCGGCCGCGCCAAGAGCACCGCCCTGGTCGCCGGAGCGGGCGGTGTCGGTGTCGGCGCGGCCACCGCCGGCATCGGCTACGGCTCCGAGCTCGTCGCCGCATCCTCCGGGGGACTCATGGACGCCGCCCAGGCCCTCGCCATCATCGCCGGATCCATCGTCGGCGCCGCCTGGTTCCTCACCGCAGCCCTACGCCGACGCCCCAACCCCTCCCCGAGCGAGACCGAGCAGCCCACCACCCACATCACCCAGAACATCACCGCCAGCGGGATGTTCGGCAAAGCCAACGGAACCATCAACCACCGCTGACAGGGCGGTGGGACTCCACGCCAAGGACAACCCCACCGCCCCCGTCCGCTCCCTACGAGAGACAGGACACCCACCACTATGACCCATCCACCCACCCTGGCGCTGCTGGCCGCCGCACTGGCCGCCGCCGCCCGAGGCTGGCCCGTCTTCCCCCTCCGGCCCGGGGACAAGCGCCCCGCCGGGCACGCCGAACACCGCTGCCCGCGCACCGGCCGATGCGAGAACGGCCACCTCACCCCCGAGCAGCGCGCCACCACCGATCCCGGCCTGATCCGCGCCTGCTGGCAGAGCTGGAACGGCCGCCCCTACAACGTCGGCATCGCCACCGGCCCCGCCGCCCTCCTCGTCATCGACCTCGACAAGCCCAAGGACAAGGACAAGGACAAGGACAAGAAGGACTCGCCTGACGGCGAGACGACCTTCAAGGCGCTCTGCGAGCGCGCCGCACAGCCCGTCCCGGCCACCCACCGGGTCCGGACCGCGAGCGGCGGCATCCACCTGTACTTCACCGCCCCGCACGGGGCCCGGCTGCGCAACTCCGCCGGAAAGTTGGGGCCGTTGATCGACACCCGGGCCGGGGGCGGCTACGTCGTCGCCCCCGGCAGCCTCACCGCCGCCGGACGCTACGAGACGCTGGACGACACACCAGCCGTCCCGCTGCCCACGTGGCTGCTGGCACTGCTGCAACCCGACCAGCCCCGCCCCACCGCCCTGCTGAAGCTCCCCGCCGTGGACGGCAGCCGCGCGGCCCTCGCAGCGCTGGAACGCGAGTGCGCAACGGTGGCCACCGCGCCGGACAAGCAGCGCAACACCCTGCTCAACCGCTGCGCCTTCAAGGTGGGGCGCTTCGTCGCGTGGGGCGACCTCCCCCGCCACCAGGTCGAGGTGGCCTTCCAAGCGGCTGGGGAATCGCGGGGACTCACCGCGGCCGAGTGCCGCACCACCATCCGCAGCGCCCTGGACAGCTCCATCCGCACCGCCCGGCCCCGGGAGACCGCATGAACCCCCAACTCCCTCACCGCCTGGAAGGCCAACCGGCCAACGCCACGGCCCCGCAGACCGCCGACGCGCCCCCGCACCCGGCGGCCGAGGGCGACTCGAAGGACGCCGCCCGACAGGGCGTCCCCTCTGCTGTTCGCCCTGACCCACACCCTGAGGACGGCGCCGCCCTGCTCGACGCGGTGGAAGCCTTCCACCGCAGGTTCAACGCCTTCCCCAGCGAAGCGGCCTACGTCGCCGTCGTCCTTTGGGACGCGCACACCCACCTGCTCGACTGCTTCGACTCCACTCCGCGCCTGGCGTTCCTCAGCCCTGAGCCCGGCAGCGGCAAGACGAGAGCGCTGGAGATCTCCAGCACCCTGGTCCCCCGCCCGATGCACGCCGTCAACGCCAGCCCGGCCGCGCTGTTCCGGGCCGTCGGCGACCAAGCCGGACGGCCGGTCATTCTCTTCGATGAGATCGACACCGTTTTCGGCCCCAAGGCCAAGGACAACGAGGACCTGCGCGGCCTGATCAACGCAGGCCACCGCAGGTCCGGCGTGTCCTACCGGTGCGTCGGCGACGGAGGCACGCAAAGCGTCGTGGCCTTCCCGAGCTACTGCGCCGTCGCCCTGGCCGGACTCGGCAGCCTGCCCGACACCATCATGGCGCGCTCCGTCGTCATCCGGATGCGCCGCCGCGCCCGCACCGAACCCGTGGACCCGTACCGAGCACGGAGCCACGAGCCGCAGGGCAACGCCCTGCGCGACCAGCTCGCCGCATGGGCAAGAAGCGTCCACGAGCAGGTGGAAGGCGTCTTCCCCGAGATGCCCGAAGGCATCACCGACCGGCCCGCCGACGTCTGGGAACCGCTGCTTGCCGTCGCGGACGCGGCCGGCGGGGACTGGCCCGAGCGGGCCCGCGCCGCATGCGTCGAACTGGTCAACGCCGTGGCGGACGACGACCGCACCTCGCTCGGAGTCAGGCTGCTGACCGACCTGCGCGACCAGGTGTTCTGCGGCGCCGACCGTATGCCTACCGCCGTCATCCTCGAACGCCTCAACGCGCTGGAGGACTCGCCCTGGGGAGACCTCGACGGCCAGCCGCTCACCGCTCGACGTCTGTCCCGGCTGCTCAAGGAATACGTCACCGCCTCCAACAAGCCCATCGCTGCACGGAACATCAGGACTGGTGCAGGGGTGATCAAGGGGCTCCACGCGACCGACCTGGACGACGCGTGGACGCGGTACTGCCCCCCTCCCCCTGAGGAATCCGCTACATCCGCTACAGCGGACGCAGAACCGCTTCTGACCAGTGCATAAGGCGTAGCGGATGGGCGGTGCCCCTCCCGCTACACATCCGCTACAGCCGCGCCATCCGCTACAGCTTCAACGCCCCTGTAGCGGAACTTATCCGCTACATCCCGCTCATCCGCTACAGCAAACAGGTCGCTGACCTGCGCTGTAGCGGATGTAGCGGATGTAGCGGCTCTGACAGGGACCCCACTGCTTGCCCCGAAGGGATCAACATGCAGTCCCCGAGCAGCGCGCCCGGCCCGATCGAGGTTCTGACCGTTCCCGAGGCCATGGCCGCCCTCCGCATCAAGCGCGGGAAGTTCTACGACCTCATCCGCTCGAACCAGCTCGAAAGCTTCACCATCGGCCGCGCCCGCCGCGTCACCGCCGAGTCCATCCGCGCCTTCATCCGCAGGCAGATCGAGGAGAACGACTGAATGGCCAAGCGCCGCCCCAACGGTGGGGGCACCATCACCAAGCGCTCGGACGGCCGGTATCAAGGCGCCGCCTACGTGACGGACACCGACGGGCGCCGGGTTCGGAAGTACCGGTACGGCCACAGCTATGACGAGGTGGCCGAGAAGCTGGCCAAGCTTCAGGAGCAGGAGCGGAACGGCGTGCCGGTGCCGTCCCGGGCTTGGAAGGTCGGTGAGTGGCTGACCTACTGGCTCAGGGAGATCGTGGCGCCGAGCACCGAGTACAACACCTACGCCAAGTACGAAGGGAAGGTGCGGCTCTACCTGAGCCCTCACCTGGGGAAGAAGTCACTTGTCCGCCTCACACCGACCCAGGTACGGACGGCGCTGGCCGCGATGGAGAAGGCCAAGGTGCCGGCGCCTACGCGGGCCGAGTCGCTCCGCGTCCTGCGGAACGCGCTCAACCGGGCCCGCCGCGAGGAGCTGGTGACGCGGAACGTCGCGGAGCTGGTGGACATGCCCCGGACGGACCCGCAGGAGCGGAAGCCCTGGACCGCGAAGGAGGCGATCACCTTCCTGGGTACCGCCCGGCAGCACCGGCTCTACGCCGCCCTCGTTCTGCTGCTGACGCTGGGCCTGCGGCGCGGGGAACTGCTCGGACTCCGCTGGCAGGACATCGACTTCGAGAACGAGCAGTTCACCCCGGTCCGGCAGGTGCAGCGGGAGAAGGGGAAGCTGGTCCTGAAAAAACTCAAGACCGACTCCTCTCAGGCGGCGCTTCCCCTCCCCGCCTTCTGCGCCGAGGCCCTGCGCGAGCGGAAGCTGATCCAGGAGCGGGAGCGGGAAGCGGCTGGATCGCACTGGCATCAGGAGCCGGGGGAGGAGCTGGTGTTCACCGAGCGGCACGGCGGGCCGATCGAGCCGCGGGGCTTCTCCCGAACGTTCGAGACGCTGGTGTCCGCCGCGCCGGTGCGACGGATCACGGTCCGGCTGGCCCGGCACACCTGCGGAACGCTGCTTGCCTTCTTGAAGGTGCACCCGAAGTCGGCGCAGGCGATCCTCCGGCACAGCCAGATCAGCATGACGATGGACATCTACACACACGTTGTGGATGACGACCAGCGGGCCGCCGCCGCCCTGCTCGCCAACCTCCTGAAAGGAGCGAATACGAGCGGCTGATGTCAGCCGTAGATGTCAAACGCCCCTGGTCACCGCTGACCGGGGGCGTTTTGGCTGGTGGGGCTAACAGGACTTGAACCTGTGGCCTCATCCTTATCAGGGATGCGCTCTAACCATCTGAGCTATAGCCCCGCTGTGCACGGAAAGGCTAGCGCATGGGCGCCCCGGCGCCCAAATCGCTATTCGTCCTCCGCCAGCGTCACCTCGATGCCACCGACGAACCCCGCCGACAGGTTGTACATGAACGCGCCCAGCGTCGCGAGCGCCGTGGCCAGGACGACATCGATCAGCGCGATCACCGAGGTGAAGATCAGCACGCGCGGCAGCGACAAAAACGCCTCAAGGTCGAAACCACTCTCGGAGTCCGTCTCGGTCGCCTCGGTGATCGTCTCGCCGATGGTGGAGAAGACACCCATCGCGTCCATGACCATCCACAGCACGGCCACCGCGATGATCGTGCAGATGCCCAGGGCGATGGAGAGCAGGAAGCTGACCTTCATCACCGACCACGGGTCGGCCTTCGACACCCGCAGCCGCGCCTTGCGCGTGCGCGGGATGGTCTTCGCCCCCGTGCGCGGACGGCGCACGCCCCCCTGCGTCGCGGGGCCCTGCGCGGGCCCGTGCTGCTGCGGGGGATGCTGCTGCCCCGCGGACGGCGGGGCCCCGGGCGGGGACGGGTAGGCCTGCGGGGGGTGGTAGTGCTGCGCGTCCTGACCGTACGGGTCGACGGGTCTGGCACTGGTCATCGTGGTCCCCCCACGCGTCGGGTCCTGCGGAGAATCCCCCCGGGGGCCGGTGCCCGCGGGGCTGGAGCCAGGGGTGCCCGCGCCGGGCGGGCCCGAGGATGAACGGCCGGGCGGCTGCGCATCGTTCCCCGGACCGTCCCCGGGTGCACCCCTGGATCCGTCCACGCCCTACTCCTCATCGCCCGGGGCCACCGCCTCGTCGGCGGACTCGGCCTCGACTTCCTCGGCCTCGCGGCCGGCCTCGGCGTTGCGGGCGATGCCGACCACGGCGTCCCGCTTCCCCAAGTTGATCAACTGGACGCCCATGGTGTCACGGCCCGTCTCCCTGACCTCGTTGACCCGCGTGCGGATCACCCCACCGCCGAGCGTGATGGCCAGGATCTCATCAGTGTCCTCGACGACGAGCGCGCCCACCAGGGAGCCGCGGTCCTCGACGATCTTCGCCGCCTTGATTCCCAGGCCGCCACGCCCCTGGACGCGGTATTCGTCCACAGGCGTCCGCTTGGCGTACCCGCCATCTGTGGCGGTAAACACATACGTCCCGGCGCGCACCACGTTCATCGACAGGAGTTCGTCGCCCTCGCGGAAGCTCATCCCCTTCACCCCCGACGTCGCCCGGCCCATCGGCCGCAGCGCGTCGTCGGTCGCGGTGAAACGGATCGACTGCGCCTTTTTGCTGATCAGCAGCAGGTCGTCGGCGGCCGACACCAGCTCGGCGCCGATCAGCTCGTCATCGGCGCCCTGATCGGTCTGGCGCAGGTTGATCGCGATGACCCCGCCGGAGCGCGGCGAGTCGTAGTCCTTGAGCATGGTCTTCTTCACCAGGCCCGACTTCGTCGCCAGCACCAGGTACGGCGCCGCCTCGTAGTCCCTGATGGCCAGGATCTCCGCGATCCGCTCGTCCGGCTGGAACGCCAGCAGGTTCGCCACGTGCTGACCGCGCGCGTCCCGGCCCGCGTCCGGCAGCTCGTACGCCTTGGCCCGGTAGACGCGGCCCTTGTTGGTGAAGAACAGCAGCCAGTGGTGGGTGGTGGAGACGAAGAAGTGGTCGACGATGTCGTCCTCCTTCAGCTTGGTCCCCCGCACCCCCTTGCCGCCGCGCTTCTGGGCCCGGTAGTCGTCCGTCTTGGTGCGCTTGACATAACCGCCCCTGGAGATGGTGACGACGATGTCCTCCTCGGCGATCAGGTCCTCGATGGACATGTCGCCCTCGAACGGGATCAGCGCGGTGCGCCGGTCGTTCGCGAACTTGTCGACGATCGCCGTCAGCTCCTCGCCGATGATGGCGCGCTGCCGCTCGGGCGAGGCGAGGATCGCGTTGTACTCCTGGATCTTCGTCTGGAGCTCGTCGTGCTCGGAGGTGATCTTCTGCCGCTCCAGGGCGGCCAGCCGCCGCAGCTGCATCTCCAGGATCGCGTTGGCCTGGATCTCGTCGATCGACAGCAGCCGGACCAGCCCCTCGCGGGCCACATCCACCGTGGCGCTGCGCCGGATGAGCGCGATGACCTCGTCGATCGCGTCCAGCGCGGCGAGCAGGCCGCGCAGGATGTGCGCGCGCTCCTCCGCCTTCCGCAGCCGGTAGCGGGTGCGGCGGACGACGACGTCGATCTGGTGCGCCACCCAGTTGCGGATGAACGCGTCCAGCGAGAGCGTGCGCGGCACCCCGTCGACCAGCGCCAGCATGTTGGCGCCGAAGTTCGTCTGGAGGTCGGTGTGCTTGTACAGGTTGTTCAGGACGACCTTGGCGACCGCGTCCCGCTTGAGGACGATGACCAGGCGCTGCCCGGTGCGCGAGGACGTCTCGTCGCGGACGTCGGCGATGCCGTTGACCCGGCCGTCCTTGACCAGCTCGGCGATCTTCTGCGCGAGGTTGTCCGGGTTGACCTGGTAGGGCAGCTCGGTGACCACCAGGCACTGGCGGCCCTGGATCTCCTCCACCTCGATCACCGCGCGCATGGTGATGGAGCCGCGCCCGGTGCGGTACGCCTCCTCGATGCCGCTGCGGCCGACGATCAGCGCGCCGGTCGGGAAGTCGGGGCCCTTGATCCGCTCGATCAGCGCGTCGAGCAGCTCGTCGGCGGTGGCCTCCGGGTGCTCCAGGAACCACTGCGCGCCGGCCGCGACCTCGCGCAGGTTGTGCGGCGGGATGTTGGTGGCCATGCCGACGGCGATGCCGGCCGATCCGTTGATCAGCAGGTTCGGGAAGCGGGCGGGCAGGACCGTCGGCTCCTGGTTGCGGCCGTCGTAGTTGTCCTGGAAGTCGACGGTCTCCTCGTCGATGTCCCGGAGCATCTCCATGGCCAGCGGCGCCATCTTGCACTCGGTGTACCGCATGGCCGCGGCCGGGTCGTTGCCCGGGGAGCCGAAGTTGCCGTTGGAGTCCACCAGCGGCATCCGCATCGCCCACGGCTGCGCCAGGCGGACCAGCGCGTCGTAGATCGAGGTGTCGCCGTGCGGGTGGTACGTCCCCATCACGTCGCCGACGACGCGGGCGCACTTGTAGTACCCGCGCTCCGGCCGGTAGCCGCCGTCGTACATCGCGTAGAGCACGCGGCGGTGCACGGGCTTGAGGCCGTCGCGCACGTCGGGCAGGGCGCGCGAGACGATGACGCTCATCGCGTAGTCGAGATAGGAGCGCTGCATCTCGGTTTCGAGCGTCACCGGCTCGATGCGCAGGGCGCCCGACGAGTTCAGCAGGGAGTCCTCCCCGCCGGGGAGGGTGGAGTTGTCGTCGGCCATGACGTTCGTCCGATTCCTTTCGAGCCGCTGTGGGGGTGACCGGGGGGCCGGCCGGCCTTCAGATGTCCAGGAACCGGACGTCCTTGGCGTTGCGCTGGATGAACGACCGCCTCGCCTCGACGTCTTCGCCCATCAGGATGGAGAAGAGGTCGTCGGCCGCGGCGGCGTCGTCCAGCGTGACCAGGCGCAGCACGCGGTGCGCGCGGTCCATGGTGGTCACCCGGAGCTCCTCGGCGTTCATCTCGCCCAGGCCCTTGAAGCGCTGGATCGAGTCCTCCCTGATCCGCTTGCCGCGCTCGCGGCCGAGGCGGATCAGGCTGTCCCGCTCGCGGTCGGAGTACGCGTACTCGAACTCGTCGCGGCCCCACTTGATCTTGTAGAGCGGGGGCTGCGAGAGGTACACGTGCCCGGCCTCGACCAGCGGGCGCATGAAGCGGAAGAGCAGGGTCAGCAGCAGGGTGTTGATGTGCTGTCCGTCGACATCGGCGTCCGCCATCAAGATGATCTTGTGGTAGCGGAGCCGCGAGATGTCGAAGTCCTCGTGGATGCCGGTGCCGAACGCCGAGATCAGCGCCTGGACCTCGGTGTTCTGGAGCACCTTGTCGATGCGGGCCTTCTCGACGTTCAGGATCTTGCCGCGGATCGGCAGGATGGCCTGGTACTGCGGGTCGCGGCCGGACTTGGCGCTGCCGCCGGCCGAGTCGCCCTCGACGATGAAGATCTCGCACTGGGCCGCGTCGTTGGACTGGCAGTCGCTGAGCTTGCCCGGCAGCGACGCCGTCTCCAGCAGGCCCTTGCGGCGGGTGAGGTCGCGGGCCTTGCGGGCGGCGACGCGGGCGGTGGCGGCCTGGATGCCCTTGCGGATGATGTCGGACGCCTCGGCCGGATTGCGGTCGAGCCAGTCGGTGAAGTGCTCGTAGACGATCTTCTGGACGAACGTCTTCGCCTCGGTGTTGCCGAGCTTGGTCTTCGTCTGGCCCTCGAACTGCGGCTCGCCCAGCTTCACGGAGATGATCGCCGTCAGACCCTCGCGGATGTCCTCGCCCGCGAGGTTGTCGTCCTTCTCGCGCAGCATCTTCTTCTCGCGGGCGTACTTGTTGACCAGCTGCGTCATCGCGGCCCTGAAGCCCTCTTCGTGGGTGCCGCCCTCGTGCGTGTGGATCGTGTTGGCGAAGCTGTAGACGCCCTCGCTGTACTGGTTGTTCCACTGCATGGCGATCTCGACGGAGATCCGGCGCTCGGTGTCCTCCGCCTCGATCCCGATCACCGAGGGGTGCACCAGCTCTCCCTTGCGGGAGTTCAGGTGGCGCACGAAGTCCGAGATGCCGCCTTCGTAGTGGTATTTTACGGAACGCGGCTGGTGATCGCCGTCGCCCGCCCCCGTGTCGGCGCCCGAGGTCTGCTTCGCCGCCTCCCGCTCGTCCGTGAGGGAGATCGTCAGGCCGCGGTTGAGGAACGCCATCTCCTGGAAGCGCCGGGACAGCGTCTCGAAGGAGTAGTCGGTGGTCTCGAAGATGTCGGGGTCTGCCCAGAACGTGACCGACGTGCCGGTCTCGGCCGTCTCCTCGTTCCGCGCGAGCGGCGCCGTCGGAACGCCCAGCGCGTACTGCTGCGTCCAGCGGTACCCGTCGGTGCGGACCTCGACGGCCACCCTGCGCGACAGCGCGTTCACCACGGAGACGCCCACGCCGTGCAGACCGCCGGAGACCGCGTACCCGCCGCCGCCGAACTTGCCGCCCGCGTGCAGCACCGTGAGCACGACCTCGACCGCCGGCTTCCCCTCCGACTCGACCATGCCCACGGGGATACCGCGGCCGTTGTCCACCACCCGGACCCCGCCGTCGGCCAGCAGCGTCACCTCGATGCTGTCGGCGTGCCCGGCCAGCGCCTCGTCCACCGAGTTGTCCACGACCTCGGTGACCAGGTGATGCAGGCCACGTTCGCCCGTGGATCCGATGTACATGCCCGGACGCTTACGGACCGCGTCGAGCCCCTCCAGCACCGTGATCGCGCTGGCGTCGTACGAGGGAATCCCGTCCGCGGGCGCGGCAGGGGTGGGGATGTTGTTGTTGGCATCGCCGGAATCGGCCACGAAGCGCCCTTTCTGGCACAGCACGAGCCGGCTCCGGCGAGGCCGGAGCGGCTGTGTCGTTCGACATGGTCCGCAACGGGGCGGGTTCCTCCAGTCTACCGCTAGCGCCGACCGTAATGGCGGTTTGCCGGGGTCTCAGTCCGCATGTGCCGCCCTGAACTGCCGTCCGGTGACTCCCCATATACGGACCGGGTCCCTGATCCGCTCACAACGGCGCTCAGCGCTTCCGCCTGTCAACCTCTCCGGACGTGACCGGCATCACTCCCGCACCCCCCGCCCCAGCGGAGAGGGCCGCCCTCACCCGTAGGTGTCACCGGGGCCCCGGCTGCCCGGCGCCCGCAGCCTTCCCGCCCCGCGCACGGGGGCGTCCGGGCCCCGCACCCGCAGCGAACGCACGGTGTCCCGGCCCAGATCCCCGTTCAGCCGGCGCAGCAGCTGCGGCGCCAGCAGCCTCAACTGGGTCGCCCACGCCGTCGAGTCACAGCGCACGGTCAGCACGCGCGCGTCCTCGTCGTACGCCTCGGGCGCGCAGTGCTGCGCCACCTCGGGCCCCACCAACTCGGGCCACCGGCCCAGTACCCCGCCCACCGCGAGCGGCATCTCCCAGCCGCGCTCCAGCGTCAGGCGCTCGACGGCGGCGCCCAGCGGCAGCGGATCGCGCCCGCCCGGGCGCGCGCCGGAGCGCAGCCCGCCGCGGCGCGCCTGGCGCCGCTGCTGGGCCATCGCCCCGCGGGCCCGCGCCTGCTCCTTGGCCGCCCGCAGCGCGACCCGGGCGAGATCGACGCCCGACGGCTCCCCGCCCGACGGGGCGCCCGGCTCTCCCGCCGATTCCGTGACCGGCCGCTCACTCACGGGTGACCCTCCCCTCGGCCACCGCGAACCGCGTCCCCGACAGCACGCCCGGGACGTCCTGCTCCACCGCCGCCGTCACCAGCACCTGCTCGCCCCCGGCCACCAGCTCCGCGAGCCGTTCACGCCGGCGCGCGTCCAGCTCGGCGAACACGTCGTCCAGCACCAGCACCGGCTCGGGGCCCTCCTCCTTGAGCAGGTCGTAGGAGGCCAGCCGGAGCGCCAGCGAGAGCGACCACGCCTCGCCGTGGCTCGCATAGCCCTTCGCGGGCAACTCACCGAGCCGCAGCACGAGATCGTCCCGGTGCGGCCCGACCAGCGTCACGCCCCGCTCGATCTCCTGCGCCCGCGCCGTCGCGAGCGCCGCGAGCAGCACCTCGTACAGCTCGTCGCGGGAGGCGGTCACGTCGCTCCCCGCCCCGGCCGCCTCCTCGTTCGCGCGCTCCGCGGACCCCCGGTACTCCAGCCCCACGGGCCCGCCGCCCGGAGCCAGCCGCTCGTACGCCTTGTCGGCCAGCGGACGCAGCGCGGCGACCAGCGCCAACCGCCGCGCCAGCAGCTCCGCGCCGGAACGCGCCAGGTGCTGGTCCCACACGTCGAGCGTGGACAGGTCGACGCCGCGCCCGCCGTGCCTGCGCGCCATCGCCGCCGACTTCAGCAGGGTGTTCCGCTGCTTGAGCACCCGCTCGTAGTCCGCCCGCACCCCGGCCAGGCGCGGCGCCCGCGCCGTCACCAGGTCGTCGAGGAACCGGCGGCGCTCGCCCGGGTCGCCCTTCACCAGGTGCAGGTCCTCCGGCGCGAACAGCACGGTCCGCACCACGCCCAGCAGGTCGCGCGGCCGCACCTGGGTGGACCTGTTCAGCCGGGCGCGGTTGGCCCGGCCCGGGTTCAGCTCCAGCTCGACCAGCTGCTCGCGTTCCCCCTCGGTCACCGCCGCCCTGATCACCGCGCGCTCGGCGCCCATCCGCACCAGCGGCGTGTCCGAGGAGACCCGGTGACTGCTCAGCGTCGCCAGATAGCCGATCGCCTCGACCAGGTTCGTCTTGCCCTGGCCATTGGGCCCGATGAACGAGGAGACCCCGGGATCGAGCTCCACCTCGGCGCCGGCGTACGACCGGAAGTCGGCCAGCGACAGGTGTGTGACGTGCAACGGAGCCAACCTCCCCCGGAATCGCGCGGAGCCTACTTGGGGCCCTCGACCGCGTGGCCGCCGAACTGGTTCCGCAGGGCGGCGACCATCTTCATCTGCGGGGAGTCCTCCTGCCGCGAGCCGAACCTGGCGAACAGCGACGCCGTGATCGCGGGCAGCGGCACCGCGTTGTCGATCGCCGCCTCCACCGTCCAGCGGCCCTCGCCCGAGTCCGCCGCGTACCCCCGGAGCTGGTCCAGGTGCTCGTCGTCGTCCAGCGCCCTGACCGCCAGGTCGAGCAGCCAGGAACGGATGACCGTGCCCTCCTGCCAGGAGCGGAAGACCTCGCGGACGTCGGTGACCTCGTCGGCCGCCTCCAGCAGCTCCCAGCCCTCGGCGAAGGCCTGCATCATCGCGTACTCGATGCCGTTGTGGACCA
Source organism: Streptomyces sp. SBT349 (assembly GCF_001083795.1). Classification (GTDB taxonomy): domain Bacteria; phylum Actinomycetota; class Actinomycetes; order Streptomycetales; family Streptomycetaceae; genus Streptomyces. Next base: position 12,284 of record NZ_LAVK01000185.1, read on the forward strand.
TCTTCGCGAAGTGCCCGGCGCCGACCTTGCCCGCGTGCACCGCGCCGAACTCGCCCTCCGGCTTGAGCGCGTCGAAGATCGGCTGGACCGTGGCGACGTACTCCGCCTCGCCGCCGTACATCAGCGCGTAGCCGTTCTCCAGGCCCCAGACGCCACCGGAGACGCCGCAGTCCACGAACCCGATCCCCCGCCGGGACAGCTGCTCCGCGTGCTTCGCGTCGTCCGTCCAGCGGGAGTTCCCCCCGTCGACGACGATGTCGCCCGGCGAGAGCATCTCCGCCAGCTCGTCCACGACCGACTGCGTGACGCGCCCGGCCGGGACCATCAGCCAGACCACCCGGGGCGCGGCGAGCGCGTCCACCAGGTCCTTCAGGCTGTGGACATCCGCGCCCGGGGTGTCGGGCGCGTATCCCACGACGGTGTGGCCGGAGCGGCGGATGCGCTCGCGCATGTTCCCGCCCATCCTGCCGAGACCGACGAGACCGAGCTCCATGGGGACTCCTTCGTGACGAAACGACCTGAAGCCGAGCCTATCGACCCCCTCCCGGCCCATCCCGTCGGCCCTGAGACGGAGGCGCGGCCTCAGCCGCTCAGCCGCACCGGCATGATCAGGTACTTGTAGGCCTCGTCCGCCTCCGCGTCGACCGCGGGCCTGCCGCTGAGCAGCGCGGGCTTGGTCGACGTCGTGAACGACAGCTGCGCCACCGGGGAGTCGATCGCGCTCAGGCCCTCCAGCAGGAAGCCGGGGTTGAAGGCGATCGAGATGTCGTCGCCCTCCAGCTGCGCGTCCACCCTCTCCACAGCCTGTGCGTCGTCGCTCGACCCCGCCTCCAGGATCAGCACGCCCTGCTCGAAGCTCAGCCTGACCGGCGTGTTCCGCTCGGCGACGAGGGCCACCCGCTTGACCGCCTCGACGAACGGCGCGGTCTCGATCACGGCCACCGAGTTGAACTCGGTGGGGAACAGCGTCCGGTACTTCGGCAGGTCGCCCTCCAGAAGCCGCGTCGTGGTCCTGCGGCCCGCGCCCTCGAAGCCGATCAGGCCCTCGCCCGCGCCGGCCCCCGAGAGCGCCAGCGAGACCGTGTCGCCGCCGCTGAGCGACTTCGCCGTGTCGAGCAGCGTCTTGGCGGGCACCAGCGCCACCGAGGAGAGGTCGGCGGTCTCCGGCTTCCACAGGAACTCCCGCACCGCGAACCGGTACCGGTCCGTGGAGGCCAGCGTCACCAGGTCGCCCTCGATCTCGATCCGCACGCCGGTCAGCACCGGGAGCGTGTCGTCGCGGCCCGCCGCGATGGCCACCTGCGCGACGGCGGCGGCGAACACCTCGGCCGAGACCGTGCCGGTCGCGGTCGGCATCTGCGGCAGCGCCGGGTACTCCTCGACGGGCAGCGTGTGCAGCGTGAACCGGGAGGTGCCGCAGAGCACGGTCACCCGCACGCCGTCGGTGGAGATCTCCACCGGGCGGTTGGGCAGGGAGCGGCAGATGTCGGCGAGCAGGCGCCCGGAGACCAGGACCGTGCCGCCCTCCTCGACGTCGACCTCGACCGAGACCCGCGCCGAGACCTCGTAGTCGAAGCCGGAGAGGCTGAGCGTGCCCTCCTCGGCCTTCAGCAGCAGTCCGGCGAGAACCGGCACCGGCGGCCGGGCCGGCAGGCTGCGGGCGGCCCATGCCACCGCCTCGGCGAGCACATCGCGTTCCACCCGGATCTTCACTTCAGCCGCCTCCCGCTGTCGCTGGCCGCTCGCTGATGGCCTCTTACGAGCCACCAGTCTGACGCACCGCACTGACACTAGGGGCTTCGGTGAGTCAAATCGACGCGGAGCGGGTAGACCGCCGAGGGCCGAGTTGTGCACAGCCCCCACTTCGAACCGAGTCTCACGGCTTATATCTGTAGTCGTAGTAGTAGGGCCTGTGGAAACGGTGGATAAGCTCGTTTGCCCAGGTCAACCCCCGTTTTTTATACACAGGCCCTGTGGGTGGACCGGTGGAGGAACGGGGGGGTCCTGTGGACAGCCGAAAGTTGTGCACAGGCCATCCCCAGACACCCCCCGGTTCTCCCCAGCTCCGTCCCCAGTTTCCGAGGGGTTCTCAACAGGCTCACGAGCACGCCACTGTGACCTGATTCACTCGTCCCGGTGAGCTGGCGCGTTGCGTTGCCGAACAGTGGACAACCCTGTGGATTGCCTGTGCACAACCCGCCTCTGCCTGTGGGCGGCCGGTGGACAACCTCCCCGGGGCCCTCGGGCGCCCGGCGGGCGTCCACAGTCTGTGGACTACGCCCCTCCACAAATCCACAGGCGGTTGACCTGCGGATTCCCGCTTTTCGGCCGGAGCCTGTGGACACGATTCTGGACAACTTCCGCTTCCCACAGGGTGTGGACGCCCGAAACCCCGCCGATCTGTGGAGAACGCCCGGTGTCCGGCGGGTAATCGAACAGCGCCCCCGAGGTGTCCTCGGGGGCGCTGGGGGCTCGTCCGCCGTCGTGGCGGGCGGGGGGGGGGGGGGGGGGGGGGGGGGGGCGGGGGGGGGGGCGGGCGGTCTTTATGGGGGTGGTGGGGTCGGGGGCCTGGGTGGTGGTGGAGGGGCGCTCCGCCATCAGCGCGCGGGTCTTCC
>NZ_LAVK01000186.1 GCF_001083795.1 Streptomyces sp. SBT349
GGGCGTCGAGGGCCGCGAGGCCGGGCGCGGTCACCGGCTCCTCCGCGCGCCGCGGGCGGCCCACCGTGTCGCCGGGCGCCGTGCCGCCCGCGGCGACCAGGTGCAGGCGGGCCAGCACCCGCACCGGAGAGGTCCGCCAGATGTCGAGCAGCTGACCGGCCTCGGCGGTCAGCCGGAGCGCGGCGCCCACGGTCCGCGCCCCGTCCTCGGTACCGAAGTCGCTGCGCCGGCGCACCTCTTCGAGCCCCCAGTCGGCGCCGTCCAGCGCCGCCGAGCCCCGTGCGCCCCTCAACGCGCCCTCCGCGGCCACCTCCGGGCTGCGGCGGCGCATCACCCGGTGCCCGTAGACCCGGTCCACCGCCGTCCGCACGGCCCCCACGGCCTCCTCGACGCCGGGAAGCGCGGCCAGGCGGAGCAGGGGATCGCCGCCGGTGGTGCCGACGTTCACGTCGGCGTTCGAGTCGGCGTTCATCGTGTCCCGTTCGTCACAGCCGTAGCACCCATAGCACCGAGCCTAAGGGCGGTCCAGGCCCGCTCACCGACACGTTCGAGTGCACTTCGTCCTCGATCGGCCCCGAGCATCCCCCGGACGCGGCTACGCTAATGAACATGAAGATCGCTTTCGTAGGCAAGGGAGGCAGCGGGAAGACCACCGTGTCTTCGCTGTTCGTCCGGCATCTGGCCCACCGGAGCATCCCGGTGACCGCGGTGGACGCCGACATCAACCAACACCTGGGCGCCGCACTGGGGTTGGCGGAGGAGCACGCCGCCGTGCTGCCCCCGCTGGGCGGCCGGCTGCCCCTGATCAAGGAGTACCTGCGCGGCGACAATCCACGCATCCTGTCCGCCGACACCATGATCAAGACGACGCCGCCCGGCACCGGTTCCCGGCTGGTGCGCCTCGACGAGGACAATCCGATCTTCGCGGAGTGCGCCGAGGAGGTCCGGCTCGACGGAGACGCGACGGCGCGGCTCCTGGTCACCGGCCCCTTCACCGAGGACGACCTCGGTGTCTCCTGCTACCACTCGAAGACCGGCGCGGTGGAGCTCCTGCTGAACCACCTGGTCGACAGGCGGGACGAGTACGTCGTGGTCGACATGACGGCCGGCAGCGACTCGTTCGCCTCGGGGATGTTCACGCGCTTCGACATGACCTTCGTGGTCGCCGAGCCGACCCGCAAGGGCGTGTCGGTGTACCGCCAGTACCGGGAGTACGCGCGGGACTTCGGGGTCGCGCTGCGCGTCGTCGGGAACAAGGTGCAGGGTCCGGACGACATCGAGTTCCTGCGCGGGGAGGTGGGGGAGGACCTGCTGGTGACGCTGGGCCACTCGGACTGGGTCCGGGCGCTGGAGCGCGGCGAGCAGCGGCCGTTCGGCACGCTCGAGGACTCGAACCAACGGGCCCTGCGCGTGCTGCACGCGGCCGCCGACGCGGCCTACTCGCGCCGGGACTGGCAGCGGTACACCCAGCAGATGGTGCACTTCCACCTGAAGAACGCGGCGAGTTGGGGGAACGAGCGGACCGGGGCCGACCTGGCCGCGCAGGTCGACCCCGGCTTCGTGCTGCGCGAGGCGCCGAGCCCGCAGCCGGCCTGAGGCGGTCGCCCGGTCAGGCACCGTCCGCCCCGGCCGGGCGCGCCCCGGCCGGGCCCACGTCGGCCTCCCGCCGGAACGCGTCCCAGCCGCCGTCCGGCCGTTCGCCGACGCCCAGGGTCCGCAGCCGATCGAGCACCGCGGGGTCCTGGGCGTCCAACCAGTCCACCAACTGCCGGAACGACACGCACTCCACGTCGTCGCGGGGGCAGATCTCCTTGATGACGTCCTCGACGGCGTTCATGTAGGCGCCCCCGTTCCAGTCGTTGAAGTGGTTGCCGACGATCAGGGGCGCGCGGTTGCCCTCGTACGCCCGGTCGAACGCCGCGAGCAGCCCGTCGCGCATCTCCGCCTCGCCGGTGCCGTTGACCATGAAGTTGTAGTCCATCGACAACGTCTCGAAGGTGTGCCCCGGCACGGGGACCGACTGGAGCGGGATGTCCCACACGCCCTCGCGCTGCCGGGGCCAGACCTGGAGCCCGTTGCCGCTGGAGTCGTAGCGGAATCCCAGTTCGGCGGCGGCCTCCAGCAGATTGTCCTGACCCTCCAGGCAGGGCGCCCGGCCGCCCACCAGCTCCCGCTCGTAGTCGAACGGCAGCGGCTCCAGGTCGGTGAACCCGGTGGTGGTCTTCCAGTTCTCCACCATCCACTTCGCCTGCTCGATCTCGTCGCGCCAGTCGTCCGCGGACCAGGAGGAGACGCCGGACGGGCCGCAGAAGTGGCCGTTGAAGTGGGTGGCGATCTCACTGCCGTCCAGCCATGCGGCGCGGAGCTGTTCCAGCGTCGCGACGATGTTCTCGTCCGTGAGATAGCCGATGTCCGAGGCGCCCGGCGCGCGGCCCGGTGGGCGGTAGCTCGCGCGTTCGCTCTCCGGCAGCAGGTAGAGGCCGGAGAGGAAGTACGTCATGTGCGCGTCGTATTCCTTGCCGAGCTCGCGGAATCGGGAGAAGAGCTCATTGCCGTCCTCGCCGGCGCCGTCCCAGGAGAAGACGACGAATTGCGGCGGCTCCTCGCCGGGGGCCATCCGCTCGGCGGCGGGCTGGTGGGGCTGCCGCCCGGTGACCGCGGTGGAGCCGTCGCCGATGAGACGCGGTGCCGCCTGCCTGGCGCCCTGGCTCTTGCCCTGGCCACGGCCCTGCGGTGCGGCACCCGCCGCCTTCCCCCCGCCCTTGCCCTCGGCGGGCGGGGTCTCCTCGCCGCCCGCACAGCCGGCGAGCCCCGGGCCCAGCGCCAGGGCGCCGACCACCGCCCACACGCCCACGCCGTTCCCCGTCCACCGGCCACGTTCAGCCGCCATCGGTTCCGCCTCCATCCATGAAGGTGTTCGTCGGTTCTGCGCATGACCCGACCAACGTCCCTTCCGATCAGGAAAGAGGCTGGAACGACAAGCATTTCAAATGATTATTTCGCTCGATAGGCGTAATTCCAGGGCCAAAAGAGAACATGGACTAGTAGCGAGCTTTACGTGGCATTACTCTCCATTTACCAAGGCTTGAGAGTTGCCATAGCGGCCCAATGGACGGAGAGGGAAATGTCCGCCCCCCACCGCGCAGACCTGTCCGCCTCGATCTCCGTGTTCCTGATCGCGCTCCCCCTTTCGCTCGGCATCGCGCTCGCGACCGGCGCCCCGTTGCAGGCCGGCCTCGTGGCCGCCGCGGTCGGCGGGATCGTGGCTGGCTGGCTGGGCGGGGCGCCGCTCCAGGTCAGCGGCCCCGCCGCCGGTCTGACCGTGATCACCGCGGAGCTGATCCACCAGTACGGCTGGCCCGTCACCTGCGCCATCACGGCACTGGCCGGACTCACCCAGCTGGCGCTCGCCGCCCTGCGCGTCGCCCGTTCCGCGCTGGTGGTGAGCCCCGCGATCGTGCACGGCATGCTCGCCGGCATCGGGATCACCATCGCCCTCGCCCAGCTGCACATCGTGCTCGGAGGCACCGCGGAGAGCTCCGCCATCGAGAACGTCGCGCAGCTCCCCGACCAGCTGTCCGATCCCCATCTGACGGCCATCGCCGTGAGCCTGCTCACCATGGCCGTGCTCCTGGCCTGGCCACGACTGCCCGGCCGGACGGGCGCGGCCGTGCGCAAGGCGGCGCCCGCCGCGCTGGCCGCGGTCACGCTGGCCACGGCGCTCGCCTGGGCCACCGGGCTGCGGCTGCCGCGCGTCGACCTGCCGGCGTGGAGCAGCCACGCGCTGCCCGAGATGCCGGACGGGCCGGTGCTCGGCCTGGCCGCCGCGGTACTGACCGTCACCCTGGTGGCCAGCGTCGAGTCGCTGCTGTCCGCGGTGGCCGTCGACAAGCTGGCCGGCGCCAGGCAGCGGGCGGGAGGCCCGCGCGTGCGCCGTGCCGACCTCGACCGCGAGCTGCGCGGCCAGGGCGCGGCGAACGTGGTCTCCGGCCTGCTCGGCGGCCTGCCCGTCACGGGGGTCGCGGTGCGCAGCTCGGCCAACGTGGCGGCGGGCGCGGTCAGCCGGTGGTCGTCGATCCTGCACGGCTGCTGGGTGCTGGCGGCCACCGGGCTGCTGGTGAGCGTGCTCCAGCTGATCCCGCTGGCCGCCCTCGCCGCGCTGGTGATGGTCGTGGGCGTCCAGATGGTGAACCTGACGCACATCCGCAGCGTCACCAAGCACCGGGAGGTCCTGGTCTACGCGGTGACCGCGACCGGCGTGACGCTGGTCGGCGTGCTGGAGGGCGTGGCGATCGGCGTCGCCGTGGCCGTCGCCGTGGCGCTGCACCGCCTGACGCACACCAGGATCAGCCACGAGACGCTGGCGGACGGGACCCATCAGGTGCGGGTGCGCGGGCAGTTGACGTTCCTGGCCGTGCCCAGGCTCAGCCGTTCGCTGGGTCAGGTCCCGGACACCGTTCCGGTCGCCGTCGAGCTGGACGGCACGTTCATGGACCACGCCGCGTACGAGACGCTGCACGACTGGCGGGCCGCGCACACCGCGCAGGGCGGGCTGGTGGAGATCACCGGCCGCGCCGGGGAGCGGGGCGGCGACCAGGCGGCCGCGCACCACTGCCGCCCGTGGCAGCCCTGGCGCACCCACCAGTGCACCTCCGGGGCGTCCGGCGGCGAGCCGGCGGACGCGGGCGCCCAGGCGCACGACCAGTTGCTCGGCGGCGTACGGAACTTCCAGCGCACCACCGCGCCGCTGATGCGCCCCGAGCTGGCCCGGCTGGCGCACGAGGGGCAGTGTCCCAGCCAGCTCTTCCTCACCTGCGCCGACTCCCGGCTGGTGACGAGCATGATCACCTCAAGTGGCCCCGGCGACCTGTTCACCGTGCGGAACATCGGGAACTTCGTGCCCCCGCCCGGCGCCGGGGGAACGGACGACTCGGTCGCCGCCGCCATCGAGTACGCGGTGACCGTGCTGCGGGTCAGCACCCTCACCGTGTGCGGGCACTCGGGCTGCGCGGCCATGCAGGCGGTGGCGTCCAGCGCCGGGGACACGACCCCGGCGCAGCCGGGACCCGGGTCGCTCGGCCGCTGGCTGCGCCACGCCCGACCCAGCCTCGACCGGCTGGCCAGTCCCGCCACCCTCCCGCGTATCGACGGGCGTCCCGTGGCCGAGGCTCTGGAGCCGCTCGCCCTGGCCAACGTGGTGCAGCAGCTCAACCACGTGGCACTGCACGAGTGCGTGGCCCAGCGCGTGGCAGAGGGGACGCTGCGCCTGCGCGGCATGTACTTCGACGTGGCCAACGCACAGGCGTATGTGCTCAGTAGAGAGGACGGGGCCGCGCCGGTGTTCACGGCCGTGCACCCGGACACGAGGTCGGGAGTCCTGACGGGCTGACGGTGGGGGGCGGTCGGGGCCGACCCGGGCCGCGCGCGGGTCGGTCGGCGGCCGTTCGCCGCGCGGAAGGGCCGTTCGACGTGGTGCCCGGCCGTTCACCGCAAGAGGTCTGGACCAGTCGCACGATTGCCCTTGTCAAAGAAGAACCGGACTGATGAGGTGGGCCGCGTGGGACACAGCTGACGCCGCGAGGAGATGCCGTGAGTAACGAGAGCCTGGCCAATCTCATGACGGAGACGCGGAGGTTCGCGCCTCCGGCGGAGATGGCCGCCGATGCCAATATCACCGCGGCGGCGTACGAGGCCGCCGCGGCGGACCGGCTGGGTTTCTGGGCCGAGCAGGCACGCAGGCTCAGCTGGGAGACGGAGCCGACCGAGACCCTCGACTGGTCGAACCCACCCTTCGCCACGTGGTTCGCCGACGGCCGGCTGAATGTCGCCTACAACTGCGTGGACCGGCATGTCGAGGCGGGCAACGGCGACCGGGTGGCCATCCACTTCGAGGGCGAGCCCGGCGACTCCCGGTCGATCACCTATGCGGAGTTGCAGCGGGAAGTCTCCCGGGCCGCGCACGCGCTGACGGAGTTCGGGGTCACGGCCGGGGACCGCGTGGCGATCTACATGCCGATGATCCCCGAGACCGTGGTCGCGATGCTCGCCTGCGCCCGCGTCGGCGCCCCGCACTCGGTGGTCTTCGGCGCGTTCTCGGCGGACGCGCTGGCCACCCGCATCGAGGACGCCGACGCCCGCGTCCTCATCACGGCCGACGGCGGCTACCGCAGGGGCGCGCCCTCCGCGCTCAAGCCCGCGGTGGACGAGGCACTGACCCGGCCCGGCGCGGCCCGCGTCCGCACGGTGCTCGTCGTGCGGCGCACCGGCCAGGACATCCCCTGGACCGAGGGCCGCGACGTGTGGTGGCACGAGGTGATGGAGCGGCAGCCCGCCGAGCACACCCCGGAGGCGTTCGACGCGGAGCACCCGCTGTTCATCCTCTACACGTCGGGCACCACGGGGAAGCCCAAGGGCATCCTGCACACCTCGGGCGGCTACCTCACCCAGGTGGCGTTCACCCACCATGCCGTCTTCGACCTCAAGCCGGAGTCGGACGTCTTCTGGTGCACCGCCGACGTCGGCTGGGTGACCGGGCACTCCTACATCGTGTACGGCCCCCTGGCCAACGGCGCCACCGAGGTGCTCTACGAGGGGACGCCCAACACCCCGCACAACGGGCGCTGGTGGGAGGTCGTCCAGAAGTACGGCGTGACGCTGCTCTACACGGCGCCCACCGCGATCAGGACCTGCATGAAGTGGGGCGACGACATCCCCGCCGGGTTCGACCTGTCGAGCCTGCGCCTGCTGGGTTCGGTCGGCGAGCCGATCAACCCCGAGGCGTGGATCTGGTACCGCAAGCACATCGGCGGGGACCGCACGCCCGTGGTCGACACCTGGTGGCAGACCGAGACCGGCGGCATCATGATCAGCCCGCTGCCCGGCGTCACATCGGCGAAGCCGGGCGCGGCCCAGGTGCCGCTGCCGGGTGTCAGCGCGACCGTCGTCGACGACAACGGGGCCGAGGTGCCGAACGGTTCCGGCGGCTATCTCACGCTGACCGAGCCATGGCCGTCGATGCTGCGCACCATCTGGGGCGACGACCAGCGGTACCTGGACACCTACTGGGCCCGTTTCCAGGGGAAGTACTTCGCCGGGGACGGCGCCAAGAAGGACGCGGACGGCGACATCTGGCTGCTGGGCCGCGTCGATGACGTGATGCTCGTCTCCGGGCACAACATCTCGACCACCGAGGTCGAGTCGGCGCTCGTCTCGCACCCCAAGATCGCCGAGGCCGCGGTCGTCGGCGCCACCGATCCGCAGACCACGCAGGCCATCTGCGCGTTCGTCATCCTGCGCGGCGGGGCGGCCGAGGAGGCGGGACTGGTCGACGAGTTGCGCGCGCACGTCGCCAAGGAGCTCGGCCCGATCGCCAAGCCGAAGCGGATCCTCCCGGTGGACGAGCTGCCCAAGACCCGTTCGGGCAAGATCATGCGCCGCCTGCTGCGCGACGTCGCGGAGAACCGCGCGCTCGGCGACGTGACCACCCTCACCGACTCGACGGTGATGGACCTCATCCAGCAGAAGCTGCCCGGCGCCGCCAGCGAGGACTGACGGCCACGCGAGCTCACTCAGGGGCGCCCGGCCACCGGCCGGGCGCCCCTATACCATGAGTGGCATCACTCCCCAGAGCGACGGTGAGTGTCAACCCCGGACACGCCACCGCAGCAGCACTACTGTCACCTGCACCAACTGCTTCCGCCTCCGGGAGAGGAAAGAGGGATATCGCGATGAGCGCAGCCGACGAGGGGCGCAGCCTCGGGGAGCTGGTCGCCTCGGCCACCGCCGAGTTGTCCGCACTGATGCACGACGAGATCGCCCTGGCCAAGGCGGAGCTCCAGGTGGGCGTGAAGAAGGCCACCAAGGGCAGCGCCGCGGGGCTCGTCGGGGCGTTCCTGGCCCTCTCCGCCGTGCCGCTGTTCAGCTTCGCCCTGGCGTTCTGGGTGCGGAACTGGTGGGACGTGCCGCTCGCGCTCGCCTGCACCATCGTCGGCGGTGTCTATGTGGTGCTGGCTGGGGTGCTGTTCCTGCTCGCCAAGCGGAAGTTCGGCGGGGTCTCCGGGCCCGAGCGGTCCATGAAGTCCGCCAAGGAGACAGCCTCCGTACTGTCCAGCGTCAAGCCCCATCCTCGTCCTGTCCCCATGGACAAGGCAGGCTCCTCCACATGACCGCTGCCGATCAATCGGGGATGCGGTCCTCGGTCATCCTCAGGGACGGCCCGTGGACGCACCGCGACGTCGCCGCCAACGGCGCCCGCTTCCACATCGCGGAGCTGGGTGAGGGCCCGCTCGTGCTGCTGGTGCACGGCTTCCCGCAGTTCTGGTGGGCGTGGCGCCACCAGCTGACCGCGCTGGCCGAGGCCGGGTTCCGCGCGGTGGCGATGGATCTGCGCGGCGTCGGCGGCAGCGATCGCACCCCGCGCGGCTACGACCCGGCGAACCTCGCCCTCGACATCACCGGCGTGATCCGCTCCCTCGGGGAGCCGGACGCCGCCCTGGTCGGCCACGACCTGGGCGGATACCTGTCGTGGACCGCCGCGGTGATGCGACCCAAGCTGGTCCGGCGGCTCGCCGTCGCCTCCATGCCGCACCCGCGGAGCTGGCGCGCGGCGCTGCTGCGGGATCCGCGGCAGACGGCGGCCAGCTCGTACATATGGGGATTCCAGCGGCCGTGGCTGCCGGAGCGTCAGCTGGTGGCCGACGACGCGGCGGTGGTCGGGCGGCTGCTGCGCGACTGGTCCGGGCCGCGCCAGCCGGACCTCAAGGACGTGACCGTCTACCGCCAGGCGATGACGATCCCCTCCACCGCGCACTGCGCGATCGAGCCCTACCGGTGGCTGATCCGTTCGATCGCGAGGCCGGACGGCGTCCAGTTCAACCGCCGGATGAAGCGGCCCGTGCTCGTGCCCACGCTCCATCTGCACGGCTCGCTCGACCCGGTGATGCGCACCAGGAGCTCGGCCGGTTCCGGCGAGTACGTCGAGGCGCCGTACCGCTGGCGGCTCTTCGATGGCATGGGGCACTTCCCGCACGAGGAGGACCCGGTGGCGTTCAGCACCGAGCTCATCGACTGGCTCCGGGATCCCGAGCCCGACCGCTGACGCCCCGGGGACGCCGTTCGACATGTGCCGGGCGCATAAGCCGAGCGAGTTCGCTTTGGGGAGGTTACTGACCTTGCGTGCCGGGCAGGGACGACAGTATGGGCTGGACGCACGACTACCGTGACGTGGCACGTGATCGACGCGGCAATGGAGCCGCCGTTCGGGCGCAGAGCGCCGTGCGGCGCATCCAGGGCGGTCCCATGGCGGATCCGCCTATCGGATTTCCGGATATTCTCCGCCGCCGCGCGCGCTGGGTAGGCGTGCGATTGCGGCACCCCCGCGGGTAGCCGCGGGTGGCGTGGTCCTCACCGCGCTCCCCCATCGCACTCCTTCACATCGCACAGGTCTGGCTGTCGGCCCTCTCGTCGGCGGCGCGGCCTCGTGTGGCCGCCTCGCGCACCTCGTCGGCGGTGAGGGCGTACCCGGTGCGGTCGTCGTCGAGCGACTTGGCGAAGATCACGCCGTACACCTTCCCGTCCGGGGTGAGCAGCGGGCCGCCGGAGTTGCCCGGCCGGACCGTGGTGTAGATGGAGTAGACGTCGCGGCTCACCGTGCCGCGCCGGTAGATGTCCGGTCCCTCCGCCTGGAAACGCTCGCGGACCCGGGCCGAGCGCGCGTCGAACGGGCCGCTCTCGGGGAAGCCCGCGATCACCGCGCCGTCACCCGTGATGGCGTCACCCCTGCTGAACTTCAGCGGGCGGGCGGTGAGGTGCGGCACGTCGAGGACCGCGATGTCGCGTTCCCAGTCGTAGAGGACGACGCGCGCGGCGTAGAGGCGTCCCCTGCCGTCGACCTGCACGGTCGGCTCGGAGACTCCGCCCACCACATGGGCGTTGGTCATCACCCTGCCGTCCGCGAAGACGAAGCCGGTGCCTTCCAGCACCTTGCCGCAGCCGGTGGCCGTGCCGACGACCTTGACGATCGACCGTCTGGCCCGGTCGACGGCCCGGCTGTCGGCCAGCTTCGGGTCGGGGGCGGGTACATCGGTGAACGGCTCCGCGGTGAACGGGGCGAACACCTGCGGAAAGCCGTTCTGCGCCAGCACGGAGCCGAAGTCCGCGAACCACGTGGTGGCCCGCTCCGGCACCACGCGCGAGACGCCGAGGAGCACCCGCGAGTCCCGCACCTCGCGGCCGAGGGTCCCCAGCATGGTCAGCGCCAGCGCCGAGCCGAGCAGCCACGCGACGACGAGCATGGCCAGGACGTTGACCAGCGCGCCGCCCGTCGCGTCCACGGCGCGCGCCGGTGACCAGGTGATGTACTGCCGCAGCCGGTTCCCCAGGTGCGTGGTGAGCGCCTGGCCGACCGTGGCGCACAGGATCACGACCACCACCGCGGCGATGATCCCGGCCTGGCCCGGCCGGGCTCCGTCGCTCAGCTGGCGCCACGCCATGGGCAGCAGGCAGACCGCGATCACCCCGCCGCCGAGGAGGCCGGTGACGGAGAGGGCGCCGACGACGAACCCCTGCCGGTAGCCGACCAGGGCGAACCACACGGCGGCGCACAGCAGCAGGACGTCGAGCGCGTTCATGCCCGCTACGGTCTCACGCGCTGTGGTCGAGCGAGATCTCTCGGTCGCGGTCCCACGGCCGTTCCCAGCCAGCGAAGTACAGGATCCGGTCGATCACGCCTGCCGTGAACCCCCACACGAGCGTCCCGCCGACCTGGAAGCAGGGGCCCCGGTACCCGCTGGGGTGCACGGCCGTCCCACGCCTGCCGCGGTCGGCCAGCTCGGCGACCGGCACCGTGAACACCCGCGCCGTCTCCGCCGGATCCACCGGCGTCACCGGCGACGGCTCCCGCCACCAGGCAAGCACCGGTGAGACCACGAAGTCGGTCACGGGGATGTACAGCCTCGGCAGCGTGGCGAAGATCCGCACCCCCGCCGGATCGAGCCCCGTCTCCTCCTCCGCCTCCCGCAGGGCCGCCTCCCGGGGCCCCTCGCCCTCCGGATCGCCGTCCTCCGGGTCGAGCGTGCCCCCCGGGAACGACGCCTGCCCGGCGTGGGTGCGGAGGCTGGAGGCGCGCTCGAGCAGCAGCAGCTCGGGGCCGAACGCCCCTTCCCCCAGCAGCACCAGCACCGCGGCGGGCCGCCCCCCGGAGACCGGTGGCAGAAAGGTGCTCAGCTGGCGCGGCTTCACGGTGACCGCCGCCCGCGCCAGCTTCCGCAGCCACTCCGGCAGCCCGGCCGGATCGGTCAGTCCCGTCCCCGTCTCGTGGGCGCTCGTCATGCCGCGTCCAGCGGCGGGGCCGGCTTGCCCGGGTAGTCCGCCGGGGGCTTCAGCCGCTGCCCGGGGAAGCCGCCCATCTCGTACTTCAGCAGCTTCCTGGCCTTCTCCGGGTCGGTCTCGCCCTCGCCGAAGGACGGGCACAGGTGCGCGATGGGGCAGGCGCCGCACGCGGGCTTACGGCTGTGGCAGATGCGGCGGCCGTGAAAGATGACGCGATGCGAGAGCATCGTCCACTCCTTCTTCGGGAAGATCTCCCCGACCTCGGCCTCGATCTTGTCCGGGTCCTTCTGCTGCGTCCACCCGAAGCGGCGCGCCAACCGCTGGAAGTGCGTGTCCACCGTGATGCCCGGACGGCCGAACGCGTTCCCCAGGACCACATGCGCCGTCTTGCGGCCGACGCCCGGCAGCGAGACCAGGTCCTCCAGGCGCCCCGGCACCTCCCCGCCGAACCGGTCCCGCAACGCCACCGAGATCCCGAGCACCGCCTTGGCCTTGCTGCGGAAGAAGCCCGTCGGCCGCAGGATCCGCTCCAGCTCCGCCACGTCGGCGGTCGCCATGTCCTCCGGGGTCGGGTAGGCGGCGAAGAGCCCGGGGGTCGTCTGGTTCACCCGGAGGTCCGTCGTCTGGGCCGAGAGGACCGTCGCCACCAGCAGCTCGAACGGGTTCTCGAAGTCGAGCTCGGGGTGGGCGTAGTAGTACACCTCTTCCAGCGCCCGGTTGATCTTGCGGGCGCGCCGAACCGTCGCGAGCCGGCTCTCCGGCTTCGCGCCGCCACCACCGCTCACCCGCTTGGCGCCGCCGCGTTCGCTCTCAGCGGAATCCTGGGTTGCGCTCACCCGTCCGGCCCTCTCATCTCTCACGTGCCGATCGCGCCCTGCCTCATGCGCGCCATGGGGTCGTTGACCACCCGGCCAGCCTAAACGGCGCCGCCGACATTCGTCCGGCGCTCGCTCGAAGCCCGCTCGAACGGGCCCCTGGCGTGGGGGCAGCTGTCCCGGTACGTCAAACTTGTGACTGATAGCACTGCCGAGGCGTCCGGCATCATGAAGTGGGACCCCGGCGACCCTGGCCGATCCCGGCCGACAAGGAGAGGAACTCGTGGACGACGTTCTGCGCCGCGCCCCGCTCTTCGCGGCGCTCGATGACGAGCAGGCCGCTGAGCTGCGCGCTTCCATGGCCGAGGTGACGCTCGCCCGCGGTGACACCCTCTTCCACGAGGGCGATCCCGGCGACCGCCTCTATGTCGTCACCGACGGCAAGGTCAAGCTGCACCGCACCTCCCCCGACGGCCGCGAGAACATGCTGGCCGTCCTGGGCCCCGGCGAGCTCATCGGCGAGCTCTCCCTCTTCGACCCGGGACCGCGCACCGCCACCGCCACCGCCGTCACCGAGGTCCGGCTCCTCGGCCTCGGCCACGGCGACCTCCAGCCCTGGCTCAGCGCCCGCCCCGAGGTCGCCTCCGCGCTGCTGCGCGCCGTCGCCCGCCGACTGCGCCGCACCAACGACCAGATGTCCGACCTGGTCTTCTCCGACGTGCCCGGCCGCGTCGCCCGCGCCCTCCTCGACCTCTCGCGCCGCTTCGGCGTCCAGTCGGACGAGGGCATCCACGTGGTCCACGACCTGACCCAGGAGGAGCTGGCCCAGCTGGTGGGCGCGTCCCGCGAGACGGTCAACAAGGCGCTGGCCGACTTCGCCGCCCGCGGCTGGCTGCGCCTGGAGGCCCGCGCGGTCATCCTCCTCGACATCGAACGCCTGGCCCGCAGGTCGCGCTGACCGGGGGCCAGGACCGAACCGCTCACACCCTCGGAACGGACCGAGGGCTCAGGCCGAGAGTTCAGGCCGAGGGCTCAGACCAGACCGTGTTCCCGCAGGTAGTCGAGCTGCGCCCGCACGGAGAGCTCGGCCGCCGGCCACACCACCGGGTCCACGTCCGCGTACACATGGGCGACGATCTCGGACGGCGTGCGGTAGCCGTTCTCCACCGCCGTCTCGACCTGCGCGAGCCGCTTCGCCCGGTGCACCAGGTAGTACTCGAGCGCCCCCCGCGCGTCGCGCAGCACCGGGCCATGCCCGGGCAGCACCGTGCTGACGCCGTCGTCCACGGCCAGCGAGCGCAGCCTGCGCAACGAGTCCAGGTAGTCGCCCAGCCGTCCGTCCGGGTGGGCCACCACGGTCGTTCGACGGCCCAGCACCGTGTCCCCGGTCAGCACGGCGGCGTCCGCCGGGAGCTGGAACGACAGCGAGTCCGCCGTGTGCCCCGGCGTCGGAACCACGCGCAGTTCGAGTCCGCCCGTGGTGACGACGTCCCCCTCCGCGAGGCCCTCCTCGCCCAGCCGCAGCCGCGGGTCCAGCGCCCGCACCGGCGCCCCGGTCAGGTGCGCGAACCGCGCCGCGCCCTCCGCGTGGTCCGGGTGGCCGTGGGTCAGCAGCACGAGCGCGACCCGGCGCCCGGTCCGTTCCGCGGCGTCGATCACCCGCCGCAGATGTCCCTCGTCCTCGGGCCCCGGGTCGACCACCACCGCCTCGGTGGCGTCCGGCTCGGCGAGCAGCCAGGTGTTGGTGCCGTCCAGCGTCATCGGGGACGGGTTGGGCGCCAGCACGCACGCCGCCCGTTCCGTCACCTGCCCGTCCCGCACCCCGGGCATGGGCCGTCCGGGAGGCGCCGCCGCGTCGCTCATCCGTTGGACACCGCCTCGTCCTCCGCCCCGGACCGTTTCTCGAACTCCCCATACCCCGGCCAGCTCAGCACCACCTCGTCGCCCTCGACGCGCCCCCGTGCTATCACCGGCGCGAGATCCCGGCCGCGCGCCGCGTCGAGCGCTCCCGCGGCCGTCCGGTACGAGGCGAGTTCGCGCAGGGTGGTGACGGTGGGCGGCAGCATGAGGAACGCGCCCCCCTCGTACGCCGCGACCGCCTCGCTCGGACGCATCCACGCGGTGTGGTCGGCCTCGGTCGAGGCGTTCCGCGTCACCTGCCCCTCCGGCAGCGCCGCGACGAAGAACCACGTGTCGTACCGCCGTTCCTCGAACTCCGGCGTGATCCACCGCGCCCACGCCCGCACCAGGTCGTCGCGCACCGCCAGCCCGCGGCGCGCGAGGAGGTCCGTGAACGCGAACTCCCGCCGCACCAGCGCGGCCCGGTCCCGTTCCCACCCGGAGCCCGTCACATCCGCGACGAGCCCGCCCGGCGCGGGCCCGGCCAGCAGCACCCCGGCCTCCTCGAACGTCTCGCGCACGGCCGCCAGCAGCACCCCCGCC
>NZ_LAVK01000187.1 GCF_001083795.1 Streptomyces sp. SBT349
GAGATTTGTATAAGACACAGCAACCCCCCGCCACGCCGCACCAACCCCACACCCGACTGGAACAACCGCTGCGACCGCACATTCCGCTGATCCCCCAAAAACACCGCACCACCCGGAACCACCAACCCAGCCAACGACTCCAACAACCCCGTCAAATACCCCTCATCCGGAAAATACTGAGCCACCGAATTCACCACCACCGTGTCAAAAAACCCAGACGGCAAACCCTCCAGCTCATGCGCCGCCCGCACCTCCAACCGCACCCTCCCCGCCAACTCCTCCCGCTCCTCCACCTGTCCCCGCAACACCCCAATCGCCTCAGGCGAGAAATCCACCCCCCAATACACCTCACACTCCCCCGCCAACTTCGCAAGCAACAACCCACTCCCCACACCAATCTCCAACACCCGACGCGGACGCAACTCCCGAATACGCGCCACCGTCGCATCCCGCCACTCCCGCATCTCCCCCAGCGGAATCACCCCACCCGTATAACTACTCTCCCAACCACTGAAATCCTCACCAAACTCCGCACCCCGCTCCCCGCCGTACATCAGGTCGTAGACCTGCCGCCACTCGTCCACCTGCTCGACGGCCGTGTCGCCTTCCGGCTCGGTGGCCCCGGTTTTCGGCACCACATACGCGACCAGCTGCGGGTCGCCTGGCCGGTCCTCGCGGACCATGACGGCGGCCTGGGCGACCTCCGGGTGGGCGGCGAGGGCCGACTCGATCTCGCCGGTCTCGATGCGGAAGCCGCGCAGCTTCACCTGGTCGTCGGTGCGGCCCACGAACTCCTGGCCGCCGTCCGGCAGCCACCGCACCAGGTCGCCGGTGCGGTACATCCGCGTCCCCGCCGGGCCGAACGGATCGGCCACGAACCGCTCCGCCGTCAGGCCCTGCCGGTTGAGGTAGCCGCGGGCCAGCAGGCCGCCCGCGATGTACAGCTCGCCGGGCACGCCGACCGGGGCCGGCCGCAAGTGCGGGTCGAGCACATACATCCGGGTGTTCCAGGCCGGACCGCCCAGCGTGATGACGCCGGGCCGCAGGTCGTCGCCGGGGGCGATGGCGAACACGCTGCACCCGACGGTGGTCTCGGTCGGGCCGTATTCGTTGTAGACCGTCGCCTCCGGGTTCCTGGCGCGCCAGGCGGCGAGGGCGGAGTCGGTCAGCGCCTCGCCGCCGATCACCAGGTTCCGCGCCGGGGAGTAAGGGGCGGGCAGCGCGTCCAGCAACCGCAGGTGCGTCGGGGTCGCCTTGAGGAAGGTGAGCGGGGCGCCCTGGAGCGCCTCGACGGTCTCCGGGTCCTCCTCCATGCCCGCGACGTGCAGCCGGCCGCCGGAGATCAGCGGCCCGAACAGCGCGGTGACGGTGAGGTCGAAGGAGATCGGCGAGTGCAGCAGCGCGGTGCCGCCCGGCAGCGCCGGGTAGGTGCCCATCGCCCACTCCAGGTACTGGAGCACCGAGATGTGGTTGACCACGACGCCCTTGGGCCTGCCGGTGGAGCCGGAGGTGTAGATGACGTACGCGACGTTGTCCTGCCGCAGCGGGCGCACCCGTTCCGCGTCGGTCAGGTCCTCGGTGGACCGGGCGGCGAGCAGCGCCGCGGTGTCCTCCGCGTCCAGCCACAGGCGCGGCCTGGCGTCGCCGTCCGGCAGTTGGCGGGCGCCCGCCGCCGAGGAGAGAATCAGCGCCGGGCCGGCGTCCTCCAGCATGAAGGCCACCCGCTCGACGGGCTGCCGCGGGTCGAGCGGCAGATAGCCCGCTCCGGCCTTCAGCACCGCCAGCACGGCGACCAGCTGGTCCACCGACGGGGTCAGGGCGATGGCGACCAGTGTCTCGGGTCCCACGCCGCGCTCGGCGAGCAGCCGGGCCAGGCGGTTCGCCCGCGCGTTCAGCCCGGCGTAGTCGAGGGTCGGGCCGCCGCCGATGACCGCGTCGGCGTGCGGGGTGCGGGCGGTCTGGGCCTCGAAGCGGCTGACGAGGGTGCCCTCGGGGGCGGGCCGCCCGGTGGCGTTCCATTCGACGAGCATCCGGTGCCGCTCGTCGTCGTCCATGACCTCGAGCGCGTCCAGCCGGCGGCCCGGGTCGCGGACCGCGTCGGCCAGCAGGCGGGTGAGCCGCAGGGCGAAGCCCTCGACGGTCGAGGGCGCGAACAGGTCGGTGGCGTACTCGACCGAGCCGTTCATGCCGGCCGGGCGCCCGTCCGCGTCGTGAGTCTCTGTGAAGCCGAACATCAGGTCGAAGCGGGCCACCTTCATGCCGACGAACGCCTCCTCGGCCCGCACCCCGGGCAGCTCCACGACGGGCGTGGACTCGTTCTGAAGTCCGAACGCGACCTGGAACAGGGGGTGCCGGGAGGGGTCCCGCTCGGGCTTGAGCGCGTCCACCAGCCGCTCGAAGGGGAGGTCCTGGTGCGAGTACGCGGCCAGGTCCGTGGCGCGGACCCGGGCCAGCAGCTCGCGGAAGGTGGGGTTGCCCGAGGTGTCGTTGCGCAGCACCAGCGTGTTGACGAAGAAGCCGACCAGGTCCTCGACCGACGCGTCAGAACGGCCCGCGACGGGACTGCCCAGCGGGATGTCGCTGCCCGCGCCGAGCCGCGACAGCAGCGCCGCCAGCCCGGCCTGGAGCACCATGAACACGGTGACCCCGCACTGGCGGGCGAGGGCGGCGATGCCCGCGTGGGTCTCGTCGTCGATTCGGAAGACCACGTCGTCGCCCTGGTAGCTGGGCACGGCGGGCCGGGGCCGGTCGGCCGGGAGGAGCAGATGCTCGGTCATCCCGGACAGCGCCTCGGTCCAGAAGGCGAGTTCGCGGTGGAAGAGCCCGTCGGGTCCCGCCTGTTCGTCCAGCAGCTCGCCCTGCCAGAGGCTGTAGTCGCCGTACTGGACGGGCAGCGGCTCGTGGCTCGGGGCGCCGCCGTGTAGCCGGGCGGCGTAGGCGGTGCTGATGTCCCGGCAGAGCGGCCCCATGGACTGGCCGTCCCCGGCGATGTGGTGCAGCACGACGAGCAGCACGTGCGACTCGGGGGCCAGCCGCAGCAGTTCCACGCGCAGCGGCGGCTCGGTGGCCAGGTCGAACAGCCGGCGCGCGGCCGCGGTCAGCGCCGCCTCCACGCGGTCCTCGGTGACCGAGGTGACCGTCAGGTCGACGTGGACGTCGGCCCGGTCGAGCACCCGCTGCCAGGGCACGCCCGCCTCGTCGGGGAAGACCGTGCGCAGCGCCTCGTGCCGGGCCACCACGTCGGCGACCGCCGCCCGCAGCACGCCCGCGTCGAGCGGGCCGCACAGCCGCATGGCGACCGGCATGTTGTAGGTGGCGCTGCTGCCCTCGTACCGATCGATGAACCACAGCCTGCGCTGGGCGTGCGAGAGCGGCAGCCGCTCGGGCCGCGTCCGCGGGGCGAGCGCGGGCCGGGCGGGGCCCGCCTGGTCGAACCAGGCGGCGACGCCGGAGACGGTGGGGTTGTCGAAGAGGACCCGCACCGGCAGCTCCGCGCCGAAAGCGGTACGGATGCGGCCCGCGAGTCGGCTGGCCAGCAGCGAGTGGCCGCCGAGCTCGAAGAAGTCGTCGTCCGCGCCGACCTCCTCGATGCCGAGCACGTCGCTGAACAGGGTGCCGAGCACCTGCTCGGGCACGGTCCTGGCGGCCCGCCCGGCCGCCGCGGGGGCCTGCGGCGCGGGCAGCGCGGCCCGGTCCAGCTTGTCGTTGGGCGTCATCGGCCAGGCGTCGAGCACCACATACGCCTGCGGGACCATGTACTCCGGCAGGACGGCCGCGGCCTCGGCGGCGACGGCGGCCGTGCCGGGCACGGCGCCCGGCTCGGCCAGCAGGTACCCGACCAGCCGCGGGTCGCCCGGCTGGTCCTCGCGGACCAGCACCACGGCCTCCGCGACGCCCTCGGCACGGGCCAGCGCGGCCTCCACCTCGGCGGTCTCGATGCGGAAGCCGCGGAGCTTGACCTGCTGGTCGGCGCGGCCCAGGAACTCCAGCTCGCCGTCGGTGCGGCGGCGGGCCAGGTCGCC
This sequence comes from Streptomyces sp. SBT349, assembly GCF_001083795.1. Lineage (GTDB taxonomy): Bacteria > Actinomycetota > Actinomycetes > Streptomycetales > Streptomycetaceae > Streptomyces. Next base: position 4,023 of record NZ_LAVK01000187.1, read on the forward strand.
GGTGCGGTACATCCGCGACCCGGGCGGGCCGTAGGGGTCGGCGACGAAGCGCTCCGCGGTCAGGTCGGGGCGGCCCGCGTAGCCGCGGGCCAACGGCAGCCCGCCGACGTACACCTCGCCCGCGGTGCCGACCGGGACCGGGGCAAGACCCGCGTCCAGCACCAGCACGCGGGTGCCGGGCAGCGGCGCGCCCAGCGGCGGCCTGCCCGCGGTGAGCGGGCCCGTGGCGGTGGCGCAGACGGTGGTCTCGGTCGGGCCGTAGGCGTTGACCATGGTCCGGCCGGGCGCCCAGCGCTCGACGAGCTCGGCGCCCGCGGCCTCGCCCGCGACCACCAGCGTGGTCAGGCTGGGCAGTTCCTCGTCGCCGACCGCGGCCAGCGGGGTGGGCGGGATGGTGGCGTGCGTGACGCCGTGCTCGGCGATCAGCTGGGCGAGCGCGGGTCCTGGCAGCAGCCGCTCCTTGGGTGCCAGGACCAGCGTGGCGCCGGTGAGCAGCGCCATGCAGATCTCCCACACGGAGGCGTCGAAGCTCGGCGAGGCGAACTGGAGCACCCGGCTGCCGGGGCCCGCTCCGAACCGGTCGGCGTGGGTCGCGGCCAGGTTGGCCAGCGCGGCGTGGGTGACCACGACGCCCTTCGGGCGGCCGGTGGACCCGGAGGTGTAGATCGTGTACGCGGCGTTGGCGGGGCGCGGCTCGCCGAGCCGGTCGGCCGCGGTCAGGTCGCCGTCCGGCGCGGCGGCCAAGGCGTCGCGCACCGCGGGGTCGTCCACGCACAGCCGGGCCATGCCCGGGGCATCGGGCAGCAGCCCCAGGACCTCGCGGGAGGTGACGGCGAGGATCGGGCGGGCGTCGTCCAGCATGAAGGCGATACGGGCCGACGGGTACGCGGTGTCGACCGGCAGGTAGGCGCCTCCCGCCTTGGCGACGGCGAGCACCGCCGTGATCCACTCGACGGACCTGGGCAGCGCCACGGCCACGAACCGCTCGGGGCCGACGCCCTCCGCGACCAGGCGGCGGGCCAGCGCGTTGGCCCTCCGGTTCAGCTCGGCGTAGTCGAGTTCCCGGCCCTCGAAGCGCACGGCGACGGCCCCGGGTTCGCGGGCGGCCACCCGTTCGAAGAGGGCGGCCAGGTGGTCCGCTCCGGCCTCGCCGCGCGGCCCGCTGGCCAGGGCGAGCAGGGCCGCGCGCTCCCGTTCGGTGAGCAGGTCGAGCCGCCCGACCCGCTCCCCCGGGCGCTCGGCGAACGCGGTGACCGTGCGGGCCAGCCGCTCCAGCAGGGCACGCGCCGCCGGGGCGTCAAGGAGGTCGGGCCGGTAGGTGACGCGCAGCTCCAGGCGGTCGCCGGGGAAGGCGTGGAAGACGAACGGGTAGTGGCTGGCGTCCGTGCTCTCGGCCGCGGTGACCTCGAGACCGGACCCGCGCAGGTCGGGAAGGGCCTGCTGGAGCGGGAAGTTCTGGAAGGAGATCACGGTGTCGAACAGCTCGCGGTGGCCCGCGGCGCGCTGAATGTCGGCCAGCCCGAGGTGGTGGTGGTCCAGCAGGCCGACCTGCCGCTCCTGGAGCAGCCGCGCGGTCCGCGCGAGGGTCTGCCCGGGGCGCACGGCGGCGCGCACGGGCAGGGTGTTGATGAACATGCCGACGATGTCCTCGACACCGGGCAGCTGGGCCGGGCGCCCGGAGACGGTGGTGCCGAACACGACGTCGTCGCGGCCGGTGAGCCGGGCGATCAGCACGGCGAGGGCGGACTGCACGACCGTGTTGAGGGTCAGGCCCCGCTCGCGGGCGGCGGCCGTCAGCGCCGCGGTGGCCCGCTCGGACAGGTGGGTCGTCAGCCGGTCGGGGACGGCCACCTCGCGGCGCCCGGCGGGTGCGAGCAGGGTCGGCTCCGCCACCGGGGCCAGCTCCGCGCGCCAGGCGCGCTCGGCGGCGGCGCGGTCCTGCCGGGACAGCCAGGTCAGGTAGTCGCGGTACGCGGCGGGGGCGACGGGTGCCCCGGGGGCGCCGCGGGGGGCCGCGGTCGCCGCGCCGTAGACGGCGAAGAGCTCGGCGAACAGCATCGGCATCGACCAGCCGTCCACCAGCATGTGGTGGTTGGTGAACAGCAGCCGGTGCCGGTCGGCGCCGAGGCGGACCACGGTGAACCGCAGCAGCGGGGCGGCGGCCAGGTCGAAGCGGTGGGTGCGCTCGGCGTCGGTGAGGCGGCGCAGCTCCGCTTCGCGGGCAGCCGGGTCGAGGCCGGTCAGGTCGGCCTCGCGCCAGGGGAGTTCGACGGCGTCCACGACGACGGCGACGGTGTCCCGCAGACCGTCCTGGTGGAACTCGGTGCGCAGGATGGGGTGGCAGCGGATCAGCTCGTCCCAGGCACGGCGCAGCCGCGGCACGTCGAGCGGCCCGGTGACGTCCAGGGTGAGCAGTGAGGTGTAGAGGTCGACCTGTCCCTCGCTGAGGAGGCTCTGGAACATCAGGCCCTGCTGGAGCGGGGCGAGCGGCAGCACGTCCTCAAGGCCGGGGCGGGCGGCCTGAAGGAGGTCGAGCTCGTGCGCGGAGAGCGTCACCAGGGGGAAGTCGGACGGGGTGCGCCCGCCTGTCCGCGGCCGGGCCGCGTGGGCCGCCAGTGCTTCCATGGCCCGCAGCCACGCGGCGGAGAGCTGCTCGACCTCGTCCTCGGCCAGCAGGTCGCCCGCCCACGTCCAGGTCGCGGCGAGCGAGGGACCCGCGGGGCCGTCGTGCGTGACGAGGGTGAGGTCGACGGCGTGCTCGAGCGGCATGTCCGGGTCGGCCGCGCCGAGCGGCCCGCCGGGCCCGGCCGGGGCCCAGTCCCCGCCGCCGGCGCCCGCGAACCGGCCGAGGTAGTTGAAGCCCCAGGGGGCGGCGGGCAGGGCGGCGAACGCCGGGGCGGTGTCGGGGTTGAGGTACCGCAGCAGGCCGTATCCGGTGCCCTCGTCGGGCAGCGCGGCGATCTGCTCCTTGATCCGCTTGATCGCCTCTCCCACCGAAGGGCCGCCGGCGGCGACGTCCTGCCAGTCCAGCGGGCCCGGGTCGAGCCGCACCGGGTGCTGCTCGGTGAACCAGCCCACGGTCCGCGACAGGTCGGCGTCCTCGAAGAGCTGGTGCCGGCCGTGGCTCTCCACGTCGACGAGGGGCCCGTGGCCCTGCTGGCCCCGGCGGCGGCGCCAGTCGGCGACGGCGATCGCGAAGCCGGTGAGCAGCACCTCGGAGACGCCGGTGGAGAACGCGGCGGGCAGCGTCGTCAGCAACGGCGCGGTCCCGTCGGGCGTCAGGGTGGCGGTGAGGGTGCGGGCGGTGGCGGCCACGTCCTTCGCCCGGTCCAGCGGGCGGTCTCCCGGCTGGGCGTCGCCCGCGGCCAGCATGCCGGTCCACAGCGGCAGTTCGCGCCGCGGTCCGGGGGCCGAGGCTCGTTCGGCCAGCCGCAGCGCCCAGGCGCGCAGCGACGTGCCCACCGGCGGCAGCTGCGGCGCGCCGCCGGTGGCGGAACGCTCCCAGGCCAGCGCCAGGTCCTCCAGCAGGATGCGCCAGGACACGCCGTCGACGGCCAGGTGGTGGACGGTCAGCAGCAGCCGCCCCGGCCGGGTCGGACCCGCGTCGAACCACACCGCGTCCCACAGGGTGCCCGCCGCCGGGTCGAGCCTGCCCTGCGAGGCCGGCAGCGCCGCGGCGAGCGCGGCGTCGAAGGCGGCTTCGGCCGCGGAGTTTCCGGCGGCCCCGGCGGCGCCCACGGAACCGGCGGGGTCTGACGAGGCCACCGGCACCCGGCGGATCAGAGCACGGGCGTCCACCGCGCCGGGTGCGCGCACCTCCAGACGCCACGGGCCGTCCTGGTCGTGCAGCCGCAGCCGGAGCGCGTCATGGTGGTCGGTGACGGCCTGGAGGGCCGCCGCCAGCGCGGAACGCGTCGCACCGGTGGGCAGGGCCGCCACGAAGCTCTGCGCGAACCCGGCGACCGGGCCGCCGGTCTCGGCCTGCGCGCGCATGACGGGGGTGAGCGGGACCTCGCCGACCGCGTCGGGGGCGTCCGCGGGCACCGCCGCGGTGACCGGCGTCGCCGAGGCGGCCAGCGCGGCCACCGTGCGGCGGGTGAAAACGTCCCTGGGGCTGATCTCAAGCCCCTCCCGGCGCGCCCGGCTGACCAGCTGGATCGAGATGATGCTGTCGCCGCCGAACGCGAAGAAGTCGTCCTCCGCGCCGACCGAGGGCAGCCCGAGCACCTCGCCGAACAGGCGAGCCAGGGTCCGTTCCGCGGCGGTGCGCGGCGCGCGGGAGGTCACCGCCGCCGTGAAGTCGGGCGCGGGCAGGGCGGCGGTGTCCAGCTTGCCGTTGACGGTGAGCGGCAGCGCCGGGAGGGTGACCACGGCGGCGGGCACCATGTATTCGGGCAGCGCCGAGGCCACATGCGCGCGCAGCAGGGCCGGGTCGAGCCCGGCGCCCGCGGAGTCGGCGGGGTTCGCGGGCACCGCGTAGGCGACCAGCCGGGTCACTCCCGGGGTGTCGGCCCTGGCCAGCACCGCGGCGCGGGCGACGTCCGGGTGCTGAAGCAGCCGGGCCTCGATCTCACCGAGCTCGACGCGGTGGCCGCGAATCTTGACCTGCTCGTCGACCCGGCCGAGGAACTCGAGATGTCCCTCGTCGGTCCAGCGCACCACGTCGCCCGTGCGGTACATCCGCTCCCCGGCGGCGAACGGGTCGGCCGTGAAGCGGTCGGCGGTCAGCGCGGGCCGCCCGGCGTAGCCGCGGGCCAGCTGCGCCCCGGCCAGGTACAGCTCGCCCGCCACCCCGGCGGGCACCTGGCGCAGCGCGCCGTCCAGCACCTGGGCGCGAACGCCCCGCAACGGGCGGCCGACCAGCGGCCGTTCCCCGTCGCGCAGCCGGTGGGACAGGGCGTCGATGGTGTTCTCGGTCGGGCCGTAGTAGTTGCGGGCGGCGGTGGTCCGGTGGCCACGCAGCCGGGCCCACAGGTCCGGGCCCAGAGCCTCGCCGCCGAGCATCAGGACCCGGGGCGCGGTGGCCGGGTCGGCCAGCAGCCCGGCGTCGAGCAGCTCCGCGCAGTACGAGGGGGTGATGTCGAGGAAGTCGACGCCGTGCGCGGCGACATAGGCGACCAGGGCCCGCGGGTCGCGGCGCGTCTCGTCGTCGATGACATGCAGCTCGTGCCCGGCCAGCATCCACAGCACGCCGTCGAAGGAGGTGTCGAAGGACAGCGGCGCCGTCATCGCGGCCCGCATCCGGCGGCCCGCCGCGGCGGCCTCGGGATCGAAGAGGTCCGCCCGGTGCGCGGTGAACAGCGCCAGCAGGTTGCGGTGTTCCACGGCGACGCCCTTGGGCACGCCGGTGGAGCCCGAGGTGTGGATGAGGTACGCGACGTTCTCCGGCGAGACCGGGGCGCGCAGTTCGTGCGCGGCCAGGTCGTGCCCGGGGAACGCGTCGAGGTCGGCCGCGGTGACCGGGTCGTCGGTGAGCACCGGGGACCCCTCCGGCAGCAGTCCCGCCAGGCCGCGGGTGGTGAGCACGGCGACGGGGGCGGTGTCCCGGATCACGAAGTGGACGCGCTCGGCCGGGAGTCCGGGGTCGATCGGCACATACGCCGCGCCGGTCTTGAGCACGGCGAGCATGGCGGTCACGGTGTCGGCGCCGCGCGGCAGCAGGAGGCCGACGGTGCGCTCGGGTCCGGCGCCACGGGCCAGCAGCAGTCGGGCCAGCCGGTTCGCGCGCCCGTTGAGCTGGTGGTAGGTCAGGGTGCGGTCGGCGCCGACCAGGGCGGTCACGTCCGGGGTCCTGGCGGCGTGCTCCTCGAGCAGCGTGACCACGGTGCCCTCGGCGGCGGGCCCGCTCGCGCCGCGGCCGCGGGCCAGCGCGGCCCGCCGCCCGGCCGCGTCGAGCAGCGCCAGCCGGCCGACCGGCCGCTCCAGGTCCTCGGCGAACTGCCGCAGCAGGTGGTGCAGCGCGTCCGCGACGGCCCTGGCCCGTTCGGCGGGCACGAGGTCGGTGCGGTGGCCGACGCGCAGCCGGAGCGCCTCGCCGGTCATCACCGCGACGCTCAGCGCGTAGTGGGTGTCGTCGCGGCCGTCGATGCCGGTCACCCGCAGCCCGCCGTCGGCGGTGCGCAGCGAGTCCGGGTCGAACGGGTAGTTCTCGATCACCAGGAGCGTGTCGAAGAGCTCCCCCAGGCCCGCCAGGCGCTGCACCTCGGAGAGCGGCAGGTACGGGTGGGCCGTCAGCTCGGCCTGCTCGCCCTGGAGGCGGGCGAGCAGCGCGGCGACCGGCTCGCCGGGGTGAACGGCGGCCCGCACCGGCAGCGTGTTGATGAACAGGCCGACCAGCGACGCCACGTCCTCGATCTCCGGCGGGCGCCCGGCGACCGTGCCGCCGAACACCACGTCGCGGGAGCCGGTGAGGCTGCCGAGCAGCACCGCCCAGGCGCCCTGCACCAGGGTGCCCAGGGTGAGGCCGTGGGCGCGGCCCGCCCGCTCCAGCGCGGCGGTCAGCGGCGCGCCCAGGTCCACGGAGAGCTCGGCGATCGCGCCGGGCTCCGGCGGTCCCTCGGGCGCGGCGGCGATCCGCGTCGGCCCGGCCAGCCCGGCCAGGGCCTCGCGCCAGACCTTCGCGGCGGCGGCGCGGTCCTGGCGGGCCAGCCACCGGAAGTAACGGCGGTAGGCGTCGTCGCGGGCGGCGGGCGGGGCGCCGCCGCCCTCGTAGGCGGCGAGGATCGCGCGCAGCAGCAGCGGCACCGACCAGCCGTCGAGCAGCAGGTGGTGGTGGCTGAAGACCAGGGTGTGGCGGTCGGCGGCGGTACGCGCCAGGACGAAGCGGAACAGCGGCGGGCGGGCGGGGTCGAAGCGCGGCTGCCCTGCCAGCACCCGGTCGAGGGCGGCGGCCGCGGCCGGCGCGCCCAGGCCGGTGAGGTCCACCTCCCGCCACGGCACATCGGCTCTCGCCGGCACGAACTGCACGGGCGCGCCCGGCCCTTCGTGCCAGAAGCCGGCGCCCAGCTGCGGGTGGCGCCCGAGGGCCGCGGTCACCGCGGCGCGCAGCCGCTCCGGGTCCGCGGCGCCCTCCAACTCGAAGCGGAACTCCACGGTGTAGACGTCGGGGCGGGCCGTGTCGTACGCGGCGTGGAAGAGCAGACCCTCCTGGAGGGGGGTGAGCGGGAGAACGTCGGCGAGCGGTCCGGCCGCCGCCTCGATGGCGTCGAGCCGGTCCTGGGTGGCGGGCGCCAGCGGTACGTCGTCGGGGGTGATCCGGCCCGGGCCCGGCGCGGCGGCATGGGCGGCGAAGCCCGCAAGCGCGGCCTGCCAGCCCTCGGCGAGGCGGCGGGTGGCCTCCTCGGTGAGCACGTCCCGCGGCCAGGTCAGGACAGCGGTCAGCTCGGGGCCCGTCTCACGGTCGTGCACCATCACGTCGGCCTGGAGCACGTACCTGACCGGCATCGACGGGTCGTCGGCGCCGGTGAGGCCGTCCCGCCCCGGCAGCGGGGTCCAGGGGCGCCGCCCGTCGGAGGCGGCGAAGCGGCCGAGGTAGTTGAAGACGATCTGCGGCGCGCCGTCGCGAAGGTCCCGACCCGGGGTCAGATAGCGCAGCACGCCGTAGCCGGTGCCCGAGCCGGGGACGGCCCGCAGCTGCTCCTTCACCAGCCGGAGCGCGGTCCCGGCGGCGGGCCCGCCGGCGGCGACGGCGGCCAGGTCCGCGGTGCCGGGGTCGAAGCGGGTGGGGAAGACGGAGGTGAACCAGCCGACCGTCCTGCTCAGGTCGGCTTCCTCCAGGGCGTCGCGGCCGTGGCCCTCCAGGTCCAGCAGCACCGCGGACGCCTCGCCGCGTCCGCGGTCGCGCCGCCAGTCGGCGACGGCGGCGGCGAAGCCCGCGAGCAGCACCTCGCGCACGCCGGTGTGGAACGCGGCAGGCACGGCGCCGGTCACCGCGGCGGCCAGCGGCGCGGGCAGGGTGAGCGTGAGCTGCCGCAGCCCGCCTGCCAGGTCGGCTTCCGGGTCCAGCGGACGGTCGCCGAGCCGCGGGTCCTCGGTGGCCAGTACCTCGCGCCAGTACGGAAGTTCGTCGGCGTGGGCGCCCGCGCGGGCGGTCTCGGCCAGGGTGGTGGCGAACGCGCGCAGCGAGGTCCCGACGGGCGCGGTCCGCGGCTCGCGGCCCTCCCGCACGGCCCGCCAGGCGTCGGCGAGATCGGGCAGCAGAATGCGCCAGGACACGCCGTCCACGACCAGGTGGTGCACCACGAGAGCCAGGCGGCCGGGTCGGCCGGGTCCCGCGTTCCACCACACGGCCTGGAGCAGCACCCCGTCCCGGGGCGCGAGGCGCCCGGCGGCGGCCCGGATCTCGGCGGCCACCTCTTCGGTGTCCAACGGCGCATGCCTAGTGGGCAGTTCGCGCAGGCAGTCGGCCGCGGTCACCGTGCCCGGCGCCGCGACCGACAGACGCCAGCCGTCGGCACCGGCACCGGCCTGGGCGAGCAGCGTGGCGCGCAGCGCGTCGTGGCCGTCGAGCAGCGCCTGAAGGGCGGCGGCGAGGTCGGTCGCGGTGGCGTCGGCCGGAATCGGGACGACGACGGCCTGGTGGTACGCGTCGATGGCGCCGCCGCGTTCGCGCAGCCAGTGCAGCACGGGGGTGGCGGGCAGGTCGCCGGTGTCGGGTCCCGCGGCGGTCGGCTCGCGACCGTGCCCGGCGGCGGCGGCCAGCGCCTCGACGGTGCGGCAGCGGAAGACGTCGCGGGTGGCGAAGGTCAGGCCGGCGTGGCGGGCGGCGGCGACGAGCTGGATGGCGGCGATGCTGTCGCCGCCGAGCGTGAAGAAGTCGTCGTCCACGCCGACCCGGGGCAGCCCGAGCGCCTCGGCGACGAGGCGGCACAGCAGTTCCTCGTCGGGCGTGCGCGGCGCGGTCCCCGAGACGGTGGCGGCCACGTCGGGGGCGGGCAGCGCGGCGCGGTCGACCTTGCCGTTGACGGTCAGCGGCAGCGCGGGCAGCGTCACGAACGCGGCCGGAACCATGTAGTCGGGGAGCGCGGCGGCGGCCTGCCTCCGCAGTTCCTCGGCGGCGAGCGCCACGCCGGGCGCGGGGACCACGTACCCGACCAGCACCGGCTGCCCCGGGGCGTCGGTACGGGCGACGACGGTGGCCTGCCCGACGCCGGGGACGGCGGCGAGCACGGCGGCGATCTCGCCCGGTTCGATGCGGAAGCCGCGGATCTTCACCTGGTCGTCGGCCCTGCCGAGGTACTCCAGGGTGCCGTCGGCGCGACGCCTGGCCAGGTCGCCGCTGCGGTACATGCGGCCGCCTGGCGGACCGAAGGGGTCGGCGGGGAAGCGGCTCGCGGTCAGGCCGGGCCGCCCCAGGTAACCGCGGGCCAGTCCTGGCCCCGAGACGTACAGCTCGCCCGCGACGCCGTCGGGCACCGGCCGGAGCGCCTGGTCGAGCAGGAGCAGCCGCAGGTCGGCGAGGGGGCCGCCGATGGGGCTGCTCGCCGTCAGGGCGGGGGCGGTGCGGTCCAGCGCCACCCGCGTGACGTGGACGGTGGTCTCGGTGATCCCGTACATGTTGACCAGGACGGGCGCGTCGTCGGCCCGGTGGTCGTACCAGGCTGCCAGCCGCCGCGGGTCCAGCGCCTCGCCGCCGAAGACGACGTACCGCAGCGCCAGCGAGCGCCGGGGCCGGTCCCGGTCGGCCTGGATCAGCTGGTAGAACGCCGAGGGCGTCTGGTTGAGCACGGTGACGCGCTCGTCGGCGAGCAGCGCGAGGAAGTCCTCGGGCGAGCGGGAGACGTCGAACGGAACGACCACGAGCCGCCCGCCGTGCAGCAGGGGACCCCAGATCTCCCAGACGGAGAAGTCGAACGCGCACGAGTGGAACATCGTCCACACGTCGTCGGGGCCGAAGTCGAAGTCCGCCGCTGCCGCGGTGAACAGGCGCACCACGTTGCGGTGGCTGACCACGACGCCTTTGGGCGCACCGGTGGAGCCCGAGGTGTAGATGACGTAGGCGGGCCGGTCGGGGGTGCTCCCCGCGACGCTCGGGGCCCGCGCCGGCTCCCCGGCCAGCGCCTCGCGCGCCTCCGGGGCGTCGAGCAGCAGGCGGGGCGTCGCCGCGTCCGCGCCCAGGGTCGCGGACGCCTCGGCGGTGGTCACCAGCAGCTCGGGCCTGGCGTCGGCGAGCATGAAGGCCAGCCGGTCGGCCGGGGCTGCCGGGTCCATCGGCACATACGCCGCGCCGGACTTGAGGACCGCGAGCAGCACCGCGACCAGGTCGGCCGAGCGGGGCAGCGCGACGGCGACGCGGCGCTCGGGGCCCGCTCCCAGGCGGACCAGCCGGTGGGCGATGCGGTTGGCCCGCTCGTCGAGCTCGCGGTAGGTGAGGGTGGCGGCGCCGAACGTCAGGGCCGGCGCGTCCGGGGTGCGCCGCGCCCGCTCGGCGAAGATCGCGTCAAGGCCGAGGTCATGGCCGGGGTCGCCGGTCGGCGCGGGGGCCGCGGCGACCGGCGACCCCGGCCATGACCTCGGCC
>NZ_LAVK01000188.1 GCF_001083795.1 Streptomyces sp. SBT349
CCCCCGGCCACGGTCCCGGCCACGGCCCCGGCGACGGCGACCCGCACGACGATCTCCCCGACCGCCCCGCGCTCGGCCGCGGCCCGGCGCGCGGCCGGCTGCTGCGCGCCGGCGCGCTGGGCGTGGCCGCCCTCCTGTGCCTCGGCCTCTACTCCGGCCTCTCCGAGCTGACCGAGACCGAGGCGCCCGAGCGCGGCGCGGGCGCCGCGACCTCCGTGCTGTTCACCGTGGACGGCAGGGGCGTGGACGTCTCCCGCACCCGGCTGGCCGCCGAGCAGCAGTGGGAGCGGTGCCGCGACGCCACGGCCGTGCCGCTGGAGCGGGCCGGGATGGTCCCCCTGGACGACGGGCTCTTCGCGGCCACGGTCCACCCGGCGCTGAGCGACCACGACGCGCACCGCCTCCTGGGCTGCCTGGAGGACACGGGCGTCGACCGGGTGCGGTTCCATGTGGTCGGGACGGGCGCGGTGGGCGCCGGCTAACACCCTGATAAAGGATCCGCATGTTTCCGGCGCCTCTGGGTAGCCGCGCGCCCATGGCTCCACCGATGAGAGAACATGCGACCTTTCCGCGAAGAGCAGGAGGACTCAGCCGGCGATCGCTGCTCGCGGGGGCAGCAGCGCTCGGCGCGCTGGGCGCCGCCGGATGCAGCAGGGTGGCCGCCGAGGGCACCGTCGAGGGCGGTGACCTGCTGGAACGGCTCAAGGACAGCGGCACCGTCAAGATCGGCATCGCCAGCGAGATCCCGTTCGGCTACATCAACGACGAGGGCGAGCCCGACGGCCAGGCGCCGGCGATCGCCAAGGTGATCTTCAGAGAGCTCGGCATCGAGAACGTGATCCCGGTGCCCGTGGAGTTCAGCGCGCTGATCCCCGGGCTCAAGGCACAGCTGTTCGACGTGGTCTCGGCCGGGATGTTCCTGAACCCCGACCGCTGCGCCCAGGTGCTCTTCGCCGACCCCGACTACCTGATGCTCGACTCGTTGATCGTCCCCGCGGGCAACCCGGAGGGCCTGGGCACCGACCCGGACATGGACCCCTACCGGCAGATCGCCGAGCAGGGCCTGCGCCTGGCCACCGGCCAGGCGTACGCGGAGATCGCCTACGCCGAGGACGCGGGCATCTCCAACCTGCTGATCCTGCCCGACCAGGTGGCGGGCCTCGAAGCCGTGCAGCAGGGCCGGGTGGACGCGTTCGCCGGGACCAATGTCACGGTCAAGACCGCCGTGGAGGGCAACAACCGGGTGGAGGCCACCGAGCCGTTCCAGCCGACGCTGGCCGGCGAGCCCGCGTACGGCGCCGGCGGCTTCGCCTTCAGGCTCTCGGAGCAGAACTTCAGGGACGCCTTCAACGAGGAACTGCACAAGCTCAAGGACAGTGGGGAACTGCTGGAGATCGTCGCTCCCTACGGCTTCACCGAAGCGGAGATGACGGACATGACGCGCGAGGACCTGTGCCCATGATGACCGAGGGGATGTTCGACAACTACTTCCTGCCCGGCATGTGGATCACCGTCCAGGTCACCATCTACAGCGCGGCGCTCGCCGCGGTGGTCGCCCTGGTGATCGGCACGCTGCGCACCTCACGGCTGTGGGTCGTGCGGTTCGTCTCGGGGGTCTACTTCGAGCTGTTCCGCGGCATGTCCGCGCTGATCCTGATGTTCTGGCTGGTCTTCGCGGTGCCGCTGATGTTCCGGTGGCAGTTCGTCCCGATGTTCGCGGGCGTGCTGGCGCTGGGGCTGACCTACGGCGCCTACGGCTCCGAGGTGGTGCGCGGCGCGCTGGCCGCCGTCCCCGCCGCGCAGCGCGAGGCCGGGATCGCCCTGGGCTTCACCCGGTTCCAGCGGCTGCGCAGGATCGAACTGCCGCAGGCGTGGCCCGAGATGGTGCCCCCGTTCAACAACCTGCTGATCGAGCTGCTCAAGGGCACCGCGCTGGTCTCCACCATCATGGTGGCCGACCTCACCTACGCGGGGAACCTGGTCCGCATCGGCAGCAGCGAGAGCGCGCCGGTCTACACCCTGCTGCTGGTGATCTACTTCGCCTTCGCCTTCCTCCTCACCCGCGGCATGCGGATCGTGGAGCGGTACGCCAAGGCCGGCGTCGGCCAGGCGCCACCGCGCGGCGGCGGCCTCTGGTCGCGGCTGGCGCTGCGCGAGAGCGCCGGTGAGGGCTCCGGCGCTCTGACGGCGGGGGGTGCGGCCCGGTGAACTGGGACTGGAACGTCGTCGACGAGTTCATGCCCCGCTTCTGGGACGGGGTGGTCCTCACCCTCCAGGCGCTGGTGCTCGGCAGCCTGATCGCGTTCGCCCTCGGCCTGGTGTGGGCCATGGCGCAGCGCTCCCGTTTCAAGGCCGTCCGGTGGCCGGTGAACCTGGTGACCGAGTTCATCAGGAACACGCCGCTGCTGGTGCAGCTGTTCTTCCTCTTCTACGTGGTGCCCGAGTGGGGGCCCTCGATGTCGCCGCTCACGACCGGCATCATCGGCCTCGGCCTGCACTACTCGACGTACACCGCCGAGGTGTACCGGGCCGGGATCGGCGGCGTGCCCGTCGGCCAGTGGGAGGCGGCCACCGCGCTCAGCCTGCCCCGGGGCCGCACCTGGCTGGCGGTGATCCTGCCGCAGGCCATCCGCCGGGTGATACCGGCCCTCGGCAACTACGTCATCGCGATGCTGAAGGACTCCCCGATGATCGCCATCATCGGGGCACTGGAGATGTTCGGAGAGGCCGAGGGCTTCAGCAACGAAACGTTCACCACCGAGGCGTACACGATCGTCGGCGTCGCCTTCATCGTCATCGCCTATCCCGCCTCTCTGCTGATTCGCCTTCTGGAGCGTCGCCTTGCCATCACCAGCTGACACCCCGAGAGACACCACCGAGACCACCGAGACCACCGAGACCTCGACCTCCCCGGCCAGCCGTGCCAACGGCGCCGAACTGGTCCGCTTCGAGAACGTCACCAAGCGCTTCGGCGACGTGACCGTGCTCGACCGGCTGGACTTCTCCGTCGACACCGGGAAGCACGTCACCCTCATCGGCCCCTCGGGATCGGGCAAGACCACGATCCTGCGGCTGCTGATGACGCTGCTGAAGCCGGAGGAGGGCACCATCAAGGTCGACGGCGCCTACCTCACGCACGAGGAGCGCGACGGCACGCTGGTCAAGGCCGGCGAGAAGCACGTCCGCGAGGTGCGCAAGAAGATCGGCATGGTCTTCCAGCAGTTCAACCTCTTCCCCAACATGAAGGTGCTGCGCAATGTCACCGAGGCACCGGTGCACGTGCTCGGCATGCCCAAGGACGAGGCGGAGGTGCGGGCGCGGGACCTGATCGAACTGGTGGGGCTCTCCGAGCACCTCGACAAGTACCCGAGCCAGCTCTCCGGCGGCCAGCAGCAGCGCGTGGCGATCGCCCGCGCGCTGGCCATGCGCCCTCAGGTGCTCCTCCTCGACGAGGTCACCTCGGCCCTGGACCCGGAGCTGGTCGCGGGCGTGCTCGACGTGCTGCGGGACATCGCGCACACCACCGACATCACCATGCTGGTGGTCACGCACGAGATGACCTTCGCACGCGACATCTCCGACGCCGTGCTCATGTTCGACAACGGCCGCATCGTGGAGTCGGGCCCGCCGGACAAGATGTTCAGCGAGCCGGAGCATGAGCGCACCAGGGAGTTCCTCGCCACGGTCCTCTGAGGCGCTTCGGGGAGGTCGGCGCGGACGCGCGGCCCGGCGGTTTCGCGCCGGGCCGCGCGAACCGGCGGACCCTCGGCGGCGTTGCTCGCTAGGCTGGTGCGCCGAGCGCCGAGCACGCCCTGAGCGGGCCCTGAGCAGGAGGTCCACGTGGCGACCACGTCCGATCGGACAAGCCCCTACCAGTCCGTGCGCCTGGCCCTGCGGCTGCTGGAGACCGTCGCGGGCCACCCGGACGGCCTGCCCGAGGAGGAGCTGGCGCGCCACGCCCGCCTCCCGGTCGCCCAACTCCCCCGGCTGCTGCGGCTGCTGTGCCAGGAGGGCTACCTCAGACGGCTGGCCGACGGCGGGTACGCGGCCGGTGAGACGCTGCTGGTGCTCGGCTCGGAGACCGACCGCCGCCGGCTGCGCCACACCAAGCTCCAGGAGGCGCTGGACGCGCTGCGCGAATCGCTGGGCGCCGCCGTCTACCTGGCGCGTTACACCGACGGGGAGCTCCAGGTGACGCACACCTCGGACACCCCGCAGACCCCCCAGGTCAACGAGTGGGTGGACTTCAGGTCCGCGGCGCACGCCACCGCGATCGGCAAGTGCCTGCTCAGCCAGCTCGACCACGACGGCCGCCAGGACCACCTGAGCAGGCACCGGGCCGCCCGGTTCACCTCCCGGACCATCACCGACCAGCGGACGCTGCTCGGCGCGCTCGACCGGCAGCCCGCCACCATGCCCGTCCTGGACCTCCAGGAGTACGCGGTCGGCACCCTGTGCGCCGCCGTCCCGATCACCGCGGGGTCCACGGCGGGCACCCTCGCCCTGTCGCTTCCGGTGACGGAGGCCCACCGGCTGCGCCGCGCCGCCGAGGCGCTCAACCGCCAGGCGGCGCCGACACTGCTCTCCCTGACCCTGTGACGGGCCGGGGGGACGGCCGCGAGCCGACGCTCAGGCGAGGGCGAAGGGCGGGGCCGGGGTCACGGCCACAGGCCGGTGACGCGGTGCTGCATCACGCGGTAGGGCCAGTTGACCTCGGTGTTCCACTGACTCACCGCCAGGTGGAGATCGCCCAGGGTGGAGCCGGGGATGATGTAGCCGCCGTACAGCTGCGCCACGTGCGAGTCGTCCTCCTGGCCCCAGGCGCCGCCCCAGATGAGGGTCTGGCGGTGCGCGGTGTGGAGGTCGGAGGTGGGGGTGTCCATCACGATGCCGTCGATGCGGTAGTCGCCCGCGTTGAACCAGGTCAGGATCCACTTGCCGTCGAGCGGGCGCAGGCACAGCTCGCCGAACGCGCCGTCCAGGATCGGGGTCGGCGGGTTCCCCCAGGCCCAGACGCCGTCCCGCCAGCCCCACGGCTCGTAGGCGGCGAGGTCGGTGAGGCGGTCGCTCCGCACCCGGTGCAGGATGATCGGCTTGTCGCGCTGGAAGCCGGTCGAATACACGTACACGAAGCCGTCGTTGCCCTCGCCCCAGGTGAACATCTGGAACATCCCGCCGTGCAGGTCCGAGGGGAACTTCGCGCCGGTGTGCTGCCAGGTCGCGCCGGAGTCGTCGGAGCGCCAGATCTCGGTCCACACCACGTTGCCCAGGCCCTTGTTGACCATGACATGGAGATACATGGTGGAGCCGATGGTGATCACGTCGGAGGGCAACACCGTGGAGAAGACCGGGTTGTCGTGCTCGTAGGCCCAGAACTGCTCGGCCGCGCCCGTGCCGCCGACCGCGCCCGACCAGGTGACCCCGGCGTTCAGGTCGGTGGTGGTGGACCAGAGCCCCACCGGGGAACGCCACCAGCCCGCCCCGACGGAGGCGCCCTCGAAGGTGTCGCCGAAGACGAACAGGATCCGGCCGTCCGGCGTCCGCGCCGGTATGCCCAGGTCGGTCGCCTCCATGCGGAACCGCGTGGTCAGCCCCGGACCCGTGAGATCGCGGACCTTGGTGACCTGGGGCGCGGCGGCCGAGGCGGTGCCCGCGCCCGCGAGCACGAGACCGCCGCCGAGAGCGGCCCCGGCGGCGGAACGCAGGAACGTGGAACGGGACATGGAACGGGACATGGCACGGGACACGCTGATGTCGTGGGGGGTTCGCATCCCCCCAGCACAACGGAGACGGGCCACGGGGTCAACACGTCCGGCCCCACCGATGCGGCGGGGCCGGAGAGTTGAACGGGTGCCGAGGCCGCGTCAGTCGAGCAGCTCGGCTTCCAGCGAGATGGGCGCGCCGGCGAGGGCCTTGCTGACCGGGCAGTTCTCCTTGGCGGTCTGGGCGGCGGCGGCGAAGTCCTCCGAAGAGATCCCGGGCACCCGGGCCTTGACGCTGAGCGCGATCCCGGTGATGCCCTGCCCGGGCTGGAAGGTGACGCTCGCCCGCGTCTGCACCGACTCCGGCGGGGTCCCCGCGCCGGCGAGGCCGTGCGAGAGCGCCATGGAGAAGCAGGACGAGTGCGCCGCGGCGATGAGCTCCTCGGGACTGGTCCGCCCGTTGGGGTCCTCGGCCCTGGACGCCCAGGTGACGTCGAACTTCCCCACCCCGGACGAGTCCAGCTCCACGGTGCCGGCGCCCTCCATGAGAGAGCCTTCCCAGTTCGTCGTCGCGATGCGTGTGGTTGCCATGTGGTCGATCCTCCTGGAGGAACCGGAACAGCAGGTCACGTACGTACGATCCGTACAGGGACACGCTATCGCGGTGCGGCCGGAGGGATTCGAACCCTCACGCGCGTGAACGCACTGGGACCTAAACCCAGCATGACTGCCAATTCCATCACGGCCGCTCGTCGGGTGATTCTACCGGCCGGAAGCTTTTCGTCAGCCGCCCACGGCCGCCGTCACCGCGTGGATGACCAGGCCGACCAGGGCTCCGATCACCGTGCCGTTGAGGCGGATGAACTGGAGGTCGCGGCCGATGTGGAGCTCGATCTTGCGGGAGGTGGTGCGTGCGTCCCAGGAGGCGACGGTGTCGGTGATCAGCGAGGTGATCTCCCTGCGGTAGCCCGAGACCACGTGGACCGTCGCCTCGGCCACCCAGCCGTCGAGCTTGGCGCGCAGCCGGTCGTCGCCCGCCAGGCGCGTGCCCAGGGTGAGGATCGCGGCGGTCGCGCGACGGCGCAGGGCGCTGTTCTCGTCCTCGGCGGCGGTCACGATCATCGAACGGACGGCGGCCCAGGCCGAGGCGATCAGCTCCTGGACCTCGGGCCTGGCCAGGAAGTCCGACTTCAGCCGCTCCACGCGGGCGCGGGTCTCCTCGTCGTGCTGGAGCTTGTCCGCGAAGTCGGCGAGGAAGCGGTCCAGCGCCGTGCGCGCCGGGTGGTCGGGTGCGTCGCGCATCTCGGCGGCGAAGCGCAGCAGTTCGCGGTAGACGCGGTCGCCGACCTTGCGGTCCACGAACCGCGGGGTCCAGCCGGGCGCGCCCCCCTCGACGGCGAGCAGCACCGTGTCGCGGTGCTTGGTCAGCCACTCGTGGGACTGGGCGCACATCAGGTCGACGAAACGGCGGTGGCCGTCGTCGGCGACGGTCTTCTCCAGCAGCCTGCCCAGCGCCGGGGACATCTCCTGCGCCTCGGCCCTGCGGGTGATCGCCTCGGCCAGCACCGCCTGCACATCCGCGTCGCGCAGCACGGTGAGGCCGCCGCGCACGGCGGTGGCCAGCTCCGCGGTGACGCGTTCCGCGCTCTGCGGGCGGGAGAGCCAGGCGCCCAGGCGGCGGCCGATGCCCACGGCGGCGAGCTTGTCCCGCACCACGCCCTCGGCCAGGAAGTTCTCCCCGACGAAGTCGCCCAGCGACTGGCCGAGCTGGTCCTTCTTGGTCGGGATGATCGCCGTGTGCGGGATGGGCAGGCCCAGCGGGCGCCTGAACAGCGCGGTCACGGCGAACCAGTCGGCCAGCGCGCCCACCATGCCCGCCTCGGCCGCCGCCGCCACGTATCCGGCCCAGCCGCCCGCGCCCGCGTGCTCGGCCCAGGTGGCGAGCACGTAGACGACCGCGACGGCGACCAGGAGGGAGGTCGCCACCGTCTTCATCCGCCGCAGCCCCGCCATCTTCTCGGCGTCGGCCTCGGTGAGCAGGCCGTGCCCGGAGAGGGGGCCCGGCTCGGCCGCCCGCGTCACATGTGCCATACGGTCCATTGTCGCGGGTCACGGCGGCTCCCCCGGCCGAGTGAGCCCGGCTGGTCCGATCGTGGGAACATATCCGGGTGGGAGTGGTGAGCCGCCGGCGGGCCTTTGCCCTGCTGGCGTGGCTGATGGCCGTATGTCTCGGGGTGGCGGTCGCACTGGGAACGGGGCGGGACGCGCGGCGTGAGCCGGCGGCCCCGCCGCCTCCGCCTGCCCCGCACCCCGACCGCCCCGAAGAGGTGGTCCCCGCGACCCGCGGCGAGTGGGTGGGCACCTGGTCCGCCGCCCCCTGCGGCGCCGAGCCCGGCACCCGCGGCGGCCTGCCCGACAGGACCGTGCGGAACGTGGTGCGCACCTCCGTCGGCGGCACGGCCGTGCGCGTGGAGCTGTCCAACCGCTACGGCACCGCGCCGGTCACGTTCAGCGACGTCTCGGTCGCGCTCTCGGCCGCGGGCGGCCCGGCCGCGCGCCCCGACACGCGGCGCCCCCTGACGTTCGGCGGCGGGAGGTCCGTGACCGTGGCGCCCGGCGCGACCGTGGTCAGCGACGCGGCGCGGCTCACGGTCCCCGCCTCGGCCGACCTGCTGGTCTCGCTGTACGCGCCGGATCCCTCCGGCCCGGTCACCTACCACCGGCTCGCGCAGCAGGCGAGCTACGCCGCCATGGGCAACCACGCGGCCTCCGCCTCGGGGGTGGCGTTCACGCAGGTCACGCAGTCCTGGCGGTATCTGACCGGCGTCCAGGTCCTCAGCACCTCCGCGGAGGGCGCGATCGTGGTGCTCGGCGACTCGCTCACCGACGGCGCGCTCTCCACCCCCGGCGCCAACCGGCGCTGGACGGACGCCCTGGCCGACCGGCTGCGCACCGAGCGCGGCGCCCCGGCGCTCGGCGTGCTCAACCAGGGCATCAGCGGCAACCGGCTGCTGCGCGACGCACTGCCCGACCGGTCGTTCAACGGCGCGAGCGGCCTGCGCAGGCTCCCCCACGACGCGCTGGCGGGCATGGCGGTGGGCACCGGCGCCGACACGCTGGTGGTGCAGCTCGGCGTCAACGACATCCTGTTCGAGCCGCGCGAGAGCCCCGAGGCGGTGCTCGCCGGGATGCGCGTGGTGACCGAGCGGGCGCGGGCCGCGGGCCTGCGGGTGGTGGGCACCACGCTGACCCCGTTCGGCGGCCACGCCCAGGAGAACGCGGAGCTCGAACGGGCGCGCCAGCGGATCAACGCGGAGATCAGGGCCGGCGGCGTCTTCGACGCGGTCATCGACTTCGACCGCGCGCTGCGCGACCCCGGCGCCCCCGGGCGCCTCCTGCCGCGCTACGACTCGGGCGACGGCCTCCACCCGACCGACGCCGGGTACGCGGCCATGGCCGCCGCCGTCGACCTCGGCACGCTGCTGCCGGCGAGCGGGGCCTCACCCTCCAACGGGTGAGCCGGGGGGCCCATCCGGGGGACTGCCCCCTGACCGCCGGTGTGCGCGCGCCGCGGACTTCGTTACGCACGGTGCGACAGTGTCCACCCAGCGGACAGAGGGGACGACCGCACCGTGAGCGACGACAGCGAGCTTCCCAGCGGCGGCGGCCGGTGGCCCCGCCGGGTGCCCAGGGGCGCGGGACGCCGGCGGCGCGCGGGGCGCCTGCGCCGCACCGGCTGGCGGCGTCTGGTCCCCACCTGGCGGATGCTGCTCGGCGCCTCTCTGACCGGCCTGCTGGTGCTGTTCGGCGCGCTGGTCGCGGGCTATCTGCTGGTGGAGATCCCGGAGCCCAAGTCGGCCGCGGCGGCGCAGGGCAACGTCTACCTGTACGCGGACGGCTCCCAGCTCTCGCGGGTCGGCGAGATCAACCGGGAGAACGTCTCGCTGGAACAGGTGCCGCAGCGGGTGCGGCGGGCCGTGCTCGCCGCCGAGGACCGCGACTTCTACCACGATCCGGCCGTGGACGTCACCGCGATGGTGCGCGCGGGGTGGAACATGCTGCGCGGCGGGGGCCGCCAGTCCGGCTCGACCATCACCCAGCAGTATGTGAAGAACTACTACCTGGACCAGCGGCAGACCGTCACCCGCAAGGTCAAGGAGCTGTTCATCGCGGTCAAGCTGGGCCGCGAGGTCAGCAAGGACGAGATCCTGGAGGGCTATCTCAACACCAGCTACTTCGGCAGGAGCGCGTACGGCATCCAGTCGGCGGCGCAGGCGTACTACGGGAAGGACGCCGGCGACCTGACCACGGCCGAGGGCGCCTACCTGGCGGCCCTGCTCAACGCGCCCAACTCCTACGACGTCCGCGTCAACCCGCAGAACACCGACCAGGCCGTCGCGCGCTGGGAGTACGTGCTGGACGGCATGGTCTCCGAGGGCTGGCTGAGCGAACGGCGGCGGGAGGACATGGAGTTCCCCCGGCCCCGGCCGGTGACGCCCGGCTCCGGCCTCGCGGGCGAGCGCGGCTACCTGGTCGAGGCGGTCAACGTGTACCTCGTCGAGAGCGGCATGGTGAGCGAGGACGACCTGAGGTCGGGCGGCCTGCGGATCACCACCACCATCGAGCCGGAGCGGCAGCGCGCGCTCACGGACGCCGTGGACGAGCGGCTGATGAGCGCGCTGAGCGAGGACCGGGAGGAGGACTCCTGGGTGCGGGCGGGCGCCACCTCCGTGGAGACGGAGAGCGGCCGGGTCGTCGCCATGTACGGCGGGCGGGACTACACCGAGCAGTACGTGAACAACGCGACCCGGCGCGACTACCAGGCCGCCTCGACGTTCAAGCCGATCGTCTACGCCGCCGCCCTGGAGCACCGCTCCGAGACCGGTGACGGCGAGCGGATCGGGCCCGGCACCGAGTACGACGGCGACAGCCGCCGCGAGGTGCGGGACCCGGACGGCGAGGGCAGCGGCTGGGCCCCGGAGAACGAGGGCGACGAGGACTACGGCCGGATCACCGTGGCCGAGGCCATGGACAAGTCGGTCAACTCCGTGTTCGCGCAGATGGGCGCGGACGTGGGCCCGGACCGGGTGCGGGAGACGGCCGTCGGCCTGGGCGTTCCCGAGGACACCCCCGGGCTCGACGGCGCGCAGGGCTCGATCTCGCTCGGCACGGCGACCCCCAGCACGCTGGACCTCGCGGAGGCGTACGCGACGCTGGCGCGGCACGGCGTCCACCGGCCCGCGCTGCTGGTCGACGAGGTGACGCGGGACGGCGAGACGGTGCGCCCGCCCCGCGTGCGGGAGAGCCGGGCGGTCTCCCGGGAGGCCGCGGACGGCACCACGGCCGTGCTGCGGAGCGTGGTGGAGCAGGGCACCGGCACCGCGGCGCGCTCCGCGGGCCGCCCGGCGGCGGGGAAGACGGGCACCGCCGAGCAGGACCGCGCGGCCTGGTTCGCCGGGTACACACCCGAACTGGCCACGGTGGTGGCCGTGTTCGGGCAGGATCCGGTCAGCGGCGAGCAGCGGGAGCTGTACGGCGCCGCGGGCCGGGAGCGGATCAGCGGCGGCGGGTTCCCCGCGGAGATCTGGGCCCGTTACACGGAGGAGGCGCTGGACGGCGAGCCGGTCGGGCAGTTCGAGCTGCGGGGCGACGAGCCGGTGCCCGAGATCACGCCCGGCGGCCCCTCGGAGGACGAGGGCACGGACGCCGGGGAGCGCGCGCCGGAGGGGGAAGAGGAGGACGAGGCGGAGGAGCCGGACGGCGAGGAGACGCCCGCCGCGCCCAGCGCCCCGGCGCCCTCCCCCGGGCCCGAGCCGGAACGCTCCCCGGATCCCGGGGCACCCGGCACGACGGAACCCGGAACCGGGGATACGCCGGGGACCGGCCCGTCCGCGCCCTCGGACCCGCCGTCCGGCACGCCGGGCCCGGGGCCCTCGGGGGCGTGGCTGCCGGCCGAACGCGGCTGGGCGCGTGCGGACCAGGCGAGAGGTCAGAGATAGAGGCCCGTGGAGTCGTCGGTGTCCTGGAGCCGCTCCGCCGCCACCGCGTGCAGGTCCCGTTCGCGCATGAGGACGTAGGAGACGCCGCGGACCTCGACCTCGGCGCGGTCCTCCGGGTCGTACAGCACCCGGTCCCCCGTCTCGACCGTCCTGACGTTCTGCCCGACGGCGACGACCTCGGCCCAGTCAAGGCGGCGGCCCACCTGGGCCGTTGCCGGAATGACGATGCCACCGGAGGAACGGCGCTCGCCCTCGGCCGTGTCGGCCCTGACCAGCACCCGGTCGTGCAGCATCCGGATGGGCAGCTTGTCGTGGGTGGGGTGCGAACTCACATGATGACCGTATCTCAGGATCCGGC
This sequence comes from Streptomyces sp. SBT349, assembly GCF_001083795.1. Lineage (GTDB taxonomy): Bacteria > Actinomycetota > Actinomycetes > Streptomycetales > Streptomycetaceae > Streptomyces. The sequence continues at coordinate 12,060 of NZ_LAVK01000188.1, forward strand.
CCCGCGGACCACGAGGTCGCATCGGACAGGCCCTAGCGCCGCCTGCGGCGGGTGCGGGTGGAGAGGACCAGCAGGCCGACCACCGCGACCGTGAGCACGGCGGCGGGAACGACGCGGTCCAGGCGCGGGGCGCCCTCGGCGGACACCAGCTGCGCGCGGACCCCGGTGACCGCGCGGTTGACCGCCACGAACGCGCGGCCCGCGGTCTGGTCGATGCTCGCCGCCACACGCGCCTTGGCGTCCTCGGCGAGGGTGCTGGGGTGGACCCGGGCGCCGATCTCTTCCAGGGTGGACCTGAGCTCCTCGCGCCGCCTGGCGATCCGCGCCTCGATCTCCGCGGGTGTCTCGGCTGCTTCCGGCACGCCCATGCCTCCCTCGTCGTCGTTACCGCACAGTGTGTCAGCTCACCGAGCGGGCCGCCCGTCGGATCCCCCGATTAGGCTGGGCGGCGCACCACCGCCACGCACGGCACGACGCACGGAACCACGCACGACCGAACGACGAGGAGCCGCCATGAGCGAGCGCTTGCAGCCGGGCGACCCGGCGCCCGCCTTCACCCTGCCCGACGCCGACGGGAACCAGGTATCGCTGGGCGACCACGCGGGCCGCAAGGTCATCGTGTACTTCTACCCGGCCGCGCTCACCCCCGGCTGCACCAAGCAGGCGTGCGACTTCACGGACAACCTCGACCTGCTCGCCGCCTCCGGGTACGAGGTGATCGGCGTCTCGCCCGACGCGCCCGAGAAGCTGGCGAAGTTCCGCGAGAAGGAGAGCCTGAAGGTCACGCTGGTCGGCGACCCGGACAAGAAGGTGCTCCAGGAGTACGGGGCGTTCGGAGAGAAGACCATGTACGGGAAGAAGGTCACCGGCGTGATCCGTTCCACGTTCGTCGTGGGCGAGGACGGGAAGGTGGTGCAGGCGTTGTACAACGTCAGGGCCACCGGTCACGTCGCCAAGCTGATCAAGGACCTGGACCTCTAGAGGAGCCCCCGTGGCAGAACGCAAGCCGATCGAGTCCTGGCTGACCGACATGGACGGCGTCCTCATCCACGAGGGCGTGCCGGTCCCGGGCGCGGACCGCTTCCTGAAGCGGCTGCGCGAGTCGGGCAAGCCGTTCCTCGTTCTGACGAACAACTCGATCTACACCCGGCGCGACCTCCAGGCCCGGCTGTCCCGCATGGGTCTGGAGGTCCCGGTGGAGTCCATCTGGACGTCGGCGCTGGCGACCGCCCAGTTCCTCGACCTCCAGCGGCCGGGCGGCTCGGCGTTCGTCATCGGCGAGGCCGGCCTGACGACGGCGCTGCACGACGTGGGCTACGTGCTCAGCGATGTGACGCCGGACTACGTGGTGCTCGGCGAGACCAGGACGTACAGCTTCGAGGCGCTGACCAAGGCGATCCGGCTGATCAACGCGGGCGCGCGGTTCATCGCGACCAACCCGGACCACACCGGGCCCTCGACCGAGGGCGCGCTGCCCGCCACGGGCTCGGTCGCGGCGCTGATCACCAAGGCGACGGGCCGCGACCCGTACTTCGTGGGCAAGCCGAACCCGCTGATGATGCGCACCGGGCTCAACATGATCGGCGCGCACTCCGAGACCAGCGCGATGGTCGGCGACCGGATGGACACCGACGTGCTGGCGGGCCTGGAGGCCGGGATGGAGACGTTCCTGGTGCTGACCGGGCTGACGGACCGGGAGGACATCGACCGGTTCCCGTTCCGGCCGGACGCGGTGGTGAACTCGATCGCGGATCTCGTCGACAAGGTCTGACGCCGGGGCGGCCGGGCGGGGGGCCGCCGACCCCGTTCGGACCAGCGCGGGGGCACAGCGGATGCGGGTGCGGGGGAACCGGGAGACCTTCACGGGTAACGAACCCGGAGGTGCGACATGGTCTCCCCCTTCCTTCTGCCCTCTCGTGGCACGGCTCTGCTGAAGCTGACCCTGTGCGGCACGGTCGCGGCGTTCGCCGCCGTGGCGGGCGCGGGCCCGGCCGCCGCCGAGGAGCGCGCGGGCCCTCCCGGCGTGCGGGTCACGCCGCCCAGCCCCCGGCCGGGCGACGACGTGGACCTGCACGTGTCCGGCTGCGAGGGAACGACGGGCACGGCGCGTTCGGACGCGTTCGTCGCCGAGGCGCGGCTCGCGCCGGCCGCGACCGGCGGCACCCTGTTCGGCGAGGCGCGGGTGGACTCGGCGACCAGGCCGGGCGTCTACCCGATCACGGTGGAGTGCCACGAGCGCGAGGGTGCGGTCACCGGCCGCCTGGTCGTCGCGGGCCACGACGGCGGGTCCGGCGCCCCCCACGAGAAGCCTGGGCACGAGAAGCCGGGGCACGAGAAGCCGGGGCACGCCACACCGGAGCACGAGACGCTGCCGCACGCGAGGCCGGAGCACCACGAGGCGGGGGGCCACCACCCCACCGGCCCGGTGCGGGCGCTGGCCCCTATAAACATCTCCGAGGCCA
>NZ_LAVK01000189.1 GCF_001083795.1 Streptomyces sp. SBT349
GGGAGCGGGTGGGTGGTCAGCTGAGATCGATCCCCGGGTAGAGCGGGTGCTTGGCGAGGAGGTCGGCGGAGCGCTCCGCGACCCGCTTGGCGACGCCGTCCTCCAGCACGTGGGCGGCCTTGGAGGGCTTGCCGCTCTTGGTGGTGCCGGGGGTGGTGCGGGAGAGCACGGTGTCGATGAGTCCGGCGACCTCGTCCATCTCGGCGATGCCCAGGCCCCGGGTGGTGAGGGCGGGGGTGCCGATGCGGATGCCGGAGGTGTACCAGGCGCCGTTGGGGTCGCGGGGCACGGCGTTGCGGTTGGTGACGATGCCCGCGTCCAGCAGCGCCGCCTCGGCCTGGCGGCCGGTGAGCCCGTAGCCGGAGACGTCGATGAGGGCCAGGTGGTTGTCGGTGCCGCCGGTGACCAGGCGGGCGCCGCGCCGCATCAGGCCCTCGGCGAGGGCGCGGGAGTTGTCCACGATGCGCTGGGCGTAGTCGCGGAACGCGGGCTGCCTGGCCTCGGCGAGGGCGACGGCCTTGGCGGCCATCACGTTCGGCAGGGGGCCGCCCAGGACCATCGGGCAGCCGCGGTCGACCTGGTCGGCGAGCGAGTCGTCGCACAGCACCATGCCGCCGCGCGGGCCGCGCAGGGACTTGTGGGTGGTGGTGGTGACGATCTGGGCGTGCGGCACCGGGTCGAAGTCGCCGGTGAGGACCTTGCCCGCGACGAGCCCCGCGAAGTGGGCCATGTCGACCATCAGCGTGGCGCCCGCCTCGTCGGCGATCTCGCGCATCAGCCGGAAGTTGATCAGCCGCGGGTAGGCCGAGTAGCCCGCGATGAGGATCAGCGGGCGGAACTCGCGGGCGCTGGCGCGCAGTGCGTCGTAGTCGACGAGGCCCGTCTCGGGGTCGGTGCCGTAGCTGCGCTGGTGGAACATCTTGCCGGAGATGTTCGGCCGGAAGCCGTGGGTGAGGTGGCCCCCGGCGTCCAGGGACATGCCCAGCATCCGCTGGTCGCCCAGGTCGCGGCGGAGGGCGGCCCAGTCCTCCTCGGTCAGGTCGTTGACCTGGCGGACGCCGGCCCGTTCGAGCGCGGGGCTCTCCACGCGCTGGGCGAGGACGGCCCAGAACGCGACGAGGTTGGCGTCGATGCCGGAGTGCGGCTGGACGTAGGCGTGCCGGGCCCCGAACAGCTCGCGGGCGTGCTCGGCGGCCAGGGACTCGACGGTGTCGACATTGCGGCAGCCCGCGTAGAAGCGGCGGCCGACGGTACCCTCCGCGTACTTGTCGCTCAGCCAGTTCCCCATGGCGAGGAGGACGGCCGGGGACGCGTAGTTTTCGCTGGCGATGAGCTTGAGGGACGCGCGCTGGTCCTCGATCTCGGCGCCGATGGCGTCGGCGATCCGCGGCTCGACGGCCCGGATCGCGTCGAGACCGCTGCGGAAGGCGGTGGACTCGGTGGTGCGGCGGGGTTCTGTGCTCATGGGGCCTCCTTGACCTGACGTCGCGACGGCCCAGGCGCACGGCTCCACGTCGCTCGACAGGACCGCTCCCCGATGGTTCACCCCATCCGAAACGCGCCAGTCACGGCCCCGTGCGAGCGTAGCACCGCGCCGTCAGTCGCCTCCGTCGAGATCCGGTCGCCGGCGGCCGAGCTCGAAGCGGTCGCCCGCGTCGCGCAGCTCGTAGAGCTTGGCGCGGGTTGCGGGCGAGCCGAACGGCCGGTGGACGACGAGCAGCAGCGTTCCGTCGAAGGCGCGGAACGGCATGCCGTGGCCGGCGTTGTCGCCGACGAGGACGGGCAGCAGCTCCCAGGGCCCGGCCAGGCGCCCCGTGAGGGAACGGGCCTGGGTCTGGACATAGCCCTGGGTCCCCGCGGGGCCCAGGTAGGTGGACCAGAGCATCAGCAGCTCGCCGGTCCGGCTGCGGAACAGCTCGGGGCCGTCGGTGACGTACGGGGGCAGTGCGGCGGCGTCCGCGGTGAGGCCGCGGTCGAACCAGGGTGCCGAGGAGGCGCGGAAGAGGTGCACCGGTTCGCCGGTGGTGCGGCGCAGGTCGGGGCTGAGGCGGATGGCCTCCATCGTTCCGTCGAGGCGCTGGATCCACTCGTGGGCGTAGACGAGCCAGGGCACACCGTCCTCCACGAAGAGCGTGCCGTCCAGGGCCATGAACGCGTCGGGCGTGTGCGGGCGTTGGAGGTCGAGAAGGGTGAAGGGGCCGTAGGGCGAGTCGGCCACGGCGACGGCGGTGCCGCGGCGGTAGGTGCGGATGAGCACGTCGGGGGGCTCGGCGAGGGCCTGGCTCTCGTCGTGCAGGGTGAGGAAGAGGTACCACCTGCCGCCGTACCGGTGCACCTCGGGAGCCCAGCCGCCGTCGGTGGCCCAGTTGTCCTCGGGCACGGTGAACACCCGGTAGGGGCCCTGCCAGGTGGCCAGGTCCCGGCTGCGGTACATCAGCGTGCCGGTGTCCGGGCTGCCGGTGACGTCCTCGGTGTTCCGGACGTAGAGGTGGTAGGTGGAGCTGGGGCGGTGGGCCACTATCCAGGGATCGTGCGCCCAGATCTCGTCGAGCCGCAGGCCGCGGGGCGGCGGGGCGGAGCCGCCCGCGCCGTGGGCCCCCGCGCCGTGGGCCGTGCCGGATCCGGCCGCCAGGGGGAGGGCCGAGGCTCCGGCGGCGCCGAGCAGGGTTCGTCTGCCGAGGGGTGTCATGGTGGGACCCGCCTTGAATCGTTATAAGCGACCGGGGCCGAGGCTTTCACCGTTCCTCGCGGCCGGTCAACCCCCGTGCGGTCGCGGAACACCGGCCCCTGGGGCACGGTGGACGTGCCGCCAGGGATCCACCGTTCGGCCAGGAGGTCAGCAATGAGCGAGCACACCTACCGGGTGACCGAGATCGTCGGCACCTCGCGCGAGGGGCTGGACGACGCCATCCGCAACGCCGTCGGCCGCGCCTCCCGGACGCTCCGTCAGCTGGACTGGTTCCAGGTGACGGAGATCCGCGGGCACATCGAGGACGGCACGATCGAGCACTACCAGGTGGGACTGAAGGTGGGCTTCCGCCTGGAGGAGGGCGACGAGGACTGACCGGACGGACGGACCGGGCCGGCGGGCCGCGCCCGCGCCGCCCGGGGGCGGACGGCGCGGGACGGCGGTCAGGCGCGTCTGCCCTCGCCCACGGCCATCGCCTCGGGGGAGAGCAGTCCCGCGGTCCACCCGTACACCACGTCGGCCGTGGCGCGCCCGTGCTCGACCATCATCGTGCAGTGGTCGCCGGGGACCTCCGCGAGGTCGTGCGGCAGCGGCCAGTACGCCCGCCACTCCGCGTCCGCCGTCATCGGGCTCTCCGGCGAGCCGGGAACGAACCGCTCGGGCCGCACGAACAGCGTCGGCGCGTGGAGGGGAGCCGGCCGCCAGCCGTGGAACATCCGGGTGTAGATGCCGGCCGCGGTGACGGCCTCGAAGCTGAGGGCCGCGAACGACCGCCTGCGCTCGAACAGTTCGTAGTCCAGGGCCCGGCGCAGGTGGGCCGACATCATGTCGGGGACATAGGTGTCCAGCAGGACCAGGCCGGCGGGGCGCACCCCCTGCGCCTCCAGGCGCGCCGCCACCGCGTGCGCCAGGAGCCCGCCCGTGGAGTAGCCGACCAGGGTGAACGGCCGAGGTCCCGCCGCCCTGACGGTGCTCTCCGCGAGCGCGTGGACGAGGACGTCGAGCGACGCGGCGAGCGGCTCGCCCGCCCCGAACCCCGGGACCCTCAGGACCGGCAGCTCGGCCGTGCCCCGGTAGCGCTCGGCCAGCTGGGCGAACTGGACGGTGCCCTCGACCGGGACCAGCGGCGGGAAGGCGATGTGCGCGGGTCCTTCCCCGCCGCGCGAGAGCCACGCGGGCTCCTCCCTGCCGCCGCCGAGGAGGCCGGAGCCGGCCGAGGCGTCGAACCGCTCGCGCAGCGCCGCCGCCCCCACGACGAGCATCTCCGCCTCCTTGGTCCGGCCGCGGACCGCTATCTCGCGGTAGAGCGAGCCGAGCGTCGCCTCCTGCCCGTCCGCGGCGCCGGCCGGGGCGGCCGGGTCCTCGGCGCCGTTCACCCGGCCACCGCCGGTCGGCAGGGAGGCGAGCAGGTGGTGGGCGAGCGCGTCCGGCGTGGGGTGGCGGAAGGTCAGGGTCGAGGGCAGCCGCAGCCCGGTCACCGTGTTCAGCCGGTTGCGGAGTTCGATGGAGGTCAGGGAGTCGAAGCCGATGCTCTGGAAGCGCCGGCCCGGGTTGATGGCCTCGGGCCCGGCGTGGCCGAGGACGGCGGCGGTCTCGGTGAGCACGATGTCCAGGACGGCCGGCCAGCGCTCGGAGTCGCTCAGCTCCCCGAGCCCGCGCGCGGGCCCCGGCACACCGGCCGGGCCGTCCGCCGCGGCCGGCCGCGCGGGCGCGTGCGCCATGCCGCGCAGCAGCGTGGGCAGGGTGCCGTCCTGCGCCCTGCCGCGGATCGCGTCCCTGTCCACGCGCCCGGCCACCAGCATCGGTTCCCCGGTGGTCAGCGCGGAGTCGAGGAGGGCGAGTCCCGCCTGCGAGGTGAGCGCCGCCAGCCCCAGCCGGTTCATCCGGTGCAGGTCGGCGGCGCCCAAGTGGCCGGTCATGCCGCTGGGTTCCGCCCACAGGCCCCATGCCACCGAGGTGGCCGGGAGCCCGGCCGCGGCCCGGCGCCGCGCGAGCGCGTCGAGGAAGGCGTTGGCCGCCGCGTAGCCGCTCTGGCCCGCCGTTCCGAGGACGCCGGCCATGGAGGAGAAGAGGACGAACGCGGAGAGGTCCGCGTCCCGCGTCAGCTCGTCCAGGTGTGCGGCGCCCACGGCCTTCGGGCGCAGCACGGCGTCCAGCTGCTTGGCCGTGGTGCCCTCGATGACGCCGTCGTTCAGCACGCCGGCCGCGTGCACCACGGCGGTCAGGGGCCGTTCCCCGGGAATGGCGGCGAGCAGCCGGGCGACCTGGCGGCGTTCGCCCACGTCGCACACGGCGAGGGTGACCTCGGCGCCCAGCTCGGCCAGCTCCTCCCGGGTACGCTCGGCGCCCGCGGAGTCCGGCCCCTGGCGGGAGGCCAGGACGAGGTGGCGCGCTCCGTGGTGGGCCACCAGGTGCCGTGCGACGAGGCGCGCCAGCGTCCCGGAACCGCCCGTGATCAGCACGGTGCCGTCCGGGTCGAGGGGCTTGGGCACCGTCAGCACCACCTTGCCGATGTGGTGTCCCTCGCGCATGCGGCGGAACGCCTCGGGGGCGCGCCGCACGTCCCAGACCTCCACCGGCAGCGGTGTGAGGACGCCGCGGGCGCACAGGGCGAGGACCTCGGTCAGCATCCGCCCGAGGTGCGCGGGTCCCAGGTCCGTGAGGACGAACGGGAGGTAGGCGGCGCCGGGGTGGTCCCGCGCGATGTCCGAGGGGTCGCGGAGGTCGGTCACCCCCATCTCGACGAACCGGCCGCCGGGGGCGAGCGAGCGCAGCGAGGCGTCGAGGAGCTCGCCCGCGGTCGCGTTGAGCACGATGTCGGCGCCTCGCCCGCCCGTGGCCGCGCGGAAGCGCTCCTCGAAGTCGGTCGTGCGCGAGGAGGCGATCTCGTCGTCGGCCAGCCCGGCGGCGCGCAGCACGTCCCACTTGCCGGGGCTGGCCGTGGCCAGCACGCGCAGGCCCAGGTGCCGCGCGAGCTGCACGGCGGCCATGCCCACGCCGCCCGCGGCGGCGTGCACCAGCACGGTCTCCCCCCGCCGGGCCTCGGCGAGGCCGACCAGCCCGTGGTAGGCGGTCAGGAACGCGAGGGGCACGGTGGCGGCCTGCGCGAAGGACCAGCTCCCAGGGACGCGCGCCAGCAGCCGCCGGTCGGCCACGGCCAGCGGGCCGAACGCGCCCGGCCACATGCCCATCACCCGGTCGCCGGGCGCCAGGTCCTCGACGCCGGGACCGACCTCGGCGACCACGCCCGCGCCCTCGTGGCCGAGGTGTCCGGCGCCGGGGGGCAGGACGCCCAGCGTGTTGAGCAGATCCCGGAAGTTCATGCCGGCCACGCGCACCGCGACCCGGACCTCGCCCGCGGCCAGCGGCACGGTGCCGGCGTCGCAGGGGACGAGGGCCAGGTGCTCCAGCGTGCCGCGTTCGCCGGCCTCCAGACGCCAGGCCGTGGCCCCGGCCGGGGGCGTCAGCCGCTCGGGGGCGGCGGGCGCGAGCCGCGGCACATGGACCCGCCCCCTCCGCAGCGCGACCTGCGGCTCGCCGCAGGCCAGGGCCTCGGGCACGGCCGCCGCCGAGGCCGGGTCGCCGTCCCAGTCCAGGAGGACGAACCGGTCGGGGTGCTCGGCCTGCGCGGAACGGACCAGGCCCCACACGGGTGCCTGGGTGGCGTCGGCATCGCCGCCGGGGTCCGCGGCCACGGCGTCGCGGGTCACCACGACCAGGCGGTGCCCCGCCCACCGGTCGTCGGCCAGCCACGCCTTGACCTGGGCCAGCACGGCGCGCAGCGTGGCACGGGCGCCCGCGGCCAGGGGTTCGTCGGCGGGGGGCACGCCCCACAGCACGGCGCGTGGCGGGGGTTCCCCGCCCGCGTCGAGCGCGGCGGCCAGCTGTTCGAGGTCCCGGTAGCGCGCGGCGGCGCCGGGCGGCTCGATCCCGAACTCGCCGAGCGCTCCCCAGCCGGGGGCGTTGGCACGCGGCGGGCCCGCCGCGGGGGGCAGGGGGCGCCAGTCGACCTGGAGCAGGTGGCCGTTCGCGCCGTCGGCGGGGGCGGCCGGTTCGGCGCCGATCGGCCACAGGACGACGGCGCCGACGGCGGCGACCAGGGCGCCGGCGGGGTCGGTGACGGTGACGGACACGCCCTCCCCGGACGCCGCCGGGACCATGGCCACACGCAGGGAGGCGGCCTCGCGGGTCACGATGTGCACATCGGTCCAGGAGAACGGCATCTTGCCCTCGCCGAAGTCGCCCAGGCCGATGGAGTGCAGGGCCATGTCCAGCAGGACCGGGTGCACGACATAGCCGTCGCTCGCCGCGGCGAGCGCCTCGCCGAGCGCCACCTCCGCGAACACCTCCTCGCCGCGCCGCCAGACGGCGCGCAGCCCCCGGAACGCGGGCCCGAGCGCCACCCCGGCCTCGGCCCACCGCGCGTAGCACCCGTCGATGTCGACGGGCGCCGCCCCCTCGGGGGGCCATACCGCGGGCGCGGGCAGCCGCGGCGCCCGCCCCTTCGCGGCGAGCGTGCCGGAGCCGTGCCGGGTCCAGGGCTCGGAGGCGGGGGCGCCGTCCGGGCGGGCGTGGATGAGCACGGCCCGGCGCCCGGACGGGTCGGGGTCCTCGACACAGACCCGCAGGGCCACGGCGCCGTGCTCCGGAATCTCCAGAGCCCTCTCCACGATGAGCTCATCCAGCACGGGGCAGCCGAGTTCGTCGCCCGCGTGGGCGGCGAGCTCGACGAAGGCCGTGCCGGGCAGCAGCACCGTTCCCCGGACGACGTGGTCGGCGAGCCAGGGGTGGGTCACCAGCGAGACGGTCCCGGTGAGTTCGGTCCTCCCGCCGCCGGCGGCGGGTACCGCGGGGCCGAGTATCCGGTGTCCCGTGGGGCGTTCCGCCCGGTGGGCCCGGCTGTCGAGCCAGTAGCGCTCGCGGGTGAAGGCGTAGGTGGGCAGTTCGACGGTGGGGGCGGCCTGGCCGTCGGCGCGGGGGAAGAAGGCGCGCCAGTCCACCGGGAGTCCGGCCACGAACGCGGAGGTCAGCGCGGAGGCGAGGGCCTCCACCTCGGACCGGCCGCGGCGCTGGCTGGGCAGGGCCACCACCCGGGCGGCCGGCCCCGTCGCGGGGTCCTGGCCGGTGAGGGTCTCCTCGGCCATCGCGGTCAGCACGGCGTCGGGGCCGATCTCGACGAAGGTGGTGACGTCCGCGTCCCGGAGCCGGCGCAGGCCGTCGCTGAAGCGGACGGGCCGGCGCACCTGGTCGGCCCAGTACCGCGGCGAGCCGAGCTCGCCCGGCTCCGCGACGCGGCCGGTGACGTTGGAGACGACGGGGATGGAGGGGTGGCCGAAGGCCAGGCGGCCGAGCACCCGGGCGAACGGGTCGAGCATCGGCTCCATGCGCGGCGAGTGGAAGGCGTGGGAGACGCGCAGCCGGCCGGTGTGCCGGTCGCGGGCCGCGAAGGCGGCGGCGATCTCCTCCACCACGGGCTCGTCGCCCGAGATGACGACCGAGGCGGGCCCGTTGACCGCCGCGAGCGAGACGCGCTCCTCCGCGCCGGGCCGCGCGGCGATCTCGGTCAGCGCCTCGGCCTCCGTCGCCTGAATCGCCACCATCGCGCCGCCGTCGGGCAGCGCCTGCATCAGCGTGGCGCGCGCCGTCACCAGCGTGGCGGCGTCGGGGAGGGAGAGCACCCCGGAGACGTGGGCGGCGGTGATCTCGCCCAGGGAGTGGCCGATGAGGAAGTCGGGGGTCACCCCGAAGGAGCGCCACAGCCGGTACAGCGCCGTCTCGTAGGCGAAGAGCGCCGGCTGGGCGAGGCGGGTGCCGTCGAGGGCGACGGCGGTCGCCGTGTCGGTGGCCAGGACCGTGTCGCGCAGCGGCGAGGGCAGCAGATCGCCGAAGGCGGCGCACACCCGGTCGAACTCCTCGGCGAAGACCGGGAACGCGCGGTAGAGGTCGCGTCCCATGCCGGGCCGCTGGGCGCCCTGCCCGGTGAAGAGGAACGCGGTCCCGCCCGCCTCGGGCGCGGGCGTCGCCCCGGTCGCGGCCGGCCCCGTTCCGCCGGCCGCGAGGGCGCCCAGCTGCTCGGTGAGCTCCCGGTGGTCCCGGCCCCAGACGACGGCGCGGTGGTCCAGGGCCGCGCGGCCGACGGCCAGCGAGAGGCCGACGTCGGCGGGCGCGGGCGCGGGGCTGCGCTCCAGGTGGGCCAGGAGGCGCCGGGCCTGGTGGCGCAGCGCGTGGGGGCTCCCGGCGGACAGCACCCAGGGCAGGCGCCCGGCGGGCGGGGCCTGGCCGTCGTCCGGCTCGGCCCTCGGCTCCTCGGGGGCTTGTTCGAGGATGAGATGGGCGTTGGTGCCGCTGATGCCGAACGCGGAGACGGCCGCGCGGCGCGGGCGGTCGGTCGCGGGCCAGGGCCTGCCCTCGGTCACCAGCTCCATCGCGCCGGACGACCAGTCGACGAACGGCGTCGGCTCGTCCACGTGGAGGGTGGGGGGCACCTCGCCGTGGGCCATGGCGAGCACGGACTTGATCACCCCGGCCACCCCGGCGGCGGCCTGGGTGTGGCCGAAGTTCGACTTCAGGGTGCCGAGCAGCAGCGGCCGGCCGGCGGGGCGGTCCTTGCCATAGGTGGCCAGCAGCGCCTGGGCCTCGATCGGGTCGCCCATCCGGGTCCCGGTGCCGTGGGCCTCCAGCATGTCCACGTCGGCGGCGGCGATTCCGGCGTTGCCCAGCGCGTCGCGGATCACCCGCTGCTGGGAGGGGCCGTTCGGCGCGGTGAGGCCGTTGGAGGCGCCGTCCTGGTTGATCGCGCTGCCGCGCACCACGGCCAGGACGCGGCGGCCGGCGCGCCGCGCGTCCGAGAGCCGCTCCAGCAGGAGCAGGCCCGCGCCCTCGCTCCAGCCGGTGCCGTCCGCCGCCGCCGCGAAGGGTTTGCACCGGCCGTCGGGCGCGAGGCCGCCCTGCCGGGAGAACTCGCCGAACGCGGTCGGCTGTGCCATCACCGTGACGCCGCCCGCGAGCGCGAGATCGCACTCCCCGGCCCGCAGCGCCTGCACCGCCAGGTGCGTCGCGACCAGTGAGGACGAGCACGCGGTGTCCACGGTGACCGCGGGGCCTTCCAGGCCGAGGGCGTAGGCGATCCGGCCGGAGAGCACGGCCATCGACCCGCCGGTGAGGCTGTGCCCGGCGGTCTCGGCGAGGGCCCACTCCCCCTCGCCGTAGCCGCTGGGGCTGGCCCCGGCGTAGACCCCGGTGCGGCTGCCGCGCAGGCCGGTGGGGGCGATCCCGGCGTGTTCGAGCGTCTCCCAGGCGACTTCGAGCAGCTGCCGCTGCTGCGGGTCCATCCCGAGTGCCTCGCGCGGCGATATCCCGAAGAGTCCGGCGTCGAACTCGCCCGCGGCGGCGAGGAATCCGCCCTCGACCGGGGTGGCTCGTCCCTCGCTTCCGGCGTCCCGGTCGTAGACCTCGGCGAGGTCCCAGCCGCGGTCGGTGGGGAAGGGCCCGATGGCGTCGACTCCCCCGGAGACCAGCCGCCACATGTCCTCGGCGGTGGCGACGCCGCCGGGCAGGCGGCAGGCCATGCCGACGATGGCGATGGGCTCACCGAGCCGCGCCTCGGTCTCGGCGAGCCGCTGCCTCGCCGTGCGCAGGTCGGCCATCGTCTTCTTGAGGAAGTGGCGCAGCTTCTCCTCGTTCGCCGAACTCACCGTGTCCGCCTCGCTTGCCATCTGAACCGCTCCTCCGGTCAGGAGATGCCGAACTCGTCACCGAGCATCTCGAACAGCTCGTCATCGGACGCCGTTTCCAGCTCCGCCGTGCGGGTGTCCTCGCCTTGCCACTTCGTCATGATCTCCGTCAGCCGCGCCGTGACCCGGGCGCGGGCGGCGACGGTGCCGCTGCTGGCGGCCAGCGCCTCTTCGAGCCGGTCGAGCTCGTCGAACACCGACAGCGCGTCGGGTGCGGCCGACCCGGCGAGCTCGCCCCGCAGGCGGTCGGCCAGGGACGCGGTCGTGGGGTGGTCGAAGACGATGGTGGGCGGCAGCTCCCGGCCCGTCGCCTCGTTCAGCCGGTCGCGCAGGTCGGCGGCGCTCAGCGAGTCGAAGCCCAGGTCCTTGAACGCCCGGTCCACCGGTACGGTCCGCGAGGAGCGGTGGCCGAGCACGGCGGCCACCTCGGCGCGGACCAGTTCCAGCACCGACGGGTTCGCCTCGCCGTCGGGGACGCCGGGAGCGTTCCCGGCGGTGGCCGCCGGGTCCCGTTCGGCCGTCACGTCCGCTGCGGCTTCCTCGTCCGCGGCCTGGGGGTCCTCGGGGGGTGCCCCGGCCTCGCGGTGGCGCGGGGAGTCCGGCGGGGAGTCCGGCGGGGAGAGCGCCGCGTTGCGCCGCCGCCAGGCGCCGAGCGCGGGCAGCACGGCGTCGAGCGCCCGCTCGTCGCCGAGGTCCAGCGCGTCGGTGAGGGCCTGGCTGTCCTCGCGGTCCACCGCGTCCCAGAAGTGCCGCTCGGCGCGGTCGGCGGGCGTGGCGGGAGCGGCGGGAGCACCGGGTGAGCCGGCGGCCGTCAGCCAGTAGCGCTGCCGCTGGAAGGGGTAGGTGGGCAGCTCGACGGCCGACGGCGGGGGGGGGGGGGGACGGGGGGTGAGGGAGGCCAGGTCCACCCGGGTGCCGTGGACGTGTGCGGTGGTCAGGGCGGTGGTCAGCGTGTGGGTCTCGGGCTGCTTGCCGCGCAGCAGGGGCAGGACGAGCGCCCGCGCGGTACCGGTCCCGGCGGTGAGGGTCTCCCTGGCGAGGGTGGCCAGGGTGGCGGACGGGCCGAGTTCGAGGTAGGTGGTGGTGCCGAGCGCGGCGAGGGTGCGCACTCCGTCGTGGAAGCGGACCGGGCGGCGGATGTGGTCGGTCCAGTAGTCGGGGTCGGCGAGTTGGCCGGGGGTGGCCTCGGCCCCCGTGGTGTTGGAGATGACGGGGATGGCGGGCGGGTGGTAGGTGAGCGTGGCGGCGAGGGCGCGGAACTCGTCGAGGACCGGTTCCATGTGCGGCGAGTGGAAGGCGTGGGAGACGGCGAGCTTCCGGGTGCGGCGGCCGTCGGCCTCGAACCGTTCGGCGACCTCCCGCGCGGCCTCCGCGTCGCCCGAGACGACCGTGGCGGCGGGCGCGTTGACGGCGGCGATGCCGAGCCTGTCCTCCAGGCCGGCCAGGGCCGCGGCCACCTCGTCCTCCGGCGCCTGGACGGCGATCATGGCGCCGCCGGGTGTGGCGCGTTGCATGAGGCGGGCGCGGGCGGTGACGAGGGTGGCGGCGTCGGCCAGGTCGAGAACGCCCGCGAGGTGGGCGGCGGTCAGCTCACCGAGGGAGTGCCCGAGGAGACGGTCGGGGGTGACGCCGTGGTGGGTCACCAGGCGGTACAGGGCCACCTGGAGGGCGAACAGGGCGGGTTGCGTGTACTCGGTCCGGTGCAGCAGCGCCGCCGTCTTGCTGCGCGCCTCCGCGAACATCACCTTGCGCAGGGGGCGGGGCAGATGCGCGTCCAGCGCGTCGCACACCTCGTCCAGGGCCTCGGCGAACACCGGGTGCGCCTGGTACAACTCCCTGCCCATGCGCGCCCGTTGATCGCCCTGCCCGGACAGGAGGAACGCGGTGGCGCCGGTGGTCCGCTCCCTGGGACCGACCACCCCGGGCGCCGTCAGCCCCTCGGCGAGCGCGGTCAGTCCGGCGCGGAAGGCGGCCGGTTCCTCGCCCACGACGGCCGCGCGGTGGTCGAAGGAGGCGCGCCCGCGCGCCAGCGCCCACGCCACCTCGGCCGGGTCGGTGCCGGGCCGGGCCGCCAGGTGTGCTTCGAGGCGGGCGGCCTGGGCGCGCAGCGCCTCGGGCGACTTCGCCGAGAGCACCCACGGCCCCCACGGCGCGGCGGGCGAGGGGGCGGGGGCGTCCTCGCGGGGGACGCGTTCCGCCGCCGGTGCCTGCTCCAGGATGAGGTGGGCGTTGGTGCCGCTGAGGCCGAAGGAGGAGACGCCTGCCCGGCGGGGCCGTCCCGTCTCCGGCCACGGCACCGGCTCCGTCAGCAGCGACACATGTCCCGCCGACCAGTCCACATGCGGGGTCGGCTCGTCCACATGCAGCGTCCTCGGCAGCGTTCCGTGCCGCAGCGCCATGACCATCTTGATCACACCCGCGACCCCGGCGGCGGCCTGGGTGTGGCCGATGTTCGACTTCAACGAGCCCAGCCACAGGGGACGTTCGGCAGGCCGGTCCTGCCCGTAGGTGGCGATGATCGCCTGCGCCTCGATCGGGTCGCCCAGCGTCGTCCCCGTGCCATGCGCCTCCACCGCGTCCACCTCGGTCGGCGCGAGCCGGGCGCTGGCCAACGCCTGCCGGATGACGCGCTGCTGGGAGGGGCCGTTGGGAGCGGTCAGGCCGTTGGACGCGCCGTCCTGGTTCACCGCGGAGCCGCGGATCACCGCGAGGACCCGGTGCCCGTTGCGCTCGGCGTCCGACAGCCGCTCCAGCAGGACCAGGCCGGCGCCCTCGCCCCAGCCGGTGCCGTCCGCGGCGCCCGCGAAGGACTTGCAGCGGCCGTCGGGAGCCAGCCCGCGCTGACGGCTGAACTCGGTGAACAGCGCGGGCGTGGCCAGCACGGTCGCCCCGCCCGCCAGCGCCAGGTCGCACTCCCCGGTGCGCAGCGCCTGCGCGCCGAGGTGCAGGGCGACCAGCGACGACGAGCAGGCGGTGTCCACGGTCACCGCGGGCCCCTCGAAGCCGAAGGTGTAGGAGATCCGGCCGCTGGCCACGCTGCCCGCGGAGCCGCTGGTGAGGTAGCCCGCCACCTCCTCGGGCACCGCGCCCGGTTCGGCGCCGAGGCGCGCGCTGTAGTCGCCGTGGATCACGCCGGTGAAGACGCCGGTGCGGCTGCCGCGCAGGGTCTCCGGGGTGATCCCGGCCCGTTCCAGCGTCTCCCAGGCCGTCTCCAGCAGGAGGCGCTGCTGCGGGTCCATGGCGATGGCCTCGCGGGGGTTGATGCCGAAGAAGTCGGGGTCGAACGCGTCGGCGTCGTACAGGAACGCGCCCCGCTTGGTGTAGGTCTTCCCCGGGCGTCCCGGCTGCGGGTCGTAGATGCCGTCCACGTCCCAGCCGCGGTTGGACGGGAAGTCGCCCTGGACGGTGCCCTCGTTCGCCACGAGGTCCCACAGGTCGTCGCCGGAGCCGATGCCGCCCGGGAAGCGGCAGCCGACGGCGACGATGGCGATCGGCTCGTCGGCGCCCGCCGTCGCCCCGCCCGTCCCCCGGGTGGCCTCCGCGTCCGGGGCGGTGCCGTCCGGGGCGCCGTCGGTGGTGGCGACGGTGGTGGCGACGCCGAGCTCGGCGCGCAGGAACGCGGCCAGCACGGCGGGTGTGGGGTGGTCGAACGTCAGCGTGGCGGGCAGCCGCAGGCCGGTGTCCGCGGTGAGCCGGTTGCGGAGCTCGACGGAGGTGAGCGAGTCGAAACCCTGTGCCTGGAAGGCGCGTTCGGCGTCCACCGCGTCGGCGGCGCCATGGCCGAGGACGAGCGCGGCCTGGGTGCGGACCAGGGTGAGAAGGGCCTGGTCGGCCTCCGCCCGCTCCATCCGCGCCAGCCGTTCGGCGAGCGGGGCGCGCTTGCCGCCCCCGGCGCCCTCGGCGCCTCCGGCCCGGTGGGGCCGGCGCGGGGCTGTCTCTTATACACATCTCCGAGC
>NZ_LAVK01000018.1 GCF_001083795.1 Streptomyces sp. SBT349
GGTGTGGGGGGTGTGGGGGGTGAGTGCCGCCACGCCGTGGCGGTCGAGCGTGAGCTCGGCCGGGTGGGTGTGGCCGGTGAGGGTGTCCGTGTGCGGGGAGGGCAGGCGGACGGTGACCGGTGCACGTGTGTGGTTGAGCAGGAAGAGCAGCGTGCCGCGCCTGACCGCCTCGACCCCGGCGGGCAGGCCGGGCAGCGCGGGCACCACTCCCGCTTCCTCGGCGGCGCCCGCGAGCAGCGCGGCGAGCGCGGCCGGTTCGGGCAGCGTCGAGACGTACCAGGCGGTGCCGCGGCCGTAGGTGTGGCGGGTGATCGCGGGGCGGCCCGACAGCTCGCCCTCGGCGTAGGTGGCCACGGTCCGGGCCCCCGCGGGCTCCAGGTCTTCGCTCCAGATCCGGCCCGCGGTGCCGTCGCTCATCGCGACGGTGGCGCCCGGCGCCAGGGGCCACCACTCGTGGACGGTCTCCAGGCCGAGCACGCGGCGCAGCCTGGCGTCCGTGCCGCCCTCGCGGACGCGGTCGTCGGCGTCGGCGACGCCGGTGAAGAAGCCGCAGACCAGGGTGCCGCCGCCGCGCACGTAGGCGGCGATGCCGTCCAGGGCGGCGTCGGTGAGCAGGTAGAGCTGCGGGATGACGACCATCCGGTAGCCGGTGAGGCGGGCCTCGGGGTGGGCGAGGTCGCAGGTGAGGTTCCGCTGCCACAGGGCGTGGTGCCAGGCGGCCAGCAGCTCGGGGTACCGCGCCTCGGCGGAGGGGCGGCCCGGCTGGTCGGCGGCCCACCAGGCGGGCCAGTCGTGGAGGACGGCGATGCCGGCGGCGACCTGGGTGCCGTGCGCCGGGGCGAGGCGGGCGAGTTCGGCGCCGAGGTCGCGTATCTCGCGGAAGGAGCGGGAGTGTTCGCCCGCGTGCGGGAGCATCGCGGAGTGGAACTTCTCGCTGCCCTGGCGGGAGGCGCGCCACTGGAAGAAGCAGATGGCGTCGGCGCCCCGGGCCACCGCCTGGAGGGACCACAGGCGCATCGTGCCGGCGGGCTTGGGCTGGTTGACCGGGCGCCAGTTGACGGCGGAGGCCGCCTGTTCCATCAGCGCCCAGGGGCCGCCCGCCTGGGAACGGGTGAGGTCGTGGACGAGGGCGCCGTGCGCGGGCCCCGCGGGGTCGTCGTGGGCGGCGGCCGGGTCGGGGTAGACGTCGACCGACACGACGTCCTCCTCGGCGGCCCAGCGCCAGCCGTCCTGCCCGGCGAACAGGGGCATGAAGTTGGTCGTGACCGGGACGCCGGGGCTGTGGGCGGCGACGATGTCCCGTTCCGCCGTGAAGCATTCGAGGAGCGCGTCGCTGGTGAAGCGGCGGAAGTCCAGCACCTGGGCCGGGTTGACGAGGTAGGGGGCGCGGCGGGGCGGGAGGATCTCGTTCCAGTCCCCGTAGCGCTGGCTCCAGAACGCCGTCCCCCAGTCGGTGTTGAGCGCCTGGAGCGTCCCGTGGCGGGCGCGCAGCCAGGCGCGGAAGTGGGCGGCCGTCGTGTCGCACCAGCAGGCGGTGCCGTACTCGTTGTTGATGTGCCACAGCCGCAGCGCGGGGTGGGCGCCGTAGCGGCGGGCCAGGTCCTCGGTGATGCGGGCGGCGTGCTCGCGGTACACGGGTGAGGAGGCGCAGAACTGGTTGCGCGAGCCGTACCACAGGACGGTGCCGCTCTCGTCGCGCGGCAGGGTCTCGGGGTGCAGGGCTCCGAGCCAGGGCGGCGGCGCGGCGGTGGGGGTGGCCAGGCAGACGCCGATGCCGGCGCCGTGGAGCAGGTCGAGGACGCGGTCGAGCCAGCCGGTGTTCCTCGCGCCGGGCCGCGGCTCGATGGCGGCCCAGGAGAAGACGCCGACGGTGGCGAGGGTGACACCCGCCTCGCGCATCAGCCGGATGTCCTCCTGCCAGACGGACTCGGGCCACTGCTCCGGGTTGTAGTCGCCGCCGAAGAGCAGCCGTCCCCGGGTGGCGTCGTGCAGTCCGACCACGGTGTTCTCCTCTCGTCCCCCGCCGGTGCGTCCCCCCGCCGGTGCGGCCGTCATCCCTTGACGGCGCCGATGAGCATGCCCTTCTTGAAGTGCCGCTGGACGAACGGCGAGAGAACGGCGACGGGGAGCAGCGCCAGGACCATGACGGCGGTCTGCACGGCGATGCTCGGGATCTGGCCGGTGCCGATGATCTGCGCCATCCCGGCGGGGCGCTGGTTGCCGATGACGATCTGCTGGAGGACGTTCTGGAGGGGCAGCTTCTCCTGGTCGGTGATGTAGATGAATCCGGCGAACCAGTTGCCCCAGTAGGCGACGGCGTAGAAGAGGGAGATCACGGCGAGCACCGCGCGGGAGAGGGGCAGGACCAGCTGCCACAGGATGCGGAACTCGCCGGCGCCGTCGATGCGGGCGCTGTCGATGATCTCCTGGCCGACGTTCATGAAGAACGCCCGGAGCACCAGGATGTTGAAGACGTTGACCGCCATGGGCAGGATCAGCGCGGCATAGGTGTTCATCAGCCCCAGGCTCTGGATCAGCAGGTAGGTGGGGATGATGCCGGCGCCGCCGAAGAACATGGTGGCCAGCAGGGTGAACAGGAGCGGCCGGTGCCACAGCGAGCCGAGGCGGGAGAGGCCGTAGGCGGCGAGCACGGAGACCGCCATGCTGAACGCGGTGCCCACGACGGTGATGCCGATGGAGACCACCATGGCGCGGGAGACCGCGCCGCCGCTGAGCAGTTCGCGGTAGGCGGCGAAGGTGATGCCGTCGGGCCAGACGACGAGGCCGCCGGTCTCGGCGATGGTCCGCGCGTCGGAGACGCTGGTGACGACGACGATCCACAGCGGGAAGAGGATGGCCAGCACGGCGATGCCCAGGATGGCGCCCTTGGCCGTGAGACCCGTGCGGGTCGGGGGCTCCTCCCAGGCCGGGCGCCGGCGCCGCCCCGCGTCCCTGTCCGCCTCGGCCGGGACGGAGACATCCGTACTCATCGCTGCCCTCTCCCTTCTCGTCCCGCGCACCGCCACGTCCGGTGGGCGCCCTCGCCCACCCGTCCGCCCTTCGCTTCGCTCATCTCCGCGCGTACACCCCCTGTTCGCCCATCGTGTGGGCGACTCGGTTGGCGGTCAGGACCAGCAGGAGACTGAAGACGCCCTTGACGATCCCGATGGCCGCGGCGTAGCTGAAGTCGCCGCCCTCGATCCCGTTGTGCCAGACATAGGTGTCGAGGACCTCGGACGTGCCGGGGCCCACGGCCGTGCGCTGGATGAGGAACTGCTCGCCGCCGACCGTCAGCATGGCGCCGACCTGGAGGACCAGCAGCAGGGCGATGACGGGGCGCAGGGCGGGGAGCGTGACATGCCACATGCGCCGCCAGCGGCCCGCGCCGTCGACCGCGGCCGACTCGTAGAGCTCCTGGTTGACGGTGGACAGGGCGGCGAGGAAGACGATGATGCCCCAGCCCGCGTCCTTCCACATGACCTGCGCGGTGATGAGCCACTTGAAGAAGCCGGGGTCGGTCATCAGGTCGAAGCTCTCGGCCCAGCCCCAGTCGCGCAGCAGCTGGGCGACCAGCCCCGCGCCGCCGAACATCTGCTGGAAGACGGTGATGACCAGCACCCAGGAGAAGAAGTGCGGCAGGTAGAGCACCGCCTGCGTCCACGCCCTGACCTTGCTGTGCAGCACGCTGTTGATGAGCAGGGCGAGCGCGATCGGGACCGGGAAGTAGAAGAGCAGCTGGAGCGAGGAGAACAGCAGCGTGTTCCGCGCCGCGTTCCAGAAGTCCCTGTCGTCCAGCATCCGCTGGAAGTTCTCCAGGCCGGTCCACGCGCTGTTGGCCATGGAGTCGAGGAAGCCGTCGCCCGCGTAGGGGCTGTAGAACTGGAACGCGATGACGTTGCCCGCGATGGGGATGTAGGCGAAGACCATCAGCAGGGCGACGGCCGGCAGGGTCATCAGGATCAGGACGCCGTCGCGGCGGAGCCGGTGGCGGAAGGGGACGGAGGCGTCCCCCGGGGCGCGCCCCCGCCGCGGGGCCGTGCTCGGGGACACGCTCAGGCGCCTTCCTCGTCGAGCAACCCCTGGTAGAAGTCGCGCAGTTCGTCGCCGCCGTTGCGCCGCCACTCGGCCACGGCGTTCTGCATGTCGCGGATCGACTGGCGTCCGCGGACCACGTCGTCCTCCAGGTCCTCGAAGCCGTCGTTGATGTTGGTGAGGCGGACGGGCTCCTGGATCTGGCGGCCGTGGAAGAGGCCCTCCTGGACATAGGGCATCTGCCGCGCCTGCCAGCCGGTCCAGTCCTCGACGACCCGCGGGGTGTCGGGGTGGGCGACCACGTGCCCGGCGGTGGCGATGAACGGGTAGGTCTCGGGGACCACTTCCTCCTCGCCCTGGGGCGTGCGCACCGGCAGGCCGTCCTCGACCGTGTAGTGGGTGCCCTCGACGCCGTAGGCGCGCAGGCGCTGTTCGCGGGTGCCGTAGGGGGCGGCGGTGAAGTTGGCGATCTCCAGGGCCTCGCGGATGCGGTCCTCGGAGAGGTTCTTGTTGACGAACGTCCAGATCCCCGAGCCGTTGCCCGCGTAGAGGACGGGGTCGTTGCCGCCGGCTCCGAAGTAGTCGAACGCGTTCATATGGAAGTCCGGGTTGGAGGTGCGCTGTTCGACGGTGGTGTTGTGCCAGGCGCCGTCGCCGGTGTTCCAGATCAGCGACTCGCCCGCCGTGAAGCGCTGGGCCGCGTCGCCCGAGACGGCGACCGCGTCGGGGTGGACGACCTCGGCCCCGTAGAGCGTGCGGGTCCACTCCAGGGCTTCGAGGTAGGCGTCGGTCTCGTAGCGGTTGACCAGCGTGTCGCCGTCGCCGCGCATCCAGTACCGGGGCTTCTCGGGCAGGACGCCGAAGATGACGAACGCGGACCACTTCATGTCCTCGCAGGCCCAGACCCGGTTGCGGGCGGAGGTGATGTCCCGGCAGAAGGCGAGGAAGTCCTCGGGCGTGGTGGGGGCCTCCCAGCCGTTGGCCTCGAAGACGTCCTGGCGGTAGTAGGGGACGACGCCGCCGATGGTGGCCGCCGGCATGGGCAGGCCGCGCAGCGCCCCGCCGAAGACCGACGCCTCCCAGGCGGCGGTGGGGATGGCGGCCAGATTCGGGTAGTCGAGCACGGCGTCGCCGGAGAGGAACGGTCCCAGGTCCGCGAACCGGCTGCTGACGGCCTGCGGTATCTGCCCGGTCAGCTCCCAGCCGGGCACGCACACCAGGTCGGGGATGTCGCTGCCGGCCAGCACGGCACCGAGCTTCTCGCCGTAGGTGTTGCCGTCCTGCGTCTGCCAGTCGAGCCTGACGCCGATGGCCTCGTCCATGGCCGTCCAGAACGCGTTGCCCGCGCCCGGCGGCGTGCCCCACAGCGGCGTCATCGCGGAGAACTCACCGCCGGCGCCGCGGGGTTCGGGCACGGAGACGCCGAGGTCGCCGCTGGGGATGTAGCTGGTGTAGCCGGGGCTGACGCCGTCCCCGCCGGGGATGTCGGGCTCGACGGCGACGTCGGATGCCCGGAACGTGGGGAGCAGGTCCCGCAGTTGGTCGTCGGACGCCCTGCCCTCCGAGCCACCGCCGCCTCCGTCCCCACCGCAGGCGGCCAGCAGGGGAACCCCTCCGGTGACCGCCGCCGCGACCGCCGCGGATGAGGCGAGGAAGCGTCTGCGGCTCGGTGCGGGGCGTGCGTTCGGCATGACGGCAACCCTTCGTGACGTCGCGACAGCGCGGGACCCGTCGTCCGAGGATCGAAGCGCTTCGATGTTGGGCTGAGGCTAAGACCCGTCAGCGGGCCGCACAAGCCCTGCTCCCGAGAAAAATGGGCGCGCTCCCATCGCCCTTCTGTCCGGGGTTTCCCGGAGATCGACGGGGAGCGTGAGCCGTGGATGCCCGGCGTCTTGACAGGCGAGGCGGCGGAATCCAGCATCGAAGCGCTTCGAAAACCGACGACTCCGGGACCGCATGTGACCGCAGAACCGCTGCCCTTCCGCGACCCCCGGCTGAGCGTCGAGGAACGCGTCGCCGACCTGCTGGGCCGGTTGACGCCCGCCGAACGCCTCGCGATGCTCCACCAGTTCGCCCCCGCCGTCGAGCGCCTGGGCCTCCCGCCGTTCCGCACCGGGCAGGAGGCGCTGCACGGGGTGGCCTGGATGGGACCGGCCACCGTCTTCCCGCAGGCGGTGGGGCTCGGCGCGACCTGGAACGACGACCTCGTGCGCCGCGTCGGCGAGGCGGTGGGCCGCGAGGTGCGCGCGATGCGGGCCGCGGACCCGCGGGTGGGCCTCAACGTGTGGTCCCCCACCGTCAATCTCCTGCGCCACCCGCTGTGGGGCAGGAACGAGGAGGGCTACGCCGAGGACCCGCGGCTGACCGCCGCCCTCGCCACCGCCTACACCCGCGGCCTGCGCGGCGACCGCCCCGGGCGCTGGCGCACCGCCCCGGTGCTGAAGCACTGGCTGGCGCACAACCACGAGCGCGACCGCGACACCGCCTCCACCTCGGTGCGCCCCCGGGTGCTGCACGAGTACGAGCTGCCCGCCTTCCGCGGCCCGGTCCGCGCCGGGGCCGTCGCGGGCGTGATGCCCGCCTACAACCTGGTCAACGGCCGCCCGAACCACCTCTCCCCGCTGATCGCCACCGAGCTGCGCACCTGGACCGGCCTGCCGCTGGTGGTCTGCTCCGACGCCTACGCGCCCGGCAACATCGCGGGCTCGCAGGGCTATCTGCCCAGCCACGAGGCGGGTCTGGCCGCCGCGCTGACGGCCGGGGTGGACAGCTTCACCGACCACGGCGAGGACTCCGCCCCGACCGTGGCGCGCCTGACCGCGGCGCTGGAGAAGGGCCTGATCACCCAGGACCGGATCGACGCCGCGGCCGCGCGCCTGCTGGGCATGCGGGTGCGGCTGGGCGCGTTCGACCCGGGGCCCGACCCCTTCGACGCCGAGGCCGCCTTCGACACCGAGGAGCACCGGGAGCTGGCCTCGACCGCGGCCGAACAGGCCGTGGTCCTGCTGAAGAACGACGGGCTGCTGCCGCTGCGCCCCGGCACCCGGGTCGCCGTGGTGGGGCCGCTGGCCGACGAGGTGAAGCTCGACTGGTACAGCGGGGCGCTGCTGCGCCGCACCAGCCCGCTGGTCGGGCTGCTCGCCCACCCCGGCGTCGCCTCGGCCGCGTTCGCCGAGGGCGCCGACCGGGTGCGGCTGCGGACCGGACGCGGCTGGGTGACGGTGCCCGAGGCGGGGGCGGGGGCCGCGGCCCGGGACGGTGCGGCCGGCGCCTCGCTCGACCCGGCGCTGGTCGCCAGCCGGACGGACCTGCCGCCGCTCGCCGTCGGCCCCCTGGCGGGCGCCACCACGTTCACGCTCACCGACTGGGGCGACGGGGTGGTGACCCTGCGGGCGCCCGACGGGCGCTATCTGTCCGTCGCGGACGACGGCCTGGTGCGCGCGTCGGCCGACCGGCCCGGCGGCTGGGTGGTCCAGGAGACGTTCACGCTGGAACCGCACGGCGAGGGCCACCTCCTTCGGCATCGGGGCACCGGCAACCACGTCTCTGTCGCCGCCGAGGGGCTGAAGGTTGCCGGGACCGGCGACGTCTTCACCGTGGAGACCGTCGAGCGCGGCGAGGACGCGGTGCGGGCGGTGGCGCGCTCCGCCGACGTGGTCCTGGTGGTCGCGGGCAACGACCCGCACATCAACGGCCGCGAGACGGAGGACCGTTCGACGCTGGCGCTGCCACCGCGCCAGGACGCGCTGTGGCGGACCGCGCACGCCGCCAACGAACGGACCGTGCTGGCGCTGGTCTCGTCCTACCCCTATGCCGTGCCGGAGGCCGACGCCGCGCTGCCCGCGCTGCTGTGGACCGCGCACGGCGGGCAGGCGTCGGGCACGGCGCTGGCCCGGGTGCTGTGCGGGGACGTCTCGCCCGCCGGGCGGCTGCCGCAGACCTGGTACGCGGACGACGCGGAGCTGCCGGACCTGCTGGACTACGACCTGATCGGCTCGCGCGCCACCTACCTCTACCACGACGGCGCGCCGCTCTACCCGTTCGGCCACGGCCTGTCCTACACGGCCTTCGCCTATGGCGACCTCGCGGTGCGGCGGGCCGAGGGGGGCGAGCTGACCGCCGCGGTGACCGTGACCAACGCCGGGGGGAGCGCGGGCGACGAGGTGGTCCAGCTCTACGCCTCGGCGGTGGCGCCGAGCGTGCCCCGCCCCCACCGGTGGCTGATCGCCCACCGCCGGATCCACCTGGCGCCCGGCGCCTCGGAGCGGGTGACCTTCGCCGTCGACGCCGCGGAGGCGCTCGGCTTCTGGGATGTCGCGCACTCCCGCTGGGCGGTCGAGCCGGGCGCGTACACCCTCGGCGCGGGGGCGTCGAGCCGGGACATCAGGGTCACGGCCGGGCTGACCGTGGCCGGTGAGCCCCTGGCGCCGCGGCCGGTGGTCCGGGCCGGGCTCGCCGCCGCGGACTACGACGAGAGCACCGGCACGGAACTGGTCGACACCACCCGGGAGTCGGGCGACGCCGTGGCGGCCGGGGCCGCCACCGTCGGCGAACTGCTCTTCCGCCGCTGTGACTTCGGAACGGGCCCGGCGCGGGTGCGGCTGCGCGCCGCCCGCGCCGAGCCGGGATCGGCCACGGTCGAGCTGCGCGTCCCCGGCACCGGCTGGCACGCCACGCTGCGCGTGGAGTCCACCGGCGACCGGTACGCGTACACGACCGTGACCGCCGAGTCGCCGGACGCGCCGGAGGGGGTCCACGACCTCCGCCTGACGCTCACCGGCCCGGTCCGGGTGGACCGGCTGGATTTCCGCTGAGGCGGGAACGGCTACACTCCGGCGCGATGAAAACGTACGGAATCCTGCTGTTCCCCTCGCACAACCGCGTCTACGCGCACGCCTCAGTGCACCTGGCCCAATCCGAACTGCTGGTGGTCGGGGACGCGTTGCTCGACGGCCGGATCGGCTCGGTGAGGGAGACCGTGCTCGGCGGCGTTCCCTACCTGACCTTCGAGGTGGACGGCGACCTCACCGAGAGCGACATCGGCGCCCTGTCGAACCTCTCGTCCCTCTACGCCCTCTTCGAGATCGAGGACGGGCGGCTCGCGCCGCTGGAGCTGACCCGGCTCGACCGGTTCGGCAGCGACCTGATCACCATCCAGAAGTACGCGGGCAAGACGAACGAGGACTTCACCAAGCTGCTGCTCAACGTCACGGCGATGGCCTGCGACGACCCGCGGCGGCTGCTCACCGGCGACCTGCGCGTGCTCGACCCGCTCTGCGGCCGGGGCACCACGCTCAACCAGGCGGTGATGTACGGCTTCGACGCCGCGGGCGTGGAGCGGGACACCAAGAGCTTCGACGCCTACGCGAACTTCCTGCGCCAGTGGATGAAGAACAGCCGCCTCAAGCACCGCGCCGAGATCACCAGGGTCCGCCGCGACCGCAAGACCCTGGGGCGCCGCTTCCACGCCGAACTGGGCGAGGACAAGGAGCGGTACAAGAGGGGCGAGGCCATCGAGGTCACGGTGATCAACGCCGACACCGCCGCGAGCGACGCCTTCTTCGGCCCCGCCTCCTTCGACCTGATCGTCACCGACGCGCCCTACGGCGTGCAGCACGGCGCCACCGCGCGGACGGAGGTCTCGCGGAGCCCGATGCCGCTGCTCACCGCGGCGCTGCCCGCCTGGGCGCGGCTGCTGCGACCGGGCGGCGCCATCGGCATCGCCTGGAACACCCATGTCGCCCGCCGCTCCGAGCTCGCCGAACTGCTCGCCGACCACGGCTTCGAGGTCGCGGACAGCGAGCCCCACCACGGCTTCCGGCACCGGGTGGACCAGGCGATCGTCCGCGACCTCGTCGTGGCCCGCCTGGCCGCTACAGGTCGAGACCGGTGAGCACCATCACGCGCTCGTAGGTGTAGTCCTCCATGGCGAACCGCACGCCCTCACGGCCCACGCCCGACTGCTTCGCGCCGCCGTAGGGCATCTGGTCGGCGCGGTAGGACGGCACGTCGCCGACGATGACGCCGCCGACCTCCAGGGCGCGGTGGGCGCGGAAGGCGGCCTGGAGATCGTGCGTGAACAGGCCCGCCTGGAGGCCGAACCGCGAGTCGTTGGCCGCCGCGTAGGCCGCCTCCTCGCCCTCGACCCTGGTCACCGACATGACCGGGCCGAAGACCTCCTCGCAGGTGATCTTCGCGTCGGCGGGCACGCCCTCCAGCACGGTCGGCAGGTAGCTCGCGCCCACCCGAGCGCCCCCGGTGAGCACCTTGGCGCCGGCCGCGGTCGCCTCGTTCACCCAGCTCTCGACGCGCCGGGCCGCGTCCTCGCTGATCAGCGGGCCCACGTCGGTGGCCTCGTCGCCCGGGTCGCCGGTGACCAGCGCCTCGACGGCGGCGATCACCCGGGGCACCAGCCGGTCGTACACGGCCGTGTCGGCGATGACGCGCTGCACCGAGATGCAGGACTGCCCCGCCTGGTAGTTGGAGAAGGTCGCGATCCGCTGGGCCGCCCAGTCCAGGTCCGCGTCCGAGGCCCAGTCGGCGAGCACGACGGCCGCGCCGTTCCCGCCGAGCTCCAGCGTGACGCGCTTGCGCGGCACCGCGTCGCGGATGGACCAGCCGACCGGCACCGAGCCGGTGAACGAGATGATCGGCAGCCGCTCGTCCCGCACCAGCGAGGGCATCGCGTCGTTGGGCACCGGAAGCACGCTCCAGGACCCGGCCGGCAGGTCCGTCCCGGCCAGCAGCTCGCCGAGCAGCAGCCCGGAGAGCGGGGTGGCCGGGGCGGGCTTGAGGATGATCGGCACCCCGGCGGCCAGCGCGGGGGCGACCTTGTGCGCGCAGAGGTTCAGCGGGAAGTTGAACGGCGCGATGCCGAGGACGGGGCCGTAGGGAACGCGCCGGGTCAGCGCGAGGCGGCCGGTGCCCCCGGCGTCCGCGTCGAGCCGCTGCGCGGTGCCGCCGTTGAACCGCCGCGCCTCGTCCGCCGCCCAGCGGAACACCGAGACGCAGCGGGCGACCTCGATGCGCGCCCACTTCAGGGGCTTGCCGTTCTCCGAGGAGATCAGCCGCGCGACCTCGTCGGCGCGTTCCCCGAGCCGCCGGACCACCAGGTCGAGCGCGGTGGCGCGCACATGGGCGGGCGAGGCCGCGAACTCGGCGGCCACGGCCGCCGCGGCGGCGACCGCCTCCTCGGTCTGCCGCGGCGTGGGCAGGCTCACCGAGCCGACGGTCGAGCCGTCCCACGGCGAGGTGACCTCCACGGTCTCCTCGCCCCTCACCGCGCGGCCGGCGAGCCAGAACGGGTGCGGGGCTGCGTCTGTGGTCATCACGGGTGCCGCCTTCCGGGTTGTCGCGTGCGCTTCCCGCCCTCCACCGTAGGCGCACGGGCGCCCGCGGGTTCTTGTCCGGCGTGTCGGAAAACCCGGCTCCCCCGCGCCTCTTCGGCACCGGGACGAGGCGACGTCAGGGCCCTGCCGGGGGCCGGGTGGTGGCCTTCAGCGCCAGCCACAGCTCCATCCTGACGTCCGGGTCGTCGAGGGAGCGGTCCAGGATCTCCTCGACCCGCCGCATCCGGTACCGCAGGGTGTGCCGGTGCACGCCGAGGTCGGCCGCCGCCGCGTCCCACTGGCCGTGCCGGGCCAGCCAGGCGCGCAGCGAGGCCATCAGATCGCCGCGGCCGTGCTCGTCGTGCGCGCGGAGCGCGCGCAGCATCCCGTCGGCGAACGCCCGCACCGCGTCGTCGTTCAGCAGCGGCAGGACGGAGCCGGTGGCCACGTCCTCGTGCTCGACCAAAGTCCGCCCGCGCCTGCGGGCCACCAGCAGCGCCTCCCTGGCCTGCTGGTACGCCGCGTCGGCCGAGGCGGGCCCGGTCGGCCCCGACATCCCGACCGCCGGGCCCGCGGTCTCCTCGCGGGCGACATGCGCGCGGCAGGCGGCCAGCGCCGCGCCGCCGTCCGCGGCCAGCAGCACCAGGCCGTCGCCGTCGGGCGCGGTCAGCACCGACTCCCCGCCGCGCGCCGCGGCGGCCTCGACGGCGGCGCGCAGGGCGTCGAGCGCCTTCGGCTCCCCCGAGGCCCCGACCAGCACGCGCAGCGGGGCGTCGAGCAACCCGCCGTAGAGCTGTCCCGCGACGGCCCTGGCGTGGTCGGGCTCACCGCTCAGCAGCATGCGCAGCACGGCGCCGCCGAGGCGCGCCTCGGCGGCGCGGTAGGCCCGGGACCGCTCGGTGAGCAGCGTGAGCACCGCGACGGCGGACTGGACGGCGTACCGCTCCGCGGTGCCGAGCGGGTCGCCGGTGCCGATGGCCAGAACGGCGCGGGGCACCTGCGCCGTGCCGATGGACTGGAGTTCGACGCGGTCGTCGTCCGGCTCCTGGGCGCACACGACGCTGGCGGGCGCGGGGCGGTCACCGAGCCGCCGCACCTCGGCGGTGAGCCGGGCGGCGCGGCGCGCGGCCCAGCCGGGGGCGACGGCGGTGACGGCGCCCGAGAGGTCGTAGAGCGCGGCCCAGCCGCCGACCAGGGAGGCCAGCTTGGCGAGCAGCGCCTCGGGCCGGTCGGTGGCGAGCGCGGCCCGGGTCAGCTCGCGCTGGGCGGCGAACCCGGCCGTGACCGCCCGGTACTGCTCGGACGCTATCGCCGCCGAGACGACCTTGCCGATGGCGAGGAACGGGGTGCGGCGCGGGACTTCGAGCAGCGGCAGCCCCGCCTCCCTGACCGCGGCGAGCAGCGCGGGCGGCACCTCGGGATGGTTGACACCGACGCCGAAGGCAAGCCCGACGACGCCCGCCTCCGCCAGCCGGGTCACGTAGCTCCGCATCTCCGCCTCGTCGGACACGGCCAGGTGCAGCCCGGTGGTCAGCAGCAGCTCGCCGCCGTCGAGCCAGGGCGTCGGGTCGGCCAGCTCGCTGGCGTGCGCCCAGCGCACCCCGGCGTCCAGCCGCTCCTCGCCCGTGAGGACGCCGAGCTTCAGCCCGGTGTGCTGAACGAGCGTGGCAAGCGTCGGGTACATGGATCCCCTTGGAGGGCCTGAAGCGACACGTGCCCTCACGGTACAGCGCGGACATGTCCGGCCGGTCGGCGCCCGTGGCATATGCGCCGGCAACCGGCCAGGTAGGCCCGGCCGTCGGCCCCGCGGGACGTCAGCCCGGCCGCACGTCAGCCCAGCTGGATGAGGGTCGGCGGGCCCGGCTCCCCCGAGACGCTGGTCAGGGAGAGGACCGCGTGCCGGGGCGGCACGCGGTGCGCCAGCTCGGAGGCGGACCAGCGCTCCCGCTCCACGCGGCGCACCGTGACGGACTCCGTGGTGGTGTCGCGCCCGGTGAACACCTTCCGCACCCCGCGCACCGCCTTGCGCAGCCCGCCGCCGGCGCGGTCGGGGGTGCGGGTGGTCTCCTGGTCCTCCTTCCACTCCGTCCCCCACGCCCGCGCGAAGTGCTCGGCGTCCCAGGTGGTGATACCGGAGAACGCCATCCGGCAGCCGACCGCGCCCAGCAGTCCGGCCCGCAGCGAGGACGGGACGTCGTCCAGGGTCCGCAGCGCCAGCACCACGCCCGCGTTGGCCGGTCGCAGGTGCGTCAGCCCGCGCACGGTGCCCGCCGTCACGGCGGCGGTGGCGTCGTCGAGGACCAGGCAGGCGAAGAGGGAACGGTCGGGGCGTGCCGTGACCGCGGCGGTGAACTGGGCCAGCAGCAGCCGGGTGATGATCCGCCCCGCCTCCGCGTGCCCGGTCGCGGGCAGGTCGACCCGCACCCGCAGCGGGTGCACCAGGGCGCTGAGCGAGAACACCGCGGGCCCGCCGCGCCCGCCGCCCGGCGAGAACCCGGCGCGGTCCAGCAGCGCGAGGCGGTCGGCGAGGTGCGGGCCGAGGTCGTCGGGGCGCTGGGCCTGCCTGGCCCTGGCGTCCAGGTCGCGCAGCTGGTCGGGGGCGCCGCCCAGACGCTCGCGCAGCGTGGCCAGCAGGGCGGGGGCGCCGTCCAGCATGGCGCGCAGCTCGGGCACGCCCGGCAGCCCGCCGAACGCCGCGTGGTACGGGCCGATCAGCTGGACCAGCACGGCCGCGGCCTCCCGCGTCTCCACCCGGGAGCCGCCCACCAGCGCCTCGGCCAGCAGCGTCGCGGCCTCGTCGGTGTCGGTGGCGCCGCCGTAGGGGTCGAGCTGGTGGGTGCTGGCCGGGTCGCCCACGCGCAGGATGACGTCGAACGCGTCGTCCGGGCCGAGCGAGCTGCTGGCGCTGCCCACGGCGACGACGGTGGCCTGGTTGGTGAGCGCGTGCAGGCACAGCGCCTCGGTCACCGGCCGGATGACCCGTCCCGTCTTGCCCGACCCCGGCGGCCCCACCGCGAGCAGGGAGGTGCCCAGGACCGCCGGGTCGAGCGCCACGTCCTCGCCGCGGTAGTCGTACGGGTTCCGCTCCTCGTCCACCGCGCGGCCGACGCGGACCTGGCGCGTGATCAGGTCGTGGGTGGCGGTGCGCACGGTCAGGTCGCGGCGGCCCGAGGGGTGCGCGAAGGCGGCGGCGCCGTCGGCGCCGGCCGCGTCGGCGAACGTGGGCAGCGCGGTGGGCCTGGCCCGCACCCCGCGCCAGGCGTGCTCGATGCGGGTGTAGTCGAGGTCGCTCATGGCCCCGGAGTCCATGTCGCCGGTGAGCCGGTCGGCCGCCGTCGCGCCGCCCGCCCCCCGCAGCTCGGACCAGTCGGACAGCCCCGCCTGCGGCGCCAGGGCGCCGTCCGAGACGCCGGTGGGCGCCGCGGCCCCCCAGCGGTCCCGGTCCTCGTCGTGGCCCCCGCGCAGCCGCTTCACCAGGGCGCGCCAGTCGCCGAACGCCCAGACCAGGGCCGCCAGCAGGGCCGTGAACAGCACGTAGTAGGCGTTGTAGACGACCTTGTAGACCGTGATGTCCCCGTCGTTCCACCAGGAGTCGGGGACGACGAGGAAGAGCGGTTCGAGCCACAGCCCCCAGTTGCCGTTGAAGCACGCCGTCCAGACCACGGCCCCGGCCAGCAGCGCGCCCAGCTGCCTGCCCCAGCGGCCGATCAGGCGGAACGGGGCGGTGAGCGGGCGCACGACCCGGCGCGCGGGCCGCGGGGCGTACCGGCGCCACACCTCGGTCGCGTGGCCCAGCGTGCCGAAGACCAGGATCAGGGCGGCGGCGAACACCCAGTCGTAGATCCGCAGCGCCCGCTTGAACGCGACCAGCAGGTCGGCGTCGGTCGCGCCGGGCGGCAGCGGGTCGGGCAGCACGCGCCAGTGGTCGGGGGTCACCCACAGCAGCGGCCAGCGGTAGGGCCGCAGCGGGATCTCCAGGCACAGCGAGTACAGCAGCCAGCCCGCGAGCAGCGCCAGCGTCGCGGTGCCGAGCAGCTCGCGGTCGCTGAGGCGGTTCGGGTCCTCGGGCGGCTTCGGCTCGTGGCCCGCCCGCCACACGCCGGGCCTGGCCGCCGGGCGCGGGAGGTGCAGCCAGCGGACCAGCGGCGGGGCCTCGGGGTCCGGCGGGCGCCGGGGAGCGGGCGGCGCGCCCTGGACGAAGGGGACGGTCTGGCGGCCGTCCCCGGGTGTCTGCCGCGCGTTCCGCGGGCCGTTGGTGTTCATCCGTGCCAAGCCCCCTGATCACGCCATCGGCTGACTGAGCGTCGCCGTTCAAATCTAGTGCAGAGCGGCCTGTCGAATATGCGGAGGGCCAACCTGTCCATACCCGTTCCGCTGGGACAACTGGTGCGCTACGTTCCTGGATCACCGCTGGCTCAAAGAGGACCCTGGGCGGACCCTTTCATGACACGCGCCATCTCGCTTCGAGACGTCACCAAGACGTTCCCGAAGAACGTCGTCGCCGTAGACCGGCTCTCGCTCGACATCGCGCCGGGCGAGTTCGTCGTGCTGCTCGGCCCCTCGGGATGCGGCAAGTCGACGGTACTGCGGATGATCGCGGGTCTTGAGGACATCACCTCGGGTCAGCTGCTGCTGGACGGCGCCTACGCCAACCACCTGCCGCCGGGCCAGCGTCAGCTCGCGATGGTCTTCCAGGACTACGCGCTCTACCCGAACATGACGAGCCGCCAGAACATCTCCTTCCCCCTGCGCATCGAGGCGCCGCACGAGGACGGCTCGCCCCGGGTGAACGAGGCGGCGCGGCTGCTGGGCATCCAGGACCTGCTCGACCGCTACCCGGGACAGCTCTCCGGCGGCGAGCGGCAGCGCGTCGCCATGGGGCGGGCCATCGTGCGCCGCCCGACGGCGTTCCTGCTCGACGAGCCGCTCTCCAACCTCGACGCCAAGCTCCGCAACCGGCTGCGCGCCGAGATCGCCACGCTCACCCGCCACTTGGGGGTGACGACGGTGTATGTCACCCACGACCAGTCGGAGGCGATGTCGCTGGGCGACACGGTCGCGGTGATGCGCGACGGCCTGCTCCAGCAGATCGGCTCGGCGCGCGACGTCTACCGGCTGCCGGACAACGTGTTCGTGGCCGCGTTCGTCGGCACCCCGCGCATCAACCTCCTGCGCGCCACCGTGTACGCGCCGCTCGACGGCCGGATGTCGATCGACTTCGGCACCCAGCGGATGCAGTTGCCGCAGCCGCTGAGCCTCGACCACCAGCTGCTGCGGGTGCAGATGGGCCGCGACATCACCGTGGGGGTGCGCTCCGAGGCGGTGCGCATCGCCTCGCCCGAGGAGATGCGGCCCAGCGAGGCCCTGCTCAACGGGGTGGTGCAGCACGTCGAGTTCCAGGGTCACGAGTCGCTGATCTATGTCAGCACCGGGGCGCGGCCGGCGGAGGTGGACGGCCTGGAGGCGCCCCGGCCGCCCTCCGCGGGCAGCAGGACCAGGCGCGCCACCCGGAGCCGGATGGGGCGGCTGCTGAACCGGGCGTTCGGGGCCGCCCCCGGCAGGGGCTCCCCGGCCCCGGGCGCCGCCGAGGCGGCCGAGCCGCCCTCGCCCATGCCCTCGGGCCGGGTCAGCGACGGCCTCGTGGTGCGGGCCGGCATGGATGTGCAGCCGCGCATCGGCGAGCGGGTGCCGCTGCTGCTCGACCTCGACCAGCTGTACGTCTTCGACAGCGACGGCCGCCGGATCTGCCCGGCGCAGGGCCGGGTCCCCTCGCTCGACCACTGAGCGGGACCGCCGGGGCCGCTCGGGGCGCGCCCCGAGCACGGCTCCAGCGCGGACAACACGGCTACACCACGGACAAACGGGCGCCGGGACCACTCCGGGGTGGAGCATGCCCGCGGGCGCGGCACGCCCCTAGCCTGACCGCAGGAGCGACGTACACAGCCCCTTCGCGACGAGGAGTGCACGCATGAGCACCATGACCGAACTGTCCGGCGGCCCCTCCCTCCCCCAGCAGCGCAAGCTCGTCACCGAGATCCCCGGACCCGCCTCCAGGGAGCTGATGGCGCGCAAGCGGGCCGCCGTCGCCGACGGCATCGGGACCGTGATGCCCGTCTTCGCGGCGCGCGCCGGCGGCGGGATCGTGGAGGACGTCGACGGCAACAGCCTCATCGACTTCGGCTCCGGCATCGCCGTCACCTCCGTGGGCAACAGCGCGGAGGCGGTCGTGCGCCGCGCCTCGGCCCAGCTCGCGCGGCTCACCCACACCTGCGCGATGGTCACACCGTACGAGAGCTATGTCGAGGTCTGCGAGGAGCTGGCCAGGCTCACCCCCGGCGACCACGCCAAGAAGTCGATCCTGCTGAACTCCGGCGCCGAGGCCGTGGAGAACGCGGTGAAGATCGCCCGCTACCACACCAAGCGGCAGGCGGTCGTCGTCTTCGAGCACGGCTACCACGGCCGCACCAACCTCACCATGGCGCTGACCGCCAAGAGCATGCCCTACAAGCACGGCTTCGGCCCGTTCGCGCCGGAGATCTACCGGGTGCCGATGGCCTACCCGTACCGCTGGCCCACCGGCCCCGAGCGGTGCGCCGAGGAGGCGGCGGCGCAGGTGATCGACCAGATCAGCAAGCAGGTGGGCGCCACCGAGACCGCGGCGATCGTGGTCGAACCGGTGCTGGGCGAGGGCGGGTTCATCGTGCCGGCGCGGGGCTTCCTGCCGCGCATCGCCGCGTTCGCCGCCGAGCACGGCATCGTCCTGGTCGCCGACGAGATCCAGTCGGGCTTCTGCCGCACCGGCCAGTGGTTCGCCTGCGAGGACGAGGGCATCGTGCCCGACCTGATCACCACGGCCAAGGGCATCGCGGGCGGGCTGCCGCTCGCGGCGGTCACCGGGCGCGCGGAGATCATGGACGCGACGCACGTGGGCGGCCTGGGCGGCACCTACGGCGGGAACCCGGTGGCCTGCGCCGCCGCGCTCGGGTCGATCGAGACCATGCGCGAGCTCGACCTCGCGGCCAGGGCCCGGCGCATCGAGGAGGTCATGCGCCCGCGCCTGGAGGCCCTGGCCGCGGAGCACCCGCTGATCGGCGACGTGCGCGGGCGCGGCGCGATGCTCGCCGTCGAGATCGTCACGCCGGGCACCAAGGACCCCGACCCCCGGGCCACGGCCGCCGTCGCCGCGGCCTGCCACAGCGCGGGCCTGATCGTGCTGACCACCGGCACCTACGGGAACGTGCTGCGTTTCCTGCCGCCGCTGGTGATCGGCGAGGACCTGCTGGGCGAGGGCCTGGACATCGTCGGTGAGGCGCTGGCGAAGGTCTGAACGGGGGTCCGGGCGGGCGCCCGGCGTGCGGACGAACGCGCCTGTGACCACCATGGAGAAGCTGCGCGGATGTGATGCGGATCCGGCGGCGGGCGGGGACCGGCGGACCTGACCTGCCGTACCGTCGAGTTCGTCGCGAGAGCAGCCAGACTCCCGCACTCCTTCGGACCGGTACCGCCCGCCCCACACCCCCCGGGGCGTGCGGCCGTCCGCATGGCAGGCAGCGCAGGAACGACACGGCCCCGGAGCTCTCCCCCCCTGGCTCCGGGGCGGTCGTGCGCTCAGGGCCCGCAGGCGCGCCCCGGGCCCGGCTCCCTTCCGACGATCGCCGCCGCCTCGTGCATCGCCAGCTCCAGCACCGCCGTGTCGGTGAGCACGCCCGAGCCGTCGGGCGCGACCAGCCAGCGCACGCCGTTGGCCGTGCGCTGCGGGTGCGGCACCACGACCCAGCTGCCGCGGCCCGCCGCACGGACCCCGGTCCCCAGCCAGCGGCCCGCGGTGCCCGGCGGCACGAAGAAGCCGACCCTGGAGTTCCCGTGGTCCGCGAGCACCGGCCCCGGCCGGTCGATGACGCGCGTCAGCACGTCGAACGTCAGGTAGCCGAGCGTCCCGGGCAGGATCAGCACATCCCATATGCGGCCTGCCGGAAGCAGGGCCACCCCCATCGGGTGCCGCTCCCACTCCCAGCGGCAGGCGTCCGGTTCCGGTGCCGCCGACGCCAGCCACTCGATCGCCGATCTCATCGGGCCACGTGCGCTCATCGCGCTCCTCCTCAGACCCCGGCCCCCGCGCGGTGCCGGTCGGGTCGGAAGGAGAGAGGGCGGACGGCGCGGATCCTTACACCGCTTCGCCGGGATTTCCGCGCGTTGCGCGCGACGGGGTCCCGGCGGCCGTCCGGACGGTCAGGCGGGGATGTCCCCCGGGCCGCCGGGGGTGTCCTCCTCGCCGGGGCCACCGGGCCCGCCGGGCTCCTCGGGGGAGGGCCCGCCCTCCTCGCCCGCGTCCTCCAGGGCGAGGTCCCAGTAGGCGAACGCGTGGTCCTCGCCCGGCGAGAAGTCCACGGAGAGGTACGCGGGCCGGGCCTCGGGCAGGGCGACCCGATACCTGATCTCGCGGGAGTCGCCCGGAGCCAGCTCGCCCACGTCGTCGGTCTCGCGCAGCACGTCCCGGCCCTCGATCTCCTCGCCGTCCACGGCGGCGACGATCCCCGGGGAGCCCAGCCCCACGGTGTCCTCGCCCCCGTTGACGACCCGGACGGTCACCGAAGCGGCGCCCTCCCCGGCCATCGGGGAGGGCTCCTCGATGGTGACGGAGATCCCGTCCTCGTAGGTGACCTCCTCGCCCACCGCCGCCAGATAGTCGGCGCCCGCCTCCGACACCACCGGGGTGAGCGCGGCCGTCCAGACGAAGAAGACCACCGTGAGCACCGCGGAGACGGCCGTCGCGCCCGCGCCCGTCCACAGCCCGCCCAGCGCCACGCCGCGGTTGGTCGCCAGGCCCTGACCGGCCCTGACCAGACCGGCGATGCCGAAGAGCATCGCGAGCAGCCCGAGCACCAACCCGACGACGCTGAGCGCGAACGTCCAGCAGAACGCCGCCGCCGCGCCCGCCAGCACCAGCGACGCCATGCCCTGCCCGTTCCGCGGCACCACCGGCACCGGCACCTGCACCGGCGCCAGCGGGCCGGGCCCCCAGGGCGGCGGAACGGGTCCCGGCGGCGCGGCCTGCGGCGGTGCCGGCCAGCCGGCGTGCGGGTCAGCGGTCACATGCCCTCCCCAATCGTTGGCCATACCTTACGGCCGCTGCGGCGGCCTCCGGCCGCCTGCCTACGATGAGTCCGCACCGACTGCCTCCGGAGGGCCCGTTGACCAATCCGCCCGCTCCGACCGCTTCCACCGCTCGGACCGACCTCACCGCCTTCATCGCCGGACTGCCCAAGGCCGAGCTGCACGTGCACCACGTGGGCTCCGCCTCCCCGCGCATCGTCGCGGAGCTGGCCGCCCGGCACCCCGACTCCCCGGTGCCCAAGGACGAGGAAGCACTGGCCGAGTTCTTCACCTTCCGGGACTTCGCCCACTTCATCGAGGTCTACATCTCCGTCGTCGAGCTGATCCGCGACGCCGAGGACGTCCGGCTGCTCACCTACGAGGTGGCCCGCGACATGGCCCGGCAGAACATCCGCTACGCCGAGCTGACCGTCACGCCGCACACCTCGGTCAAGCGCGGCATCCCGGACGTCGCGTTCATGGAGGCCATCGAGGACGCCAGGACCGCCGCCGAGCGCGAGCTGGGCGTCGTGCTGCGCTGGTGCTTCGACATCCCCGGCGAGCTGGGCCTCCCGGCGGCCGAGGAGACCGCGCGGATGGCCTGCGACCTGCGGCCCGACGGGCTGGTCTCGTTCGGCCTCGGCGGGCCCGAGATCGGCTGGCCGCGCCCGCAGTTCAAGCCGTACTTCGACCGCGCCATCGCGGCCGGGCTGCACAGCGTTCCGCACGCCGGGGAGACCACGGGCCCCGGCACGGTGTGGGACGCGCTGCGGGACCTGCGGGCCGAGCGGATCGGGCACGGCACCAGCGCGGCCGAGGACCCCGAGCTGCTGGCACACCTGGCCGAACACGGCATCCCGCTGGAGGTCTGCCCGACCTCGAACGTCGCCACCAAGGCCGTTCCCTCGCTGGACGAGCACCCCATCCGCGAGATGGCCGCCGCCGGCGTGAAGGTCACGGTCAACACCGACGACCCGCCGATGTTCTCCACCGACCTCAACAACGAGTACGCCGTCGCCGCGCGGCTGCTCGGCCTGGACGCGGCCGGGGTGGCGGCGCTGGCGAAGAACGCGGTGGACGCCTCGTCCCTCGACGCGCCGGGCAGGGCGCGCCTGCGGGGCGAGATCGACGGCTACCTGGCCGCGTGGCGGGGGTGATCGCGGTCGCCCACCGCGGCGACCCCTATGTGGCGCGGGAGAACACCCTCGCCTCGTTCGTCTCGGCCATCGCGTCCGGCGCCGACGCCGTCGAACTCGACGTGCGCGCCACGGCGGACGGCGTGCCGGTGGTGATCCACGACGCCACGCTCAAACGGCTCTGGGGCAGCGAGGAGGCGGTCGCCGAGGTGACCGCGGCGCGGGTCGCGGAGCTGACGGGCGGCGGCGTGCCGACGCTCGCCGAGGCGCTGGCCGTCACCGCGCCCGTCCGCACGCTGATCGACCTGCCGGAGCGGCTGCCGGTCACGGCGCGGGCCGCGGTCGCGACGGTCCACGCCACGGGCGCCGAGGGGCGGGTGTACTACAGCGGGGACCCGGGCGCGCTGCGCGCGGTCCGCGCCGCCGACGCCGACGCGGAGATCGCGCTGACGTGGAAGAGGGCGTCCCGCCCCCGCGCCTCGCTGCTGGCCGAGGTGAGGCCCCGGTGGCTCAACTACCGCTTCGGCCTGGTCACCCGGGCCACGGTGGTGAGCGCCGAGGCCGAGGGCTACCGGGTGGCGGCCTGGACGGCCGACAGCCGCCGCTCCATGCGGCGGCTGATCGGCCTGGGCGTCACCGCCGTCACCACCAACCGGATCGCCGCCCTCCGCAAGGAGCTCGACCGCCGGGAGGCGGCGATCCCGGGCCGGCCCGGCTAGAGCGCCGTCATCACGTGCTTGACGCGCGTGTAGTCCTCCAGGCCGTAGGCGGAGAGGTCCTTGCCGTAGCCGGACTTCTTGAAGCCGCCGTGCGGCATCTCGCCGACCAGCGGGATGTGGGTGTTGAGCCAGACACAGCCGAAGTCCAGGGCCTTGGACATCCGCATCGCGCGGGAGTGGTCCCTGGTCCACACCGAGGAGGCGAGCCCGTAGTCCGTGCCGTTGGCCCAGGCGGTGGCCTCGGCCTCGTCGGCGAACCTCTGGACGGTGATCACCGGGCCGAAGACCTCCTGCTGGACGATCTCGTCGTCCTGGCGGCAGCCGGTGACCAGGGTGGGCGCGTAGAACCAGCCGCGCTCGCCCACCCGGTGGCCGCCGGTGACGACGGTGGCGTGGGCGGGCAGGCGCTCGACGAAGCCGGAGACCTTGGCGAAGTGGGTCGCGTTGTTCAACGGGCCGTAGAAGCAGTCGGGATCGGCGAGGTCGCCGGTCTTGACCTCCTCGGTGGCCTTGGCGAGGGCCGCGACGAACTCGTCGTGGACGGACTCGTGCACCAGCACGCGGGTCGCGGCCGTGCAGTCCTGGCCCGCGTTGAAGAAGCCCGCGTCCCTGATCGCCTCGGCCGCCGCCGGGATGTCGGCGTCCTCGAAGACCACGCAGGGCGCCTTGCCGCCCAGCTCCAGGTGGACCCGCTTGAGGTCCTTGGCCGCGCTGGCGGCCACCTCCAGGCCCGCGCGCACCGAGCCGGTGATGGAGGCCATGGCGGGGACCGGGTGCTCGACCATCAGGCGGCCGGTGTCCCGGTCGCCGCAGACCACGTTGAAGACGCCCGCGGGCAGGATCTCGCCGAGCAGTCCCGCGATGAACGCGGTGGAGGCGGGCGTGGTGTCGGACGGCTTGAGCACCACCGTGTTCCCCGCCGCGAGCGCCGGGGCGAACTTCCAGACCGCCATCATCACCGGGTAGTTCCACGGGGTGACCTGGGCGCAGACACCGATGGGCTCGCGCCGCACGAACGAGGTCATCCCGGCCATGTACTCGCCCGCCGACTTGCCCTCCAGCATGCGGGCGGCGCCGGCGAAGAACCGGATCTGCTCCAGCATCATCGGCAGCTCCTCCTGCCGGGTCAGCTCCAGCGGCTTGCCGGTGTTCTCGCACTCGACGGCCAGCAGCTCGTCCGCGTGGCGTTCGAAGGCGTCCGCGATCCTCAGCAGCGCCAGCTGCCTGGCCGCCGGCGTGGTGTCGCGCCAGGCGGGGAACGCGGCCGCCGCGGCGGCCATCGCGGCGTCGACGTCGGCGGCGCCGGACAGCGGCGCGGTGGCGTACGCGGCGGAGGTGGTGGGGTCCACCACCTCCATCGTCCGCCCGTCCGCGGCATCCCTGAACTCTCCGTCGATGTAATTCCGCCAGCGGCGTGGCTCGGCCGTCACGGCACCCTCCTGCCTTCCCTGTCCTGTCCGGGCCCCCCTACGGCTATGCAGCCTATGCCCCCACCTCGGTCACACAACACCGGCACGGACCACAGATCCGCCTCCCGACGCGGGATCGACACGCAAAAACCGCGCCGGAAGTCCCGTCGCAAGGGATATTTTCCGCCGCCCGGCGCCGCGAGTGCACCGTCCGGAGGATTCTTCGGACTACTCGCCGAGTCGCCGTGGGCGGTTGGCGGCACTGTGTCAGCGTGCCGAGGTGGCTGTGACCGTC
The DNA here is from genome assembly GCF_001083795.1 of Streptomyces sp. SBT349. Lineage (GTDB taxonomy): Bacteria > Actinomycetota > Actinomycetes > Streptomycetales > Streptomycetaceae > Streptomyces. The sequence goes on from NZ_LAVK01000018.1 coordinate 24,013, forward strand.
TCCCCGGCCACCCGTCCACCCGGCCGGGGGAATCGAAGCGATACGAGCGGAGGTGCCGCAGACCATGGCCCCACCCGACAACGACGTGCTGTGGACACGCGATGTGCACTACGCCCACAACGGCTCTCCCGCCCTCCTCGGAGTCACCGTCGGCATCCGGCAGGGCGAGATCCTCGCCGTGACGGGACCGCGCGGCTGCGGCAAGACCACCCTGCTCGGCTGCCTCTCCGGCCAGCTGGTGCCCGCCAGCGGCGAGGTCTGGTTCAACAGCATGCCGGTGCACACCCTCACCCCCAACTCCCGCGAGCGGCTGCGCCGGGACCGTTTCGGCTGGGTCGGTGACAGCCCCCAGCTGGTGCCCGAGCTGACCGCCTGGGAGAACGCGGCGCTCCCGCTGCTGCTGGGCGGCGCCGTCCCCCGCAAGGCGCGGCGCACCGCCCTGGAGTGGCTGGAGCGGCTCGACGTCGGCGAGTGCGCGCGCAAGCGGCCCGCCGCGCTGCTCCAGTCCCAGCGCCAGCGCGTCGCGATCGCCCGCGCCCTGGTGCACCAGCCCGACGTGCTCTTCGCCGACGAGCCGACCGCGCCGCTGCACTGCGCCGACCGCGCGCAGGTGCTGCGCACCCTGACCACCGCGGGCCGCTCGCACAGCATCACCGTGGTGCTGGCCACCCACGACGCCGAGGTGGCCACGCTCGCGGACCGCACCGTCACGATCGTCGACGGCCGGGAGTCCGGCGCGACGGACCCGGCCGCATGCTCGCTCTCCGTCTAGCCCGCGGGTCGGCGCCCCTGGCCCTGCTCCGGCGGCTGCTGCTGGCCGGGGCCGCCGGCTGCGTGGGGTTCCTGCTGCTCGCCGCGCTCGCCCACGCCTCCGCCGACCCCTCGGGCGGCCGGGCCGCGGTGCTGCGCCTGGCCTGGTGCGCGGTGCCGCTGGCCGCGACCGTTCAGCTGGCCGTGGCGGTGGCCAGAGCCGACCCCGCCGCCCGGCCCCGCTCGGGGCTGTCCGCCGCCGGGATGGGCCCGGCCAGGCTGCCGACGCTCGCGGCCACATCGGCGGCGGTGGCGGGGCTGCTCGGCAGCGCGCTGGCGCTGGCCGTCTTCCTCCATCTGCGCGGCGACATCTCGGGGCTGCCCTTCGACGGCGCGGCGGCCGGGCCCCTGGCCGGAGGGCGGCCGCTGCCGCTGGGCGCCGCGCTGACCCTGCTGACGGTGGTGCCCGGGGTGGCGGCCCTGGCCAGCGCGCTCGCGGTCCGGCGCCCGATGCCGCCGCCCCGGCGGGACCTGGTACCGCCCGGCGACGCCACCGCCGCCCTCGCCATCGCCCGCGCCGGAGCCCCGACCCCGGCCCCGGCCGGGCTGCCCTGGGGCACCGCCCTGGCCACGGCGGGCATCGCGCTCGCCGCCTACGGCGGCGACGAGGCGCCGCCCGCGGCCGCGGACGGCTGGCTGCCGCTGCACGGCGTGCTGGGGGGTGTGGCCGCGGGCGTGGTGGGCGGCTGGCTGCTGATCGCCGCCGGGATCGTGCTGGCGGGCCCCGGGCTCGTGCACGTCTGCGGGCTGCTGCTGTGCGGCGGGCGCCCCGGCGTGATGCGGCTGCTCGCCGGGCGGACGCTCCAGGACGAGGCGCGCCGCCTCGGACGGCCGCTCGGGGCGCTGGCCGCCTCGGGCGCGGGCCTGCTGGGCGCGGTGGAGCTGGACGGGCTGCGGGAGTTCGGCCCCCTCGGCACCCTGGGCACGGGTGTGGTGCTGGTCTGCGCGGTGGGCACGGTGGCGACCGTGGCCGTCGAGGCGCGGGCCGAGCGCAGGTCGGCGATCGCCACGCTGCTGCGCCTCGGCGCCCCAAGGGGACTGCTGCGCGGCGCGGCGGCCCTGAGGGCGGCCACGCTGCTGGCGCTGGTGCTGCCGCTGACCTGGCTGACGGCGTTCCTGTTCACCCTGCCGGCCGGCCACTGAGCGAACGCGCCGCGCGGCGCCCGCCCGCGACGCGCACAGCGCGGCCCGGCCCCGGCGGGGAGGCACGGGGGCCGGGCCGCGGTGCGTCAGGCGGTCGGGGGAACGGCGCGTGGGGCGGCGCGGCCGGTCAGGGCAGGCCGATCAACGGCGGGAAGTCCGCCTCCGCGATCGCGCCGCGCTCCACCCTCACCACCGTCAGCGGCGCGCCGACCACGCCGCGCGGCAGGTCGGCGCGGACCAGGTAGACGCCGGGGTCGACGTGAGCGAAGCCGAACCACCCCGTGCCGTCGGCGCGTTGGGTGACCTCCTCGCCGCCGGGCCGCAGCGGCGTCAGGGTGACCTCGGCGCCGTCGAGCGCCGTGCCGTCCCGCAGGGCCAGCTCACCGGTGACATGGCCCTCGCCGGGGCGCGCCTTCCAGCCCATGGCCGGGACCTCGGCCTCCTCGGCGAACGGGGCGTCGGGGCCGGTGGTCAGCGCCTCGGCGAGCCGCCGACGTTCGGCGTCGGCCCCGTTGGCGGCGGAGTCCAGGCTCGGGCTGGCGTAGGAGTAGCCGCTCCAGCCCGTCGCGGTGTTCCCCGCCGGGGTCTCGGCGAGCGCCCGGTCCACCTGGCGGAGGCTGTCGTCGACCGAGTTGAGGTAGAGAGCGGGACCGTTGACCGCCTGGCGGTCGCCCTGGGCGTCGGCGAGGAACTCGGACCACTCCGCGAACATCCGCGCCTGGTCGGGCTGCCATTCCCGCTTGTAGTTCATGGTGACGACGGTGTCCATGATCCCCTCGTCCAGCCAGCCCGCCCAGTCCTGGAGGACCTCGGCGTAGGTGCGGGTGGACTCCCAGCCGCCGACGGACTGCGGCCCGAAGCCGTAGGTGATGGCGTCCATGGAGAGCCGGGCCGTCGGGTCGACCTCCCACAGGCCCAGGTAGACGCGGCGGACCAGGTTGGTCACCTGGTCGCGGCGCCAGTCGCCCCACTGCCCGTCGGCGGGCGCGGGCACGTCGGTGCGGCCGGTGGCCCGCTGGAAACGGGCCAGGGAGACCTCGTTGTACCCCCAGTCGCTGTGCGTGGTCTGGGCGCTGCCGTCGGGGTAGCGGATGTAGTCCAGGTTGATGCCGTCCACGTCGTACTCGCGGGCGATGCTCTGGATCCCCGCGACGATGTACTCCACGGCGGCGGGGTGGCCGGGGTCGATGTAGGCGTTGGCGCCGACGAGCTCGGTGCCGTCCGCCTTCCGGTTCAGCCAGCGCTCGGCGCCCTGGGCGGAGGGGCCGTGCTGGTTGAAGACGTGCTCGGGCGAGGTGGGCGCGGTGGCGCTGTTCCACATGGTGTTGACGTTGACCCAGGCGTGCACCTCCAGACCCGCGGCGTGGGCCTGGGCGATGACCTCGTCCAGCGGGTCGTAGGGCGCCGGGTCGATGGCCGCGTCGGTGCGGGGGTAGAGGGCCCGGTTGCAGAAGCAGTCGTAACGGCGGGCCGTCTGCACGATCAGGGCGTTGGCGTTGACGGCGAGCGCGTCGTCTATCAGCGCGGTGACCTGATCCGGCGTGTATATGCCCTCGTTGAAGGCGTCGACCCAGTAACTGCGCCACTGCTCGGGCGGGTTGCCTGCGTCCTGTGCCGCGGCGGGCCCGGCGGCCACGAGGCTGCCGCCGAGCAGGCCGAGGCAGGCGAGGAGGGCGGGCAGGATCCGTCTCATACGGGCTTCTCCCGGGGAGTTGGTGTGCGAGCCGACAATTTACTTCGCCGCCGTCCCCCCGCCTAGATGAAAACTTTCATCACTTCCACAATCCGCCGGGGCCGGTGGTCTCTCCGCCCCCGCCCGCCCCGCTTCGCGACGTCCCGCCATGCCGGCGCCCTCCGTCGTTCGCCCGCCCCGCGCGGCTTCTCATGGCGCGGGCGCCTCGCCGCGGGCACCGTGCCTCTGGCGTTCTCCGCCGCCGCGAGCCGGTCACGGTCGCGTTCAGGGCAGCGCGACGACCTCGTCCGCCGCGAACGCGACGCCGACCGTCTCCCCCTCGGCCGGGGCCTCGCGCAGCGGGCAGGCCGCCTCCAGCGCCGGGCCGCGCTCCGGGTCGAGCAGCAGCAGGACATGGTCCCCCCGGAAGGTCCGCGCGGTGACCCGCGCCGCCAGAGCGCCGCCGGTCCGCACCCCCGAGGGGCGGATCAGCAGGTGGCACGGCCCCGGCGGGGTCCCCGGCGCCACCGGCACCTCGCCCCAGGGGGTGTCGGCGAGGGGCTCGCCGCCGCGGACCGTGGCCTCGGCCAGGTTGCGGAAGCCGAGGAAACGGGCCACGAACGCGTCGGCGGGCCGCCTCCACACCTCCACCGGGCTGCCCACCTGCGCCACGCGGCCCTCGCGCATCACCACCACCCGGTCGGCGAGCGCGAACGCCTCCCCCTGGTCGTGGGTGACGGCCAGCACGGTGGTGCCCAGCGAGCGGAAGAGGCGGCGCAGCTCCACCGCCAGCCGCTCGCGCAGATCGCGGTCGAGCTGACCCAGCGGCTCGTCCAGCATCAGCAGCCGCGGCCGCGGGGCCAACGCCCGTGCGAGCGCGACCCGTTGCTGCTCCCCACCCGACAGCTCGGCGACGGCCCGGCGCTGGGCGCCCGGCAGCCCCACCAGGTCGAGGGACTCGGCCACGCGCCGCCCGGTCTCCTCGCGGCCCACCCGGCGCATCCGCAGGCCGAACGCGACGTTCCCGCCGACGTCCCGCTGCGGGAAGAGCTGGTGGTCCTGGAACATCAGCCCCAGACCCCTGCGGTGCACCGGCACGCCCGCCTGGTCGGCCCCGCCCAGCAGGACCGTTCCCGCGTCGAGGGGGGTGAGCCCGGCGACCACGCGCAGCAGCGTGGACTTGCCGCTGCCGCTCGGGCCGAGCAGGCAGACGGTCTCGTGCTCGGCCACGCCGAGGCCGACGGCGTCCAGCGCGGTGCGGTCGCCGTAGCGCACGGTCACGCCGGTCAGCTCCAGCAGGGACATCAGGCCACCCACTCACTGACGCGGGCCGGGCGGACGCTCTCCAGCAGGAGCAGGGTGAGCGCGCACACCAGCATGAGGATCGTGCTCAACGCCATCGCCTGCCCGTAGTTGAGCTCCCCCGCCCGGCCCAGCAGCCGGGCCACGGCCACCGGCAGCGTCGGGGAGTCGGGCCTGGCGATGAAGACGGTCGCGCCGAACTCGCCGAGCGAGACGGCGAACGCGAAGCCCGCCGCGACCAGCAGCGCCCGGCGGACCAGCGGCAGGTCGACCTCGCGCCATGCGCGCAGCGGCGAGGCGCCGAGCACCGCCGCGGCCTCCCGCAGCCGGTGGTCCACCGCCCGCAGCACGGGCAGCAGGATCCGCACCACGAACGGGACACCCACCAGGGCCTGGGCCAGCGGCACCAGGATCCACGAGGACCGCAGGTCCAGCGGCGGCTCGTCCAGGGCGATGAGGAAACCGAAGCCCACGGTGACCGCGGAGGTGCCGAGCGGCAGCATCAGCATCGCGTCGAAGCCGCGCGTGAACCGCCCCGCGCGCCGGGTCAGCGCCGCCGCCGCGAGGCCGCCGACGGCCAGGGCGATCGCGGTCGCGGCTGCGGCGTAGCGCAGCGAGTTGGCGATGGCCTCCCAGGGCGCCACCAGGAAGGTGCCGCCCTCCGCGGTGGCCAGCGCCCGGTAGTTGCCCAGGCCGTAGCCGCCGGGCCCGGACAGGGAGCGTTCGACCAGGACGGCGAGCGGCAGCAGGAGCAGCAGCGCGATCACCGCGAGCGTGAGCGCGAGCAGCGCCCACTGCGCGCGCCCGCGCGGCGGGTGCGCGGTGGACGCCGGATCGACCAGCGCGAGCGCCCCCTCGCGGCGGCGCGTGATCACCGCGTGCGCCCCCAGGAGGGCGGCCACCGCGACCAGTTGGAGCAGCGTGAGAACGGCGGCGGTCGGCAGGTCGAGGAGCTGGGCCGTCTGCCGGTATATCTCGGCCTCCAGCGTGGCGTACCGCGGGCCGCCCAGGATCTGGATCACGCCGAACGAGGTGAAGGTGAAGAGGAACACCAGCAGCGCGGCGGCGGCCACCGAGGGCGTGAGCGCGGGCAGCGTCACCCGCCGCCACGCGGCGAACCGGCCCGCGCCCAGCACCCGGGCGGCCTGCTCCTGCCGCGGGTCGAGCTGGGCCCACAGCCCGCCGACGGTGCGCACCACGATGGCGTAGTTGAAGAAGACATGCGCCAGCAGGATGGCCCACACGCCGGTGTCGAGGCGCACGCCCCACAGCTCGTCCAGCACGCCGCCGCGCCCCACCAGCGCGAGGAACGCGGCGCCCGTCACCACGGTCGGCAGCACGAACGGAACGGTCACAACGGCGTGCAGGACCCGTTTGCCCGGGAAGTCGAGCCGCGCGAAGACATAGGCGCCCGGCAGCGCGAAGGTCAGCGTCAGAGCGGTGGAGGCGGCCGCCTGCCACACCGTGAACCAGAGCACCTCCCCGGTGCCGGGCCCCGTCAGCGCCTCCCAGGCGCGCGAGAGCTGCCACACGCCGTCCTCGCGCAGGCCGCGCCCGGTGATCGCGGCCACCGGATAGGCGAAGAAGACCGCGAAGAACGCCAGCGGCACCGCCAGCAGCGCCAGTCGGCCGAGGGCCGCGCGCCTCATCTGACGACCAGCGAGGTCCACTCGTCGATCCACCGCTCCCTGCCCTCGGCGATCGCCTCCGGGTCCATGGTCAGCGGCTCGTCGATCGTCTCCCCGTACCGGGTGAACTCCTCGGGCAGTTCGACGCCCTCCCGCACCGGGTTCACGAACATCTGGAGCGGCAGGTCCTCCTGGAACGCGGCGGACAGCAGGAAGTCGAGGAACGCCTTGCCGCCCTCGGGGTTGGCCGCCCCGTCCAGCAGCCCGGCGAACTCGATCTGCCGGAAGCAGGTGCCGGTGGACACGCCCGTCGGCGCCTCCTCGGGCCGCTCCTCGCCGCCGTACACCACGCCGGCGGGCGGGCTCGACGCGTAGGAGACGACCAGCGGCCTGTCGCCGTCGCCCGCTCCGGAGAAGCGCTCGTTGTACGCCTGCTCCCAGCCGTCCACGACCTCGACGCCGTTGTCCGCGAGCCGCTCCCAGTAGTCCCGCCAGCCGTCCTCGCCGTAGGCGGCGACGGTGCCGAGGAGGAAGCCGAGGCCGGGCGAGGAGGTGGCCGCGTTCTCCACGACCAGCAGGTCCCGGTAGGCGGGATCGGCCAGTTCCTCGAACGTCCGGGGCGGCTCCAGGTCCCGTTCGGCGAAGTACGCCCGGTCGTAGTTGACGCAGATGTCGCCGGTGTCCACCGGGGTCACCCGGTCCTCGCCCGCGTCCAGGTGGTACGCCTCCGGCACCTGGTCGAGCCCCTCGGCGGGGTGCGGGACGAAGATCCCCGCGTCCAGGGCGCGCGAGAGCAGGGTGTTGTCCACGCCGAACAGCACGTCGCCCTGCGGGTTGTCCTTCGAGAGCACCGCCTGGTTGACCACCACCCCGGCGTCGCCCGCGCGCAGCACCTCGACCGTGTAGCCGGTCTCCTCGGTGAAGCGCGCGAGCACGTCGTCCGAGACCAGGAACGAGTCGTGGGTGACCACGGTGACCGTGTCGCCCCCGCCGGACTCCGCGTCGCCGTCGTCGCCGTTACCGCAGGCGGCCAGCGTGGAGAGGGCGAGGCAGAGGGGCAGGGTGAGTATGACGGTGCGCTTCATCGTGTCGCTTTCGTGACATGGACGCACACGGGCAGCACCAGAGAGATCCGAACTTCCTACCCAGCATGACCTGGGCGAGGTTCGAGGGTCTGCGGCCGGTGCCGCACTCTCAGCGCTGCGAGCGCTCCCCTGTCGGAATGTGTGACGGTTGTACCGCACACCCTAGCAGGGGAGCCACGACGTCCCCTACACGCGCTCCGCGGCCGCGAGTTGACCGCAGGCGCCGTCGATCTCCTGGCCCCTGGTGTCCCGAACGGTCACCGGCACGCCGTGCGCCTGGAGACCGGCGACGAAGGCCCGTTCGTCCTCGGGGCGCGAGGCGGTCCACCGCGAGCCCGGGGTCGGGTTGAGCGGGATCAGGTTCACGTGCGCGCCACGGCCCTTGAGGAGGCGGCCGAGCAGATCGGCGCGCCACGCCTGGTCGTTGATGTCCCTGATCAGCGCGTACTCGATGGAGATCCGGCGGCCGGACTTCTCCGCGTACGCCCACGCCGCGTCCAGCACCTCCCGCACCTTCCACCGGGTGTTGACGGGCACCAGGGTGTCACGCAGCTCGTCGTCGGGCGCGTGGAGGGAGACCGCGAGGCGGCAGGTGAACCCCTCGTCGGCGAACCGGAGCATCGCGGGCACGAGACCCACGGTGGAGACGGTGATGCCGCGCTGGGAGAGCCCCGCCCCGTCGGGGTCCCCGTCGGTGAGCCGGCGGATGGCGCCCGTGACGCGCCGGTAGTTGGCCAGCGGCTCGCCCATGCCCATGAAGACGATGTTGGACAGCCGCGCCGGGCCGCCCTCGGGGGAAGCGCCCCCGGGCACCTCGCCGTCGCGCAGGGCGCGCATGCCGTCCACGATCTGGTGCACGATCTCGGCGGTGGAGAGATTGCGGTCGAGCCCGGCCTGCCCCGTGGCGCAGAACGGGCAGTTCATCCCGCAGCCGGCCTGTGAGGAGACGCACATCGTCACCCGGTCCGGGTACCGCATCAGCACCGACTCGACCAGCGTCCCGTCGCCGAGGCGCCACAGCGTCTTGCGCGTCGCGCCGTCGTCACAGCTCAGATGCCGGACGACCGTCATCAGCCGGGGCAGCAGCGCGCCCGCCAGCCGCTCGCGGGCGGCGGCGGGGACGTCCGTCCAGTCGGCCGGGTCGTCCGTCAGGCGGGTGAAGTAGTGGCGCGACAGCTGCCGGGCGCGGAACGGCTTCTCGCCGAGCTCGGCCACCGCGTCGCGGCGCTCGGCGGGGGTGAGGTCGGCAAGGTGCCGCGGGGGCTTGACGGCCCCGCGCGGCGCGACGAAGGTCAGCTCTCCTGGTGCAGGCATGGTGCAGCCAGTGTCGCAGATCCCGTGGCTAGCCCGCGCCCACGAAGGCGAGCAGCAGCAGCCACACGACGGGGGCGGTGGGCAGCAGCGAGTCCAGCCGGTCCATGACCCCGCCGTGTCCCGGCAGCAGCGTGCCCATGTCCTTGATGCCCAGGTCCCGTTTGATCATGGACTCGCCCAGGTCGCCCAGGGTCGCGCTGACGGCCACGCCGAGGCCCAGCACGAGCCCCTCCCACCAGGTGCCGCCGTCGATGAGGAACTGCATGCACAGCGCGCCCGCGACCATGGCGAACAGCACGGCCCCCGCGAGCCCTTCGCGGGTCTTGCCAGGGCTGATGCGGGGGGCCAGCTTGCGGCGGCCGAGCCGCCAGCCGACCGCGTAGGCGCCGGTGTCGCTGACCACGGTCAGCACCAGGAAGGTGAGCACCCGCCAGTGGCCGTCGTCGGCGGCGAGCATCAGCGCCACGAAGGTCGCGAGGAAGGGGACGTAGAAGGCGGCGAAGACGCCGGCCGTGATGTCCCGCAGGTAGTTCTCCGGAGGGCGGGCCATGCGCCAGACCAGCACGGCCAGGGCGGTGAACGCCATGGCCACCCACACGCCCTCGGGCCCGTCCAGATAGCCGGCCAGCACCGTGGCGACGCCGCCCACCACGAGCGGCGGCAGCGGCACCCGGATCCGCTTGCGCTCCGCCAGCCGCGCGGAGAGCTCCCACACCCCCACGACGACGGCCACCATTATGACGCCGAGGAACGCCGGCTTGTAGACGAACAACGAGGCCAGGACCACGGCCCCGAGGCCGAGGCCGACCCCCACGGCGGCGCGCAGGTTCCGGCCGGCACGCTTCCTGGGCTGCCGCCCCGCGCTCTCCTGGCGGCGCTCCGGCTCCCCGCCGCCGGGGGCGGGCACGATCGACATAGGGCGAGTCTGCGCCGCCGGCCCGGAATCGCGTACGGGACCCGCCGGGCCGGCGGGTGGCCGCTCGGACGACCCGACATACCCGGCGACCGGGGGCAGCCCCCAGGATGAGTCATTCACAGGTGAAGGCGTCTTTCCGGTCTCTCCGCATCAGACTTCGAGCAGCTCGGCTTCCTTGTGCTTCAGCAGCTCGTCCACCTGGGCAACGTACTTGGAGGTGGTGTCGTCGAGCTCCTTCTCGCCGCGCCGGCCCTCGTCCTCGCCGACATCGCCGTCCTTGATGGCCTTGTCCATGATCTCCTTGGCCTTCCTGCGGACGCCGCGGATCGAGATCTTGGCGTCCTCGCCCTTGGTCTTGGCCACCTTGATGAACTCGCGGCGGCGCTCCTCGGTGAGCTCCGGGAAGACCACGCGGATGATGTGGCCGTCGTTGGTCGGGTTGACCCCGAGGTCGGAGTCGCGGATGGCCTGCTCGATGTTGCGCAGCGAACTCTTGTCGAAGGGGGTCACCACGGCCATGCGGGCCTCGGGCACGGAGAACGAGGCCAGCTGGTTGATCGGGGTCATGGTGCCGTAGTACTCGGCGACGATCTTGTTGAACATCGCCGGGTGCGCACGGCCGGTCCTGATCGCCGCCAGATCGTCCTTGGCGACCACGACCGCCTTCTCCATCTTCTCCTCAGCTTCGAGGAGGGCTTCTTCGATCACCATGTGCTCCTGGTCGGATAGGGGTGAGGGGAATGGTGCGGGGCGCCCGCGGCTTCAGGCCCGCCGTCCCTGGCTGTTGACGAGTGTGCCGATCTTCTCACCCTTTACCGCGCGGGCGATATTGCCCTCCGCGAGCAGTTCGAAGACGAGGATCGGCAGTTTGTTGTCCCGGCACAGGGTGATCGCGGTGGAATCGGCCACCTTGAGGTCGCGCGTGATGACCTCGCCGTAGTCCAGCGCATCGAACTTCACCGCGTCGGCGTTCTTCTTGGGGTCGGAGTCGTAGACGCCGTCGACCCCGTTCTTGCCCATCAGCAACGCCTCCGCGTCGATCTCCAGGGCCCGCTGCGCGGCGGTGGTGTCGGTGGAGAAGTAGGGCATGCCCATGCCCGCGCCGAAGATGACGACGCGGCCCTTCTCCAAGTGGCGCACCGCCCGCAGCGGAATGTAGGGCTCGGCGACCTGGCCCATGGTGATGGCGGTCTGGACCCGGGAGTCGATGCCCTCCTTCTCCATGAAGTCCTGAAGGGCAAGGCAGTTCATGACGGTGCCCAGCATGCCCATGTAGTCGGAGCGGGCCCGGTCCATGCCGCGCTGCTGCAGTTCGGCGCCGCGGAAGAAGTTCCCTCCGCCGATCACCACGGCGATCTGGGCGCCGTCCCGCACCACCGCGGCGATCTCGCGCGCCATCTTGTGCACGACATCGGGATCGACACCGAGCCCGCCGCCGCCCGCGAAGGCTTCTCCCGACAGCTTCAGCAGGAAACGCCGGGGTTTGTCGTCCTGGTTCATGGAACTCTCCTCGTGCACACACACCAAGGAGGCCACTGCCAGTGGATCCATGCGGTTCCCCTGCTGGGCAATGGCCTCCTCGTCACAACTGCGGTCGCTCCGGCCGTGTGCTGCTCAGGCCGGACGGCCTTCCGCCCGACAATAGCCGGGTAACGTCCGTTCCGCCGCCGAAGGCGCGACGGCGCGGTGCACCCGCCGTGGTCAGGCTCCCACGCGGAAGCGGGCGAAGCGCTTCAGCGTGACGCCGGCCTCGGTGAGCACCTTCTGCACGGTCTTCTTGTTGTCCTTGGCGAAGGGCTGGTCGAGAAGGACGTTCTCCTTGTAGAAGCCGGTGACCCGGCCCTCCACGATCCTGGAGAGCGCGGCCTCCGGCTTGCCCTCCTCGCGCGCGGTCGCCTCGGCGATACGGCGCTCGCTCTCCACCACGTCGGCCGGGACGTCCTCACGGGTGAGGAACTTCGGCGCGAACGCCGCGATGTGCTGCGCCACGTCCTTGGCCACCGTCGCGTTCTCCTCGGCCAGCTCCACCAGAACGCCGACCTGCGGAGGCAGGTCGGGGCTCGTGCGGTGCAGGTAGGAGGCCACGAAGGCACCGGAGTAGTGGGCGTAGCGGTCCAGGACGATCTTCTCGCCCAGGCTCGCGTTGGCCTCGTCCACGTAGTCCTTCACGGACTTGCCGGGCTGGATCTCCGAGGCCAGCAACGCGGCGAGGTCGCCGGGCGCGGTCGCGAAGACGTGGTCGGCGATGGTCTGGGCGACCGCCTGGAACGTGTCGCCCTTGGCCACGAAGTCCGTCTCGCACTTCAGCTCGACCAGCGCGCCCGAGGCACGGTCGTCGGCGATCAGCGAGATGACGGCGCCGTTCTCCGCGGTGCGGCTCTCCCGCTTGGCCACGCCCTTCTGGCCCTTGACGCGGAGAAGCTCGACGGCCTTGCCCACGTCCCCCTCGGACTCGTCGAGCGCCTTCTTGCAGTCCATCATGCCGGCGCCGGTCAGCTCCCTGAGCTTCTTGACGTCGGCGGCGGTGAAGTTCGCCATGGTTACGTGATTCTCTTCCGGATGTCGTCGTTCGGGGACGGCTGGCTCAGCTCTGCTCGGCGGGCGTCTCGGCGGCAGGCGCGGCCGGGACCTCGGCGGCGGGGGCCTCGGCAGCGGGAGCTTCGGCGGGCGCCTCGGCGGGAGCTTCGGCGGCGGGGGTCTCGGCAGCAGGCGCCTCGGCGGGGGCTTCGGCGGCGGGCGCCTCGGCGGCGGGGGCCTGGGGCTCCTGCTCCTCGGCGGGCTTCTCCTCGGCCTTGGCCTCCGCGCCCTGGAGCAGCTCGCGCTCCCACTCCGGCAGCGGCTCGCCGGCCGGCTTCTCGCCGCCCTTGGCCTCGGCGGCACCGGAGCGGGCGATGAGGCCCTCGGCGACGCCGTCGGCGATCACGCGGGTGAGCAGCGTGACCGAGCGGATCGCGTCGTCGTTGCCCGGGATCTTGTAGTCGACCTCGTCCGGGTCGCAGTTGGTGTCGAGGATCGCGACGACCGGGATGTTGAGCTTGCGGGCCTCGCCGACGGCGATGTGCTCCTTCTTGGTGTCCACGATCCAGACGGCGCTCGGCACCTTCTGCATGTCGCGGATACCGCCCAGGGTCTTCTCCAGCTTGGCCTTCTCGCGGGAGAGGACGAGCAGCTCCTTCTTCGTGAGGCCCGAGGCCGCCACGTCGTCGAAGTCGATCTGCTCCAGCTCCTTGAGACGCTGGAGCCTCTTGTGCACCGTCGAGAAGTTGGTGAGCATGCCGCCGAGCCAGCGCTGGTTGACATAGGGCATGCCGACCCGGGCCGCCTGCTCGGCGATGGCCTGCTGAGCCTGCTTCTTGGTGCCGACGAACATGACGGTCCCGCCGTGCGCGACGGTCTCCCTGACGAACTCGTAGGCGCGGTCGATGTACGACAGCGACTGGAGCAGGTCGATGATGTAGATGCCATTGCGCTCGGTGAAGATGAACCGCTTCATCTTCGGGTTCCAGCGGCGGGTCTGGTGCCCGAAGTGGACACCGCTCTCCAGCAGCTCCCGCATCGTGACGACGGCCATGGCCGTTCTCCTTGTGACGCTCGGTTGTCGGCGCCGCCCGGCTGGCCGGCGCCCCTGACACCCCTGCGCGCCCGCTGAGGAACCGCCTGGGATCAGGCCGCTCCGCAGACCGAGAGACGCGGCCACCGAAACGCCACGGCCGGACCGGAAGCGCCGAAGTGGCGGGGCATGCGAGGTCGATCCGGGACCCCGGATCGCCACCAGAAGTGTACGGGACCGGAACATCCCCGGGCGACAGGTCATCGTCCGCCTCCCGGGGGGGTGACGGAGTTATCCACAACGCCTTGGTTGTCCACCAAGATCCACATCCGTCCGGCGGTTGCCGCCACAGTGGGTGATCGGAGGTGACGCGTGGTGAACAGACGTGGATGGCTCGGCCGCTACGGGGAGGACCTGGCGGTCCGAAGGCTTCGCGAGACGGGAATGACGGTCCTCGAGCGCAACTGGCGCTGCCGGGACGGGGAGATCGACATCGTGGCGCAGGATCCGCCGCGCGCGGGTGGCGCGCTGGTGGTGTGCGAGGTGAAGACCCGCAGGGGCGGCGCGTTCCAGCATCCGATGGAGGCGGTCACGCCACGGAAGATGGCGCGGCTCCGGTGGCTGGCGCACCGGTGGATGAGCGAGCGATGGCTCGCGGTGCACGGCGTTCCGCCGCCGGGCGGCGTGCGCATCGACATGGTCGGGGTGCTGCTGCCCGGACGCGGAAGGCCCGAGGTCGAGCATGTGAAGGGGGTGGCGTGATGGCGTTCGCCCGCACCTGCGCGGTGGCGCTGATCGGCGTCGAGGGCCTGGTGGTCGAGGTCCAGGCCGATCTGGAGCCGGGGGTCGCCGCGTTCTCGCTGGTCGGCCTCGCGGACAAGTCGCTGAACGAGAGCCGGGACCGGGTCAGGGCCGCCGTGATCAACTCCGGTGCCCAGTGGCCGCAGAAGAAGCTGACCGTGGGGCTGAGCCCCGCGGCGGTGCCCAAGTGCGGCAGCGGCTTCGACCTCGCCGTGGCGTGCAGCGTGCTCGCCGCGGCGGAGCGGATCGACCCGCGCGTGATCGAGGACGTGATGATGGTCGGCGAGCTGGGCCTGGACGGGCGGGTCCGCCCGGTCCGCGGGGTGCTGCCCGCGGTGCTCACGGCGGCCGACGCCGGGTACCGGCAGGTGGTGGTCCCCGAGCAGGCGGCGGCCGAGGCGGCGCTCGTCCCCGATGTCGCCGTGCTCGGGGTGCGCAGCCTGCGCCAGCTGATCGCGGTGCTGGCCGACGAGCCGGTGCCGGAGGAGCCCTCGCCGGACGAGGCGGGCGGCCCCGCCCCGGTCCTCGGCCCCGGCTGGGGATATCCACCGCCCGGCGGGCTGTTCCTGCCGTCCGGCGGGGAGCCGCCGCCCGACCTCGGTGAGGTCTCGGGCCAGCGCGTCGCCCGGCGCGCCCTCGAAGTGGCGGCGGCGGGCCGCCACCACCTGCTGCTCAAGGGGGCCCCGGGCGCGGGGAAGACCATGCTCGCCGAGCGGCTGCCGGGGCTTCTGCCGCCGCTCACGCGGCAGGAGGCCCTGGAGGTGACCGCGGTGCACTCGGTGGGCGGCTCGCTGCCCACCGGCCGCCCGCTGATCGACCGCCCCCCGTACTGCGCGCCGCACCACTCCGCCTCCATGGCCTCCCTGGTCGGTGGCGGCAGCGGGGTGCCGCGCCCCGGCGCGATCTCGCTGGCCCACCACGGCGTCCTCTTCCTGGACGAGGCGGCGGAGATGAGCAGCCAGGTGCTCGACGCGCTGCGGCAGCCGCTGGAGTCGGGGCACGTGGTGGTGGCCCGGTCCGCCGGGGTGGTCAGGATGCCCGCGCGGGTGCTCCTGGTCCTGGCCACCAACCCCTGTCCCTGCGGCCGCCACGGCTCGCCGAACGGGGACTGCGACTGCCTGCCCAGCACCGTCAGGCGGTACCGGGCCCGGCTCTCGGGCCCGCTGCTCGACCGGATCGACCTGCGGGTGCCGGTGGAGCCGGTGAGCCGCGCCGAGCTGGTGGCCACGGGGGGCGGCGAGTCGACGGCCGTGGTCGCGCGGCGCGTGCTGGCCGCGCGGGAGCGGGCCGCGGCCCGCCTCGCCGGCACGCCCTGGCGGACCAACGCCGAGGTGCCGGGACACGAACTGCGCAGCCGCTGGGCGCCGCTGCCCTGCGCGCTGGCCCGGGCGGAGCTCGACATGGACCGCGGGCTGCTCACCGCCCGTGGTCTGGACCGGGTGCTGCGGGTGGCCTGGACGGTGGCCGACCTGGCCGGGCACGACCGTCCCACCGCGGAGGACGTCGACGCGGCCCTTGAGCTGCGCACCGGTGTGCGGCGCGGCGCCGGCGTCGCGGGCAGCCTGCCGTGACGGGGCCCCGCGGCGCCGGGGAGCCGGAGGGGAGCCGGATGGCGCGGGCGGCGCTGGCCAGGATCGCCGAGCCGGGGGACCCGCTGACCGGGAGGTGGCTGACGGATCTGGGGCCCGAGGAGACCTGGCGGGCGATCCGCGAGGGCTCGGGGCGGCTGCCCGGCGCCTCGGCCGACCGCTGGGCGGGGCTGCGCTCGCGCGCCGGCCGGGCGGCACCGGCGCGCGACCTGGAACAGATGGCCCGCTCCGGCGGGCGCTTCGTCTGCCCGGCGGACCGCGAGTGGCCCACCCAGCTGAACGACCTGGGCCTCGCGCGGCCGATCGGCCTGTGGGTGCGCGGCACCTCCTCCCTGCGGCTGCTCGCGCTGCGGTCCGTCGCGCTGGTCGGGGCGCGGGCCTGCACGGACTACGGGGCCCATGTGGCGGCGGAGCTGGCCACCACGCTCGCCGGGCGCGGCTGGACGGTGGTCTCGGGCGCGGCCTACGGGATCGACGGCGCCGCGCACCGCGGCGCGCTGGCGGGCGGGGGGCCCACGGTGGGGGTGCTGGCGTGCGGGGTGGATGTCAGCTATCCGGCGGCCCACCGGGAGTTGCTGCGGTGCATCGCCGAGCGCGGCCTGCTGGTCGGCGAGCTGCCGCCCGGCGACCACCCCACGCGCGGCCGCTTCATCCAGCGGAACCGGGTGATCGCCGCACTGACCCGCGGCACGGTGGTGGTCGAGGCGGCCGGGCGCAGCGGCTCGCTGATCACCGCCCGGCACGCGAGCCGGCTCGGCCGCCATCTGATGGCCGTGCCCGGCCCGGTCACCTCGGGTCTGTCCACCGGGGCGCACCGGCTGATCCGCGAGGAGGCGACGCTGGTCGGCGACGCGGGCGAAATCGTCGAGCTCGTCGGCGACATAGGAGAGCTGGCCGCCGACGAGTCGGGCCCGGCGGTGCCGCGCGACCTGCTGGCGCCGCAGACGGCCCGGGTGCTCGACGCGCTGCCCCCGGCCCGCGCCGTCCCCGTGGCCGAGGTGGCCGAGGGCGCGTGCACCGCCGTGGCGACGGCCGAGGCCAGGCTCCGGGAGCTGAACACCCTCGGCTTCGTCGAACGCATCGGTGACCGTTGGCAGTTGACCCGGGCCGGTCCCGCGCCCGGGCGGCGGACCGAGGACCGGCCCCGCATCGGCGCGTAACCCCACGGTGCACGCAGCGGAACGTATCTGCGCATGCCCGGCGACCGGCACATGCGCAAAGCGACCCCGTAGTCACGCTACGCTCACAGAGTTCCGCCGGTACTTCTCAGACCCCCCACCCGTACCCCTTGCAGATCGGCTCGAGACACCGCATGGCACAGCACTCCTTGGGGCCTCAGCACGCGGCTCCGGCAGCGCCGGCCGCGGCGGAGGGCAACGCTCCTTCCGCCCCGGCCACCGCGCTCGACGAGCTGTGGCGCGCCTACAAGTCCACCGGCGACGAGCGACTGCGGGAGCAGCTGATCCTCCACTACTCCCCACTGGTGAAATACGTGGCCGGCCGGGTCAGCGTGGGGCTTCCTCCCAATGTGGAGCAGGCCGACTTCGTCTCCTCCGGGGTGTTCGGACTCATCGACGCCATCGAGAAGTTCGACCCCGACCGCTCCATCAAGTTCGAGACGTACGCCATCACCCGCATCCGCGGCGCCATGATCGACGAGCTGCGGGCGCTGGACTGGATCCCCCGGTCCGTGCGGCAGAAGGCGCGGGCGATCGAGCGCGCCTACGCCACCCTGGAGGCGTCGTTGCGGCGCACCCCCTCGGAGTCCGAGGTCGCCTCGGAGATGGGCGTCACCCTCGACGAACTGCACGCGGTCTTCAGCCAGTTGTCCCTGGCGAACGTGGTGGCCCTGGAGGAGCTGCTGCACGCCGGCGGGGAGGGCGGCGACCGGCTGAGCCTGATGGACACCCTGGAGGACACCGCCGCGGACAACCCCGTGGAGGTGGCCGAGGACCGCGAGCTGCGCCGCCTGCTGGCCCGCGCCGTCAACACGCTGCCCGAGCGGGAGAAGACCGTAGTGACGCTGTACTACTACGAAGGGCTGACGCTGGCCGAGATCGGCGAGGTGCTCGGCGTGACCGAGAGCCGGGTCAGCCAGATCCACACCAAGTCCGTGCTCCAGCTGCGCGCCAAGCTCGCCGACGTCACGGGCTAGGGTGTGCGCGCCCCTCGCGGGTGAACCCGCTGGCGGCCCGCGTGCCACGCTCTACAGTGAAGGCGTGCCCAGGATTCGAGCGGCCACCGTGGCCGAGCACCGCAGAATGCAGCGCGGCGCACTGCTGGACGCCGCGAGGTCGCTGCTGACGGAGGGCGGCGTGCAGGCGCTCACCTTCCCCGCGCTGGCCGAGCGCACCGGGCTCGCCCGTTCCTCGGTCTACGAGTACTTCAGATCCCGCGCCGCCCTGGTCGAGGAGCTGTGCGCCGTCGACCTGCCGCTGTGGGCGGCCGAGGTGGCGGGCGCCATGGACGCGGCCGAGACCCCTCGGGCGAAGGTCGAGGCGTATGTACGGACCCAGCTCGCCCTGGCGTCGGACGAGCGCCACCGGGCGGTCATGGCCTTCTCCGCGGGGGAGCTGGACGAGGCCGCCCGCGAACGGGTGCGCGCCGCGCACGGCGGGCTGATGGACATGGTGGTCGACGTGCTCGCGGAGCTCGGCCATGCGGAGCCGCGGGTCGTGGCCGCGCTGCTTCAGGGCGTCGTGGACGCGGCCGTCCGCTGCGCCGCCTCCCCCCTGCCCTGGTCCGCCGACGTGATCGCCGACCTCGCGGTCCACACCGCCCTGGACGGCGTCGCCTGTCTCCCCGGGAACGGGCTCGCCGTCCCCGGGGACGGGCACGCCGGTGGTCGGCAGCAGCCGGGAGGGTCCGCCGCGTAGCAGCCGCGCGGGGAGCAGCGAGAGCGGGTCGAGATAGGTCTCGCCGCGCAGCAGTCCCCAGTGCAGGCAGGGCCCGGGGCAGTGGAAGGGCCCCGCGGCCAGCTCGCCGACGACCGCGCCCGCCGCCACCCGGTCCCCCACCGCGACCGACGGCAGCACCGGCTCATAGGTGACGCGCGGCGGCGGGGAGCCGTCCCCCGGGCCGGCGAGTTCGATGGTGACCACCTCGCGCCCGGCCACCTGGCCCGCGAAGGTCACCCGGCCCGTGACCGCCGAGCGCACCGGCGCCCCCGCGTCCGTGGCCAGGTCCACGCCCCGGTGCCCCGCCGCCCAGGGCTCGGGCGGCGGCTCGAACGCGCGGGCCACCAGCGGCCGGGAGGCCCCGCCCGCCCCCGGCACGGGCCAGGCGGCGCCCACGTCGGCCGGAGCGGGGACGGCCACCGCGGGCGGCCCGTCCGGGCCGGAGCGGTCAGCGGGACGAGAGGAGTCCCGAGCGGAGTCCGGGGAACCGGAGAGGCCGAGGGGAACGGTGATCAAGATCACGGAGAGCAAGGCAGACACAACCGTCATACCGGCAGGGTGGCCCATCGAGAGGCCCCCTGGCGGGCCGCGCCCGAATCTGTGGACAACTTCCGATCTGTGGACAGACTCGCCCCCCGATCGGGTGAAAGAAGTCGATCAACCGTTCTGTCCGCCGCCGAAGCCGGAGTCCTCGGGGAGGTCGAGTTCGCTGCGGTTCAGCTCCTCGATGTTCACGTCCTTGAACGTCAGCACCCGCACCTGCTTGACGAACCGCGCCGGCCTGTACATGTCCCACACCCAGGCATCAGCCATGGAGACCTCGAAGAACACCTCCCCCTGCACCGAGTGCACCTGCATCTCATAGTCATTGGTGAGGTAGAAGCGCCGCTCGGTCTCGATCACATACGTGAAGAGGCCGACCACATCCCGGTACTCCCGGTAGAGCTTGAGCTCCATCTCGGTCTCGTACTTTTCGAGGTCTTCGGCACTCATGGCGTGATCCCCTTCAGCCGTGCGTCCCCTCATTGTGCGTCACCGGAGACATCCGCACGCCGTGGCGGACCGGACCCGGACATCCGGCGGGCGAGCGGCGGGTAGACCGCCCCCACGAGGATCAGCACGGCTCCCCCCGTGATGACGGAGAACAGGGGCCTCAGCGGCCCGGCCCCCGAGATGCCGCCGGGAAGGTCGGAGAAGCCCATGGCCTGGGTGAGCTGCCCGAACCGGCCCAATGGCCACACCACCGCCTCGACCCGCCCCGAGACGGCGTCCGTCGGGACGCTCCCGGCGCTCGCGTCGGTCAGCAGGGAGCGGGAGTCGAGCGAGTCCGCCCGGTCGTCCCCCAGCAGGAACAGCTCCCCCTCCGGCACCTCCGCCTCGAACCCGGTGAGCGAGGCCGGGTGCTCCCGGTCCAGCAGATACGGCTCCACCACGGGCCGGCCGTTCACGGTGAGCTGTCCGTCCGCATCGCAGCAGGCCACGGTGTCGCCGCCGATCCCGACGACCCGCTTGATCATCAGCGACTCGCCCCACGCCGCGTCCTCGAAGACGACGACGTCCCCCCGACGCACCTCGCCACCCTGGATCCGCTGCGCCAGCACCCGGTCACCCGAGGTGACGGACGGTGCCATCGAGTCGGTCGGCACCGTATAAGGCTGGTACAGAACGGCGGCCAGCACGAATCCGCCCAGCAGCATCACGCAGCCGATGGCCACCGCCGCCCCGGACAGCGCCCGCCCCACGCG
>NZ_LAVK01000190.1 GCF_001083795.1 Streptomyces sp. SBT349
GCCGAGGAGCGGGGGCCCGCGGCGGCCGGGCCGTCGGGCGACGGAAGCGGGACGGGGGACGGCGGAAGCGGGGACGGAAGCGGGACGGGGGACGGCGGAAAGGGCAAGGGGCACCCGCTGGATCCCGCCGAAATCTCGCGCAGGCGGCTCGTCTCCCGCGTCGCCGCCGTCTCGGCCGGCGTGGTCGCGGCCAGCGCCATGGGGTACGGCACCTACGCGGCCAGGCGCCTGCGGACCAAGCGGCTGACCATATCCCTGGCCAAGCTGCCGCGCGCCGCGCACGGCTACCGCGTGGCGGTGGTCAGCGACATCCACCTGGGCCCGCTGATGGGCCGCTCCCACTGCCAGCGCGTGGTGGACACGATCAACCGCACCCAGCCCGACCTGATCGCCGTCGTCGGCGACCTGGTGGACGCGGAGGTGGACGACCTGCGGTCCGCCGCCGCGCCGCTCGCGCAGCTGCGCGCCACCGACGGCTCCTACTTCGTGACGGGCAACCACGAGTACATGGTGGACGGCACCCGGGAGTGGCTCGATCACCTGCGCGAGCTCGGCCTCGTTCCGCTGGAGAACACCCGCGAGGAGCTGGCCCACTTCGACCTGGCCGGGATCAACGACGTGGACGGCGAGGGCACCGCGGTCGGCGGGCCCGACTTCGAGGCCGCGCTCGGCGACCGGGACCCCCAGCGCGCCTCCGTCCTCATGTCCCACCAGCCGGTGACCATCCATGACGCGGTGGACCACGGCGTGGACCTCCAGCTCTCGGGGCACACCCACGGCGGCCAGGTGTGGCCCGTCACCTACCTCGCCGCGCTCGCCAACCCCACGCTGGCGGGCCTGGAGCACTATGGCGACACCCAGCTCTACGTCAGCCGCGGCGCGGGGGCCTGGGGCCCGCCGGTGCGCATCGGCGCCGACCCGGACGTCACCCTGATCGAGCTCGCCTCCGGTCAAGCCTGAAACGTTCCGCGCATGTGATTGTCCTGTTTTCGTCTCAACCTGTCGTGCGAGTCAACTATTCGGGCGCTCCTGGTGTCTTGGATAACGACCAGGGAACAAAGTGACAGCGTGACGGAAACAGAACGCGGTGGCGGAGGAGCGTGGGGCATGGCGGACGAGGCCGGGGCGGAGGCCCTCATCATCCGGGGCCGGGTGCGTGACTCCCTCGGGGTCGCGCTGCCGCGGGCCGTGGTGACACTGTCGGCCTCCGGGGGCGGACGGAGTCTGGTGAAGACACGCAGCGCGGAGGACGGCGGTTTCACGGTGGCGGCCCCGGACCACGGGGACTACCTGCTGGCCGTCTTCTCCCCTCAGCTCGGGAGCCAGAGCGTGGCGGTCAGGCTCGAAGGCAGGCCGGTGGAGGTCGAGTTCCGCATCGACGTCCCCGGCGTGGTCGCGGACTGACCCCGGGAACGGCGTTCCCCCGCGTCCCGGCCCAAGTTGTGGCCGGTCCGTTGCTCGAGTGTGGTGCGTGGGCCTGAGCGCTGTGATTGGCTGACCCCGCGACAGTCTTCCGAGGAAGGGCGCGGGGAGTGCGACGGATCCGGGCCAGAGGGGCCATAGGCATCGGGCTGGCCGTGGTGTTGGTCGTCGGTGCGATCGGCGGCTGGATGTTCTTCCAGTCCGACGACGGCGAGAAGGAGCCGATCGTCGTGGGCAGCAGCTCCACGCCCTCGATGATCGACCCGGGCGGCGCCTACGACGCGGGGGCCGCCATGCTCGTGAGCAACCTGTACCAGTCGTTGCTCACCTACGCGCCCGGCCTGGAGCGGCCGGTGCCCGACGCCGCCGAGCAGTGCGACTTCGCGGACGGTCAGCTCACGGTCTTCCGGTGCACCCTCAGGGACGACCTCACGTTCAGCAGCGGGCGCACCGTGACGCCGGCGGACGTCAAGTTCTCCTACGACCGCATCCTCGCCATGGCCGAGCGCGCCGAGCGCGAGAAGGCCGACGAGAGCATCCCGGAGGACGAGAAGTTCAGCTTCGCCGGGCCCGCCAGCCTGCTGGCCAGCCTGGAGGCCGTGCGGATCGACGGCCAGGACATCATCTTCGAGCTCAACCAGCCGGACGCCACCTTCCCGTTCATCGTCGCGGGCAGCGCGGGCGCCATCGTGGACAGCGAGAGCTACGAGGAGTCCGAGCCACGCGACGACGGCGAGGCGGTGGGCTCGGGCCCGTACGTCCTGACCGACTACGAGCCCTACGAGTACGCCGCGCTCGAACCGAACCCGGACTACCAGGGCGCCAACCAGTCGGCCGAATTCCCCATCACCATCCGGTACTTCACCGAGGGCGAGGACGGCACCCCGGCCGAGGAACTGCTCGCCGAGGCATGGGAGAACGGCGAGATCGACGTCAACGACGGCAAGATGCCGCCGCAGATCATGGCCGACTTCGACAGCAGCGACCTCGACTACCGCGTCACCGAGTCCACCGGCGCCTCGATCCGCGTGCTGGGCTTCAACACCCGCGAGGGCGCGCCGATGGCGGACGCGGCCCTGCGGCAGGCGGCCGCCGCCATGCTCGACCGCGAGGCGATCACCCGGCACGTCCACCGGAACACCGTCGAGTCGCTCTACTCCCTGATACCGGTGGGCTTCACCGGCCACGGCACGCCGTACTACGACCGGTACCGCGACAGCGACGCCGAGGAACTGCGGCAGGAGCTGGAGAACGCCGGGTACGAGCTGCCCGTCCCGTTCGCCCTCGGGTACTCGCGGGGCGCCGCGAACCACGAGGAGGCGCGGGTGGTCGAGCAGCAGCTGGAGGCCGACGGCCTGTTCGAGGTCGAGATCACCTACTACGACTGGGCCGAGTTCGTTCCCACGCTCTACGGCAACGACCCCTACGACGCCTACCTCGTCAGCTGGGTGGCCGACTACCCGGACCCGGCCGCGTTCACCGATGTGCTGCTCGGTCCGGGGGACGGCCTGAACACCGGGTTCAGCAGCGACGACATCAACGGCAGGATCGCCACCACCCGGCAGGAGCCGGACCGCGGCCGGGCCTCCGAGGAGTTCAGGATCATCCACGAGCGCGCCACCGAGTCGGCGCCGATCATCCCGATCTTCCAGGACAAGGCGATCACCATCAGCGGCCAGGACATCACCGGCATCCAGCACCTCGCCAGCAACGGCGGCGTGTGGAGGCTCTGGGAACTGCGCCGGGTCTGATCCTTACGGCAGGATGCGTTCATGGCACGCCTACGGCACACGATCCTCCTCACATCCGTCACCCGGCCCCAGGTCGAGGGCTCCATCGGCGTGGCGCACACGGTCCTCGAAAGCCTGCGGGCCCAGGGCGGCACGCTGGTCGCCGAGGACGGCCGGCCCGTGGTCGGCGCCGAGCTGCGCAAGGGGGAGCACCTGCGCCCCGGCGCCCGGTACGGCCTGGTCGACAGCCACGAGCAGACCGTCGAGTCGGAGGTGCTGGCCTGGGACCGCGACCGGGAGACCGGCGTGCGGGTCGAGGTCACGCACCCCGCGTACACCTTCCCCGACGGCGCGGAGACCGCCAGCGGGCGGGTCGTCTCGGTGCTGCGCCTGCACAGCGCGGAACGGCCGGAACGGCTCGACCTGTCCGTGGACGGGGCGCTGACCCGCCCGGACGGGCGGCGCAGGCGGATGCGATGGTTCACGCTGCACGGCTCGCTCGACTTCGCGCGCTGGTGGGAGGCGGCGGACGGCGCCGGGACGTCGGCCCGCCCGGCGCTGGTCCTCCGCGTCCGTCACCCGATACTGCGCGCCGCGATCCAGGCCAGCCCCCGGGCGGGCGCCGAGGGCACCTGGCAGATCGACGTCGTCACCATGCTCAGGGGCCGCGGCCTGGCCCGCCCGGTCGCCGCGGTGCCGCTGCTCGCGACCCGCCGCATGATGCGGCGGGCGATCGGCCAGGCCCTCGACCGGGTGGCGCACGACTGGATCAACCACGTCGTCCCCGAACTCGCCCGCGACCCCGAGGAACTCCGCCAACGGCTCCTCGACGGGCTGTGCACGCGCAAGCTCTAGGGGTGCGGCCGTGGTGGCTGGGGTTGGTGGGTAGGGCGGCCACCCAAGCCAGGCGTGGAAGCCGCCCCACGCTCCGAGCAGGCGGCGCCTAGAGCACCTTTCCCGGGTTCAGGATCGAGAGCGGGTCGAACGCCTGACGGATGGAGCGCTGCAACTCCAGGCCGACGGGTCCCAGTTCGCGGGCCAGCCACTCGCGCTTGAGGACGCCGACGCCGTGCTCGCCCGTGATGGTCCCGCCCAGGTCCAGGCCCAGGGCCATGATCTCGTCGAACGAGGCCCGCGCCCGCCGTGCCTCGTCCTCGTCGGAGGCGTCGAAGCACACGGTGGGGTGCGTGTTGCCGTCGCCCGCGTGCGCGCACACGCCGATGGTGAGGTCGTGGCGCTCGGCGATGGCGGCCACGCCGTCCAGCAGGTCGGCCAGGGCGCTGCGCGGCACGCACACGTCGTCGATCATCGTGGTGCCCTTCACCGCTTCGAGCGCCACCAGCGCGGAGCGGCGCGCGGCGAGCAGCATCTCGGACTCGGCGTCGTCCTCGGCCGGCACCACCTCGGTCGCCCCCGCTTCCCGGCACAGCTCGGCGACCGCCGCGAGGTCGGCGGCGGGGTCGGCGGTGTCGAACGCCGCCAGCAGCAGCGCCCGCGTGGACTCGGGCAGTCCCATCCTTGTCATCCGGTTGACGGCGGCGATCGTCGTCGCGTCCATCAGTTCGAGCAGCGAGGGCGTGTGGCCCTCCGCCATGATCCGGCAGACCGCCTCGCCCGCCGCCGCGGAGGAGCCGAACTCGGCGGCCAGCACCAGCTGCCGCGGCGGCGCGGGCTTGAGCGCGAGGACGGCGCCCACCACCACGCCCAGCGTTCCCTCGGAGCCGACGAACAGACGGGTGAGGTCGTACCCGGCGACGCCCTTGGCGGTGCGCCGCCCGGTCGTCAGCAGCCTGCCGTCGGCGAGCACCACGTCCAGGCCGAGCACGTACTCGGCCGTCACCCCGTACTTGACGCAGCACAGGCCGCCCGAGCCGGTGCCGATGTTCCCGCCGATGGTGCACTGCTCCCAGCTCGACGGGTCGGGCGGGTAGGCCAGGCCGTGCGCGGCGACCGCCTTGGACAGGTCGGCGTTGACCACGCCGGGCTCGACGACGGCGAAACGGTTCACCGGGTCGATCTCCAGGATGCGGTCCATCCGGACGAGGGAGAGCACCACGCAGCCGTCGACGGCGTTGGCCCCGCCCGACAGGCCCGTTCTGGCGCCCTGCGGGACCACGGGGACCCGCAACTCGCTCGCGGTACGCATCACATGGCGCACCTGGTCGACCGTGCGGGGCAGGACGACGGCCGCGGGTGTGCCCGCGGGACAGAAGCTCGCCATGTCGTGGGCATAGGACGCGGTGACATCGCTGTCGGTCAGGACCGCCTCCGCGGGCAGCCCCTCGCGCAGCCGTGCGACAAGAGTGCTCATAAGGGAAGCTTCGCACTCCCCGGGGGAAAAACCCATGGTCGGTTCGGCGTCGGCTGTGGAAGGCTACGGAACGATGCGACGTTACTCCCGCCACCTGATCACCCATGCCGACCATCCGATCGCCGCCCCGCTGCACGGCGACTCCTTCCGGGCCGTGCTCGCCGCCGCGATGAACCACTCCGGGGGCGGGAAGCGCCTCCTGGACCTCGGCTGCGGCCAGGCGATGTGGCCGCTCACCGCCCTGACCGGCTGGGAGGGCTCCTTCGCCGTGGGAGTGGACACCGCGGCCGACTCGCTGGAGTGGGCCAGGGCCGAGGCGAGCCGCCTCGGCGTGGCCGACCGCCTCACGCTGCACGAGGCGGACGCGGCGCGCTTCGCCGCCGAGGAGCCGGAGGAGCCGTTCGACGTGGTCCTGTGCGTGGGGGCCACGCACGCCTTCGGCGGGCTCCTCTCCACGCTGGCCGCCGCCAGCCGCCAACTGGCGCCCGGCGGTTGCGTGGTGGTGGGGGAGGGCTTCTGGGAGCGCGAGCCGGGGCCCGACGTGCTGGACGCGCTGGGCGCGGTCCCGGGCGACTACACCGACCTGGGCACCACCGTGGACCGCGTCACCGCGGCCGACTGGGAGCCGGTCTACGCCCACACCTCGACCCGGGACGAGTGGGACGAGTACGAGTGGTGCTGGACGGGGTCGCTCGCCCGCTGGGCCCTCGACCACCCGGACCACCCGCACGCGGGCGAGGCCAGGGAGACCGCCGCCGCCCACCGCGCCGCCTGGCTCCACGGCTATCGCGGCACGCTCGGCTTCGTGACCATGGTCCTGCGCGACGCGCGCTGAGCGGCGCCCTCCGGTGGGGCGGACGACGTTCACCCGCGCTCCCCCCGGAGTTCACCGGGGTGGCGTGAGGGCGGGCGAGCATCCGGCGCATGAAATACCGAAGATGCGCCCTGTTCGGCGCCGCCGCCCTGCTCGGTGCCACCGCCCTGGCGCCCGCCGCCGCCCAGGACGCGCGGCCCGGCGGTGAACTGGAGCTGACCCTCCTGGGCCGGTACGAGTCCGGCGCGTTCGACGAGGGCGCGGCCGAGATCACCGCCTATGACGCCGCCACCCGGCGGGTGTTCACCGTCAACGCCGAGCGCGGCACCGTCGACGTCCTGGACATCTCGGACCCGGCGAAGCCGGTGAAGGTGGCGGAGCTGGCCACCCCGGGAGCCAACAGCGTCGCCGTCCACGACGGCCTGGTCGCCGTCGCCCAGGAGGCGTCCGACAAGGTGCGCCCCGGCACGGTCTCGTTCTTCGACGCCGCCGACGGCGCGCCGATCGAGTCGGTCACCGTGGGCGCGCTCCCCGACGCCGTCGCCTTCTCCCCGGACGGGCGCCGCCTGGTCGTCGCCAACGAGGGGGAGCCCGCCTCCTACTGCGAGGAGGACGGCGTCGACCCGCAGGGCACGATCTCGGTGATCACCCTGCACGAGGGCCGCGTCGACAGCGTGCGCACCGCCGACTTCCGCGCCTGGAACGGCTCGGAGGACCGGCTGCGCCGCCAGGGCGTCCGCATCTACGGGCCCGGTGCCTCCGCCGCCCAGGACTTCGAGCCCGAGTACCCCGCGGTCTCCGCCGACGGCCGCACCGCCTATGTGACCCTCCAGGAGAACAACGCGATCGCCGTGGTCGACCTGGCCCGGGCGCGCGTCACCCGCGTCGAGCCGCTGGGCACCAAGGACCACGGCAGGCGCGGCGCCGGGCTCGACCCCTCCGACGAGGACGGCGGCGCGGCGATAGGCCGCTGGCCGGTGCGCGGCCTCTACGAGCCGGACGGCATCGCCTCGTTCGCCAGGGGCGACTACCTGATCACGGCCAACGAGGGCGACGCCCGCGAGTGGGACTGCTACGCCGAGGAGGAGCGCGTCGAGGACGTCACCCTCTCCCCGCGCGCCTTCCCCGACGCCGCCGAGCTCCAGCGGCCCGAGGCGCTGGGCCGCCTGACGATCAGCGCCACCTCGCCGCGCGACCGCCAGGGCCGCGTCACCGAACTCCACGCGCTCGGCGGCCGGTCGCTCTCGGTCCTCGACCCGCGCGGCCGGGTGGTGTGGGACTCGGGCGACGACCTCGAACGCCTCGTCGCCGAGCGCCACCCGGACGACTTCAACACCGACAACACGGAGAACGCGCCCGACTCGCGCAGCGACGCCAAGGGCCCCGAGCCCGAGGGCGTCACGGTCGGCCGCGTCGGCGGCACGGAGTACGCGTTCGCCGGTCTCGAACGCGTGGGCGGCGTGGTGGCCTACGACCTCTCCGACCCCCGCCACCCCGAGCTCGCGGGCTACGTCAACTCCCGCGACTTCACCGGTGACCCCGAGGCGGGGACGGCGGGCGACCTCGGCCCGGAGGGCCTGACGTTCATCCCGGCGGACGACAGCCCCAACGGCCACCCGCTGCTGGTGGTCGGCCACGAGTCCAGCGGCACCACGGCGGTCTACCGGATCGGCTGACGCCTCCCCGGCGCGCCGGGCCGCCACCCGCGGGGCCCGGCGCGACGCCCGTCAGAAGCGCCGGGTGATCAGGGCCTGCTTGACCTCCTGGATGGCCTTGGTCACCTCGATGCCGCGGGGGCAGGCGTCGGTGCAGTTGAAGATCGTGCGGCAGCGCCAGACGCCGTCGCGGTCGTTCAGGATCTCCAGGCGCTGCTCACCGCCCTCGTCGCGGGAGTCGAAGATGAAGCGGTGCGCGTTCACGATCGCCGCGGGGCCGAAGTACTGGCCGTCGTTCCAGAAGACCGGGCAGGCCGACGTGCACGCCGCGCACAGGATGCACTTGGTGGTGTCGTCGAAACGCTCCCGTTCCGCCGCGGACTGGCGGCGCTCGCGCGTCGGCTCGTTCCCCGTGGTGACCAGGAAGGGCATCACGTCCCGGTAGGCCTGGAAGAACGGCTCCATGTCCACGATCAGGTCCTTGAGGACCGTCATGCCCTTGATCGCCTCGATGACCACCGGCTTGGCCTTGGGGCCGCCGCCGAGGTCGGCGACGTCCTTGATCAGGGTCTTGCAGGCCAGCCGGTTCCTGCCGTTGATCCGCACCGCGTCCGAGCCGCAGATGCCGTGCGCGCAGGAGCGGCGGAACGTGAGGGTGCCGTCCTCCTCCCACTTGATCTGGTGCAGGGCGTCGAGCACCCGCTCCTTGGGGTCGATCCGCAGCGTGAAGTCCTGCCAGAACGCGTGCTCGGAGGACTCCGGGTTGAACCGGCGGATCCGGAACGTCACCGTCACCAGGTGGTCGGTGGGCTCGGCACCGGGACCTGATCCGGGCTCGGGCTTCTCCAGCGTGGGGGTGGCCATCAGTACGTACGCTCCGTCGGCTGGTAGCGGGTCTGCACGACCGGCTTGTAGTCGAGCCGGATCGTTTCGTTTCCTTCGGAGTCCACTTCGCGATAGGCCATGGTGTGCCGCATGAAGTTGACGTCGTCGCGGTGCGGGTGGTCCTCGCGGTAGTGGCCGCCCCGGGACTCCTTGCGGGCCAGCGCCGAGACCACGAGCACCTCGGCCAGCTCCAGCAGGTTCCCCAGTTCGAGGGCCTCCAGCAGGTCGGTGTTGAACCGCCGGCCCTTGTCCTGGACCGACACGTTCCGGAACCGCTTGCGCAGCGCCGTGACGTCCTCCAGCGCCTCCTTGAGCGTCTGCTCGGTGCGGAAGACCATCGCGTTCCTGTCCATGGTGTCCTGGAGCGCCTTGCGGATCTCCGGCACCCGCTCGGGGCCCGTCGCGGTCCGCATCCGTTCGACCTCCTCGGCGACGGAGCGCGCCGGGTCGGCGGGCAGCTCCACCAGGTCCGCGCCCGCCGCGTACGCGGCGGCGGCCAGCCCGGCGCGGCGGCCGAACACGTTGATGTCGAGCAGGGAGTTGGTGCCCAGGCGGTTGGCGCCGTGCACCGAGACGCAGGCGACCTCCCCGGCCGCGTACAGGCCCGGCACGACGTCGGTGTTGTTGCTCAGCACCTCGCCGCGGACGTTCGTCGGGATGCCGCCCATCGCGTAGTGGGCGGTCGGCTGGATCGGGATCGGGTCGGTGTACGGCTCGATGCCCAGATAGGTCCTGGCGAACTCGGTGATGTCCGGCAGCTTGGCGTCCAGCTGCTCGGGCGGCAGGTGCGTCAGGTCCAGATAGACGTGGTCGCCGTCGGGGCCGCAGCCGCGGCCCTCGCGGATCTCGGTGTAGATGGAGCGCGAGACCACGTCCCGCGAGGCGAGGTCCTTCATCACCGGCGCGTACTTCTCCATGAAGCGCTCGCCGTCCTTGTTCCGCAGGATGCCGCCCTCGCCGCGGGCGCCCTCGGTGAGCAGGATGCCCATCTTCCAGATGCCGGTCGGGTGGAACTGGAAGAACTCCATGTCCTCCAGCGGCAGTCCGCGCCGGAACGCCGCCGCCTGGCCGTCGCCGGTGAGGGTGTGCGCGTTCGAGGTGACCTTGTAGAACTTGCCGTTGCCGCCCGAGGCGAAGACCACGGCCTTGGCCTGGAAGACGTGCAGCTCCCCGGTCGCCAGCTCGTACGCCACCACGCCGGCCGTCGTGCGCACCCCGCCCACCTCGGTGAGCAGCAGGTCCAGGACGTAGAACTCGTTGTAGAACTCCACGCCCTCCTTCACGCAGTTCTGGTAGAGCGTCTGGAGGATCATGTGGCCGGTGCGGTCCGCCGCGTAGCACGAGCGCCGCACGGGCGCCTCGCCGTGGTTGCGGCTGTGGCCGCCGAAGCGGCGCTGGTCGATCCGGCCGTCGGGCGTCCTGTTGAACGGCAGGCCCATCTTCTCCAGGTCGAGGACCGAGTCGATGGCCTCCTTCGCCAGGATCTCGGCGGCGTCCTGGTCGACCAGGTAGTCGCCGCCCTTGACGGTGTCGAAGGTGTGCCACTCCCAGTTGTCGTCCTCGACGTTCGCCAGGGCCGCGGCCATGCCGCCCTGCGCCGCGCCGGTGTGCGAACGGGTGGGGTAGAGCTTGGTCAGGACCGCGGTGCGGCCGCGCTTGGTGGCCTCGATGGCCGCGCGCATGCCCGCGCCACCGGCGCCGACGATGACGGTGTCGTACGTGTGGATCTGCATGGCTCTCGTCAAACCGCTCTCGTGGGGCCCCGGGTGGATCAGGTGATGTTCGGATCGAAGGTGAAGATCACCAGGGTGCCCAGCAGCACGGTGAAGACCGTGGCCGTGTACAGCAGCATCTTCAGCCAGAAGCGCGTGGCGTCGCGCTGGGCGTAGTCGTTGATGATCGTCCGCAGGCCGTTGCCGCCGTGCAGCATCGCGAGCCAGAGCATGAGCAGGTCCCAGACCTGCCAGAAGGGCGAGGCCCAGCGGCCCGCGACGAACGCGAAGCTGACCTTGCTCACGCCGCCGTCCAGCACCAGCTGGATCATCAGGTGGGTGACCACCAGGATGACCAGGAGGATCCCGGAGACCCGCATGAAGAGCCAGCCGTACAGCTCGAAGTTGGTCCTGGTGGTGCGCGGCGTGCGGCGCGTGCGGGCGCGCGGCGGCTCGATGACGGGCGCGGGGTTGCCGGGGCCGTAGCGCCCGGAGCCCAGCACGCCGTCGGCGTCGATCTCGGAGACGGCAGTGATCCCGGCGGACTCGACTGGCATGGTCATCAGCTCCCGAACAGCTCACGGAACGCGTGCCCGAGCACCGGATAGGCGGCGCCCGCCATCAGCACGGCCCACGCGCCCACCACGGTCCACAGCATCGGGCGCTGGTAGCGCGCGCCGTTGGCCCAGAAGTCGACGGCGACGACCCGGAGCCCGTTGAGCGCGTGGAACAGCACCGCGGCGACCAGTCCGTACTCCATCACGGCCACCACGGGCGTCTTGTAGACCTCGATCGTCGTGTCGTACGCCTCGGGCGAGACGCGGACGAGGGCGGTGTCCAGCACATGGACGAACAGGAAGAAGAAGATGAGGACACCGGTGACGCGGTGTGCCACCCATGACCACATGCCTTCCCGGCCGCGGTACATCGTTCCTGCCGGCACGGAAGAACCCTTCACGACTCACTCTCAGGGCCGGTGGCCCGGCCGGTACGGTTCACCGGCCGCGGTCATCGTATCGGCGCGAGGGGCCCCGTCCGGCCAGGGGAGGGGCCGGACCGGACGTGGCCGCGCGCGGCGGCGCGCCGGTGGGCGAGGTGGCCGCGGACCGCTCACCCGGTTGCCGAGTCCCGGTCAACGGCTACCGTCGAACGTATGCGGCATGCGCACTGGCGAATATTCGCACTGGTCGCGGCTGCGCTGGTCATCGCCACCGGCGCGCTGGTCACCGTGGCTCAGCGGGGGAACGACACACCGGCCGGGGACGCCCCCGGAACGATCAGGCAGCACGTGGCCCAGGACTCCCCGTCCCCGCTGCCCGACGGTCCCGACGGGCCACCCGAGACGATCCCCTCCGTCCGGTCCTTCGACTCCGCCTCGGGCCCCGGCTGGGCCCCGGCGGAAGGAACCCGCGTGGTGGCGGACGAGGACGGGCCCCTGGACGACGAGGCCGACCGGCTCGCCGCCGACCTCGACGCCGAGCGGGCCGACGGGGGCGCGCGGGACGGCGACGTGGTGCTCTCCCTCGACGAGGACGCCGACACCGGGCGCGAGGGCTACCGCCTGGTCACCGAGGACAGCAGGGTCAGGATCACCGGCTCCACCGAGGCCGGGGTCTTCTACGGCACCCGCACCCTCGTGCAGAACGTGAACGCGGCCGGCGGCACCCCCCAGGGCACCGTCACCGACCGCCCCGACCGCCCGCAGCGCGGCCTGATGATCGACATCGCGCGCAAGCCGTTCTCCGCGGACTGGATCGAGGACCGGCTCCACGAGATGGCCGACCTCAAGCTGAACCAGCTCCAGCTGCACCTCAGCGACGACCAGGGCTTCAGGATCGAGAGCGAGTCGCACCCCGAGGTGGTCTCCGAGGACCACCTGACCAAGCGTGAGATCCGCGACATCATCGACCTGGCCGAGTCGCTGCACATCGAGGTCATCCCCGAGATCGACTCGCCGGGACACCTGGGCGCCGTGCTGGCCGCCCACCCCGACCTCCAGCTGCGCCGCCAGGACGGCAGCGTGGCCGAGGGCGCCATCAACATCGCCGACCCCGACGCGGGCAGGCTCATCGACGAGCTGCTGCGCGAGTACGCCGACCTCTTCCCCGGCCGCTATCTGCACCTGGGCGGCGACGAGTACACCGCGCTGCTCAGCTCCGACCCCGAGGCCACCTACCCGGGCCTCGCCGAGGCGGCGCGTGAGCGCTTCGGCCGGGACGCCGGCGTGCGGGACCTGGCCACCGGATGGCTCAACGACCGGGCCGAGGCCGCCAGGAAGCAGGACAAGACGCCGCAGGTGTGGAACGACGGCATGCACAGCGGCGGGGTCGTCCGCCCCGACGAGGACCGGCAGGTGGCCTACTGGACCGGGCGCGAGGCGGGCGCCAGGCCGCCCGTCGAGTACCTGGACGAGGGCTTCCGGCTGATCAACTTCAACTCCGAGTACCTGTACTACGTGCTCGGCCAGCCGAACGAGTTCACGTATCCGACCGGCGAGCGGATCTATGACGAGTGGACGCCGGACGTCCTGCGGGGCACCACGCCCGTTCCCGACCGCTTCGCCGGCGCCGACCATGTGCCGGGAGGCCGGTTCGCGGTCTGGTGTGATCTTGCCGACGCCCAGACCCAGGACGAGGTGGCGGCCGGCATCCGGCTCCCGCTCCGCGCGGTCGCGCAAAAGCTGTGGGACCCGGCGGAACCATCGCTGACCTGGGCCGAGTTCACTCAGCTCGCCGACCGCGTCGAGGCCTGAGGCCCGCCGGCCCGCCCCCGCGGGGGCGGGCCGCGGGAACGACGCGGCACAGCCGGGGCCGCCACCCCCCACAGGAGAGACCCCGGCTGCCGCCGGACCCGAGCCCCAAGGGGCTCGGGTCCGTATCCTCTTCAGCGTCCGACCACGCCTTTCTGTTACCGAGCGGATACGGCTGAATGCGCCATGGACTCAGCCGTCGAGGACGCGTAGCGTTCTGAGAGACTCACAGTCACTAGAGTCCCACCGTCATTCGAGACTCACCGTCATTCGAGACCGGCGGTCACCAGACGTACCGTCACCAGCTCGGGAGAAGACTGCGGTGCAGTGCCGCAAAAGGGGGCCGGGGAGTGCAGGGGGCAGACATCGACCTGACCGCGGCGGTACATGCGGCCCAGGGGGGGGACGAGACCGCCTTCCACGCGGTCTTCCGCGCGGTGCACCCGCGCCTGCTGGGATACGTGCGCACCATCGTCGCCGAGCCCGACGCGGAGGACGTCACGGCCGAGGCGTGGCTGCACATATCGCGGGATCTGTCGAGATTCAGCGGAGACGCGGACCGCTTCCGGGGCTGGACGGCGCGCATCGCGCGCAACCGCGCACTGGATCACCTCAGGGCGCGCGGCCGGCGACCGCAGGAGCTGCGCGCCGACGAGAACGCGCTCGCCGACCTGCCCTCGTCCGCCGACACGGCCGAGGAGGCCATCGCCGCGCTCGCCACCTCGAAGGCGTTCGAGCTGGTCGCGGAGCTGCCGGCGGAGCAGGCGGGGGCCGTGGTCTTACGCACGCTGTTCGGGCTCGACGCCAAGCGGGCGGCGCTGCTTCTCGGCTGCCGCCCCGGCGCGGTCCGGACAGCGAACCACCGCGGCCTGCGCCGCCTCGCCGAGATGGTGGAGCACGGAGAGGAGCGCGGCGCGACGGCCACGAAGCAGAACGAGCCCGGCGCACGCCCCACGCGTGTAACAGAAATCGAGGCTACGGCGCAGTAAGGAACAGGCCGACTGGTCACCGGCCTACGGGGCACTCCCGAGGTTCCCCCCGTACCTCAGGAAGCCCCCGGCGCGGGCGGGGCAGCATTTCCCCCTAGTCCCGCCCGCGCCGGGGGCTTCCTGAGGTACGGGGGGAACCTCGGG
>NZ_LAVK01000191.1 GCF_001083795.1 Streptomyces sp. SBT349
GTGGCGGCTCAGGAGCAGGTGGCGCCGTTCAGGGCGAACGCGGTGGGGTTCCCGGTGTCGCCGGTGTGGGTGGCCTGGTAGCCGATGCTCACGCTCGCGCCGGGGGCGATGGTGCCGTTGTGCGCGGCGTTGCGGGCGGTGACCGCGCCGCTGGAGGGGCTGTAACTCGCGTTCCAGCCCGAGGTGATGGCCTGGCCGGGCGGGAGGGTGAAGCCCAGCGTCCAGCCGCCGACCGCCGTGGTGCCGGTGTTGGTGAGGGTGAGCGAGGCGGTCAGCCCGGTGTTCCACGCGTTGGTGGTCACCGCCACCTCGCAGACCCCGGTGCCCGGGTCGGGGTCGGGATCCGGGTCCGGGTCCGGGTCCGGGTCGCCGCCCGGCTCGTCGAGGCCGAAGTACGCGATGGTCATGGCCGCCTGCCCGCCCATCGGCAGCGAGTGGCCGACGCCCTGGAGGCTGATCGCCTCGACGGGCGCCTGCTCGCCGGTGCCGCCGTAGCGGGTGCGGGTCCAGGACGCCTGGGGGGTGTCCGTGAAGGACGGGGTCTGGCTCACGCCGTGCACGTTGGTCCACTGCTTGATCTGTTCACCGAAGTTCGGGTAGCGCAGCGTGGTGTCCTCGGTGCCGTGCCAGATCTGCATGCGCGGCCTGGCGCCGTTGTATCCGGGGTAGGAGCCGCGGACGAGGTTCCCCCACTCCTGCGGGGTGCGGCTGATCTGGCCGTTGGCGCAGGCCGAGTTCCAGCCCGACCCGTCGGTGGTCGCGAAGCAGGCGAACGGGACGCCCATGTAGGCGGAACCCGCCGCGAACACGTCGGGGTAGTTGCCCAGCAGGACGTTGGTCATCATCCCGCCCGAGGAGGCGCCGGTGACGAAGATCCGGTCCGGGTCGGCGCCGTGGGTGTTCTCGACGTAGGACACCATCGAGCGGATGCCCACGGGGTCGCTGCCCCCGCCGCGGCGCAGCGCCTGCGGGGAGGAGACGTCGAAGCACTGCCCGCTGCGGGTGGCCGAGGGGTAGATCACGATGAAGCCGTGCTGGTCGGCCAGGCGGGCGAACTCGGTGCCCGAGTGGAAGGCCGGTCCCGAGCCGGTGCAGTAGTGCACCGCCACCAGCACGGGCGGCTGCTGCCGGACGGTGTCGGGAACGTACAGGTGCATCCGGAGACCGCTCGGGTTGCTGCCGAAGGCGGTCACCTCGGTGAGGGCCGCCGCCGAGGCGGGGGGCGCGGCGACGACCATCGCCGTGAGCAGCGGGAGGACGGCGCCGAGCAGCGCGGCGCACAGGGCGCGCAGCCGGCGGGTGGGTGGAGGTGACGCGGCTCTGGTGGACATGTCCTGGTGCCCCTTCTGGATGGTGTCGGGGGGTTCGGAACGCGGGTGGTGAACGCCGCCCGGGAGGCGCCCGTGGCGAGGTCAACCGAGCAGTCCCTTCCCGAGCGCGTCCAGGGTGTCGGCGGTCACCCGC
Source organism: Streptomyces sp. SBT349 (assembly GCF_001083795.1). Classification (GTDB taxonomy): domain Bacteria; phylum Actinomycetota; class Actinomycetes; order Streptomycetales; family Streptomycetaceae; genus Streptomyces. Next base: position 1,465 of record NZ_LAVK01000191.1, read on the forward strand.
TGGGCGACGCCGGAGTGGGCCACGACCGTGGCTCCGTGGAAGGTGCCGCGGTAGAGCCGCACCGCGGCGGGGACTCCGGCGTTCCGCAGCGCCTCGGCGTAGGCCAGCGCCTCGTCGCGCAGCGGGTCGAACTCCATGACCGTCAGTGAGGCGGGCGGCAGTCCGGCCAGGTCGGTGGCGCGGGCCGGGGCGGCGTAGGGGGAGATCCCGGGTGAGCCCGGCGCCCCCGGCCCCAGGTACGCGTCCCAGCTGAGCCGGGCGTTGCGCCGGTTCCACACCGGGGTGTCGGTGAACTGCCGCGCGCTGACGGTGGCCAGCCGGTCGTCGAGCGCCGGGCTGTGCAGGTGCTGGTGGCGGATCGCGGGCCCGCCCAGGTCGCGGGCGAGCAGGGCGGTCCCGGCGGCGAGGCCGCCGCCCGCGCTGTCGCCCCACAGCGCGATCCGTTCCGGGTCGACGCCGAGTTCGCGCGCGTTCTCGGCCAGCCAGCTCAGGACGGCGTAGCAGTCGTCGAGGGCGGCGGGGAAGGGGTGTTCCGGGGCGAGGCGGTAGTCGACCGCGACGACCACGGCGGGCAGTCGCCTGCACAGCAGCACATTGGTGTCGTGGTCGACGTCGGGCGATCCGAGGACGAAGCCGCCGCCGTGGAGGCTGAGGACGGCGGGCAGCGGGCCCGGCTCGTTCAGCGGGCGGTGGATGCGCACCGGGACCTTCGGCACGCCCTCGGGGCCGGGCACCCGCGTCCCCCACAGCTCGACGCCGGGGTCGTCCTCCCCGGCGCGGGCCGCGGCCAGCTCGGCGGCCTGGGCCGCGCGGGCGGCGGCCACGTCACTGATGTCGACCTCGGCCATCATGGCCACGGCGGCGGCCAGTTCGGGGTCGAGGGGGTAACGCATGCGGATCCTCCGTCCCGACGCCCCGGAACGGCGTCGCGTCTCGAACGGTCCCACCGCGGGCGACGCAGCGTCATCAGACACGCGTCGGGGAAAGGGAGGGTGCCCCCCGACAGCCGCGCACGGGAGGGGTGGCGGGGCGGATCGGCGGGGCGGTCGCGGAAAACCGTTTGCGGTCACGGCCCGCGGCCGGATACACCTCACCGGGGACCCCGCCACCAGGGCCGGGGCCATCACAGCGAAAGGAGGGAGAAGCCCATGTTCCGCACGATCACCGCGTTTGTCCCCTCCCGGGGCGCGGACCACGTCTGACCCCGGGGCGGATGGGCGCTCTCACCGGAGTGTGCAGAAGCCATGACCATCCAACCTGTCGACATTCCCGGCGGCCGGCTCCTCGTCGAGTCGGACGGCGCCGGTGACCCGGTCGTCGTCCTGCTCCACGCGGGGGTGACGGACAAGGCCCTGTGGGACGGGGTCGTTCCGGCACTGGCCGAGAGCCGCCGCGTCGTCCGCTACGACCTGCGGGGGTTCGGCGCCTCGTCGCCGCCCGCCGCCCCGTTCACGCACGCGGACGACCTGCTGTCCCTCCTGGACGCGCTGGAGGTGGAACGCGCCGTGCTGGTGGGCGCCTCGCTCGGCGCCCGGGTGGCGCTGGAGTTCGCCGCGTCGCACCCCGGCCGCGTCGCCGGCCTGGCGCTGTTCGCCTCCCCGCTCCCCCGGCACGACCGGTCCCCGGCGATGCGGGCCTATGCCGAGGCCGAGGACGCCGCGTTGAACGCCGGTGACCTCGACGCCGCGGTGCGGCTCAACCTGGACATGTGGGTGCGCGGCCCCTCCCGCGCCTGGGACGAACGGCTGCGCGGCCACGCCGCGTCGGTGCGGGAGGGGCTCCGCGTCTCCCTGGAGCACCAGCACCTCACCGACACCTGGGAGGAGATCGCGAGGCCCGATCTCGTCGAGGTGCTCGGTGAGATCGACGTCCCCGCCCTGGTGGCGGTCGGGAGCGACGACGTCCCCGACTTCGTGGAGATCGCCGGCCGCCTGGCCGCGGAGCTGCCCCGCGCCCGCCCGGTGCGGCTGCCCGGCACCGGCCACCTGATCGCCACCGAACGCCCCAAGGAGACCGCGGACATCCTGCTCACCTTCCTCACGGAACTCCCGACCCCCTGACCGAACCCGAGCGACAACGCCCCCGGCCACCGGCCGGGGGCGCCGCCCGTCAGGCGCGGGGGGTGCGGAGGGTGCGGAGGGGGTGGAGGCGTTTCCAGGAGAGGAGGGCCCACAGGGCCGCGGTGCCCGAGGCCCAGAGGGCGGACTGGCGCGTGGTGTCGAGCTCCTCCGGCAGCGTCGGGGGGAAGGAGCCGTCCGGGTCCTCCAGCACGGTGACGCGGTCGAGCACGTTGAACGTCCGGTCGCGCGGGGCGAGTTCGCCGCCCGCGATCACGCCCATCCCGTCGGAGCGGTGGAGCGAGTACGCGGTGCCGGGATCCTCGGGTCCCCGGTCGCGCTCCGCCATGACCACGGCCTCGACCCGTTCCCCGCGCCGCTCCTTCGTCAGGTCCGTCCAGGCCGCGCCGCCCGTGGCGCCGGTCAGCCAGCCGGCGAGGACCAGCAGGACCACCGCGGGGACCGGGGCGACCCGTAACAGCCCGAACAGCAGCCAGGTCAGTGCGGCCAGCGCGGCGGCGGCGAGCGGGCCCGCGATGAGCCAGCCCCACTCGTCGGCCGCCAGCCACAGCGCCGGCGCCGCGCCGGCCACCGCCAGCGTGGGAAGGAGTGCCCTCCCCGGGCCGTGCGGTCGTTCGGTCCTGGCACCCCGGTGTGGGCGGGCCGTGGACGTCTCCATTGACTGTCCCCCGTTCGTCGTCCGGGGAAGGATACGGCGCGCAACGTGTCCGCCGGAGTGCGCGGAGTGAGGTAGTCGGGGAGAACGGCGCGGAGTTCGGGGATGTCTGATGAACTCCGCGCCGCGGGCGGTCAGGCGTGGGGGTCGAACGGGATGCCGGACGGCATGGCCCCGGCCAGGTGGTTGCCGAAGTTGCCGTCCTTCAGGCCGAAGACGGCGCTGCCGAAGTCGGCCTGGCTGAGCCTGTCGCGGTAGTCGGACGGGTAGCCCTCCCAGCCCACGAGGCGGGGGAACTGCCATCCGCCGTGGTGGTTCTCCGGCGGCTCGTCGCCGGAGTTGGCGAGGCGGAAGGCGTGCGAGCCCAGTCCGTCCTTGTGGTAGACGACCTTGGGGTGGGTCCCGTCGAACTGAACCGCGGAGGCGGGCGCGACGGAGAACGAGCCGTGGGCGGAGGTCGCCACGTACTGGACCTGGTCGTTCTGCACCCACACCACGACGTGTTCCCAGTCGTGCCGGTGGCCGATGGCGCCGGGGCCCAGGGTGACCTGATCCTTCTCGAAGTAGAGGCCGTACAGGATCGCGCACCAGCCGTTGTTGCACTTCGAGCGCGCGTACCCGTTGGTGTTGTCGAGGTCGGAGGCGTCGCGGCACTGGCCGTTGACGTCGCCGCCGAGGGCGAGGCCGGGGGCGATCGCCCCGTCGGCGCCGATGGCCGGAGTGGGGTAGCAGCCGTCCGTGTCGTAGTCGTAGGCGGGCTGGAACGTCTGCTCCAGGCCGCTCGCGTTGGCGGGGAGGGCCCCGGGCGGGTCCGCGAGGGCGGTGCCGGGGAAGACGAAGACCAGCGCGACCGCGCAGGCGAAGCCGACGAACGATATCCGCCCGAGCCGCCTTCGTCGTGTGGGGGTGGGTGACATTCCGAGGCTCACGGTGGTCCTCCTGATCGACCACGGCGCGGGCCGGTGGTCCTGGTGGGTTGCCTCCGAGGCGAGAGGCTAGCCGCTGGTCCCGCACCCATCTCCGTTGCAGAGGTGAAGAGTTGGCGAACCAATCGAGAAGGCCGGGCGCTGCCCGGCACGTGGCGCGCGCCGCTACCGCAGCGTCGCGGTGAGGCTGCGGCCGTGGGTGTGGCGGGTGGTGACCTCGACGCGGGTGCCGCCGAGCCCCCGGCCGACGCGGACCCCCCCGTCGGCGGCGAGCGCCCGCAGCCTCCTGCCGCGGATCGTGACGGTGACGGTGTCCCGTTCCGTGGTGGGGTCGGCCACCGCGATCGCGACCGTGCCGTCGCGCGCCTCCCGCAGGATCACCGACGCGGGGCCCTCGACCAGGAGCGGTCCGGCCCGGTGCCGCCCCGGCGCGAAGGTGTTGACCGCGACGATGCCGAGGCCGGCGTGGCGCACCGCCTGGGCCCGGACCGTGTTGACCAGGACGGACAACGGCCCCCCGGTGGGGGACCCGGACGACGCGGACTCCCCCGACGACCCGTACGAGGCCAGGCGGCGCTCGGAGGCGTTCGGGACCAGCGCGCAGGCCAGCGACGAGCGCCGGGCGCCCTCGGCCCGTTCGACGGCCAGGGAGAAGACCTGCTTGGTCACCGCCGTGTCGGGGTTGGCCGCGCGGACGGCGCGGCGGCTCTCGGTGACCGTGTCGAGCGCGACGGTGGGGTGGTGGCCGTCCAGGAAGACGTACCCGATGGCGGTGGAGCGGGCGGTGTTGGCGTAACGGAGCCACGCGAGCGGGGCGGTGCCGGTGCCGGACCAGGCGGTGCCGTCGCGGAGTTCGCCGGTGAGCTCGACGCCGTCGGCCGGGTCGGCGATCCGGGTGTCGAGGGTGGAGGTCACGGCCCGCCCCTCGGCGTCGCCCACGCCCGCCGCCAGCAGCACGATCTCCTCGTCGAACATGAACCACGACTTCGTCACCCCGGCGTTGCGGTAGGCCACGAAGTCGCCCGGCAGCCCGCCCGCCCGCCGGGCGGCGTACGCGGCGTCGTCGGACTGGACGAGCCCGGCCGCGCCGTACGCGCCGAGGCTCGCGCCGCCGGAGAAGGCGTGGGTGCCGCGGGGGAAGTAGACATAGGTGTTCTGCGACTCGGAGGACGAGGTGAACCCGGCCTCCGGGTTGTCGTACCAGAAGCCGCCGTACAGCTCGGGGACGGTCAGGCGGTTCTCGGCGGCGGTGGTGACCCCGGCGAGGCGGTAGGGAGAGACGGTCGTGTAGTAGTCGACGCCGAAGACCTGGGTCTGGTCCTCCCCGGCGAGGTAGAGGTAGTGGGCGCCGTCGCCCTGGAACCACGGCCTCAGGTTCTCGCCGTTCATGTACTCGTACTTGCTGATCCGCGTAGAACTCCGGGCGACGGCGAAGGCGTAGCCGGGGCGCCGGTGGACGGTCTTGTCCATCGCGTTGAACGCGGCGTGCCGCTCCGGGGGGTTGAGGTCGGCGGCCGGGGCGGGCGAGGAGGCGAGGATGTCGGCGTAACGGGCCGTGGTCACCGGGGAGACGAAGGCCGAGGGGTCGGGGGCGACGGGCGAGGTCTCCCGCACGTACTTGAGGTAGCCCTCCAGTGCCGTGGCGTCCGCGCCGGTCGCGTGGCCCGAGAGGTCGGTGACGGCCTCGACGACCGTGGCGACGGCGGCGTACCCGGTGGTGGTCCGGGAGACCGCGCGCCCGCGGACGATCTCCATCATCCAGCCCTCGAAGACGACCGGGGCGAAGCCGTCGGCCACCCAGCCGTGGACGACGCCGACGAGCCCGGCGGCGGGGAGCCCGGCGCCGGCGAGGTAGCCGGTGCCTTCGAGGACCTTGATGGTCTGAACGACCCGGCTGAGCAGGGCCGTTCCGTAGGAGCCGGTGTAGGCGACGGAGGCGTGCTGGATGAACGAACCGTCCGCGTAGAAGCCGTCCGTGACGCCGTGCCGCAGGTCGTACGGGTCGACCGTCGCGTAGACGGTGAGCTGGTCGGCGACGGCCTTGGTGACGCGGGCGTCGTCGTCCAGGACGGCGCCCTGGAGGATCCGGTTCGTGGTGATGTCGGCGAGGTTGGCGCCGGTGTGGAAGCGCGAGCCGAGGTCGACGTCGCCGTCCTTCCCGTTGCGCAGGTAGGCGTCCATCGAGGCGGCGTACGCGGCGGTGAGATCGGGGGCGTGGGCGGCGAGATCGTCCCTGAGCAGGAGGAGCGTCTTGCTCACATGGGCGGAGATGCCGATCTCCCAGTTGAACCAGTTGCCGTAGTAGCCGCGCGCCTGGTCGCCGTAGTAGGTGTCGTGGAGGTGGCGCAGGCCGTCGATGACCCGGCGCCGGACGGCCGCGTCGCCGCGGAGGCGGGACGGCGTGTCGCCGGGCACGCACGTCGCGAGGGCGATCTCGTAGAGGTACTGGAACGACGCGTTGAGGTTGCCGTCGCTGGTGCCGAGGGGGAGATCCCGGAACAGCTCCCCGGGCCCGGCGCCGTCCATCGCGGCGAGCCGGGTCACGGCGGTCGCCTCGATGGACGCCAGCTTGGCGGCGACCTCGGGGCGGGCGTTGGAGTCGGCGGTGCCCGCGAAGATCGCGGTGGTGTTGGCGATCAGGAGGGCGCGGTCCTCGGCCGTCCCCGCCGGGGCCGCGGCCCCGGCGGGCGCGCCGCCCGGCCGCGCCGCGGCCCACGCGGGGGACGAGGCCGTCCCGGCCACCAGACCGGCCGCGGGGAACGCCGTCAGCAGGGCACGTCGCGAGATCCGCACGGGCAACGCTCCAATGTTCGACCGACCGTCTGTACCGGAAAGCGGCTGCCCATCCAACCAACGCCGTGTCCGCGTGTCACTACCACGGACGCGGCGATCGCCGTGCCGCCGGGAACGAACGGGAGGCGAACGAGGCGGACGCGCCGCGCGCCGGGCGCGGCGGCTGTGTGACCATCGCCGCACCGTTCGGCGGCCTTCCTCCGGGGGCCGGTGGGCGGGTGCGGGTGCGGCGAGGAGCGAAGGAGTGAGGCCGGTGCGGGCAGTGGTGGTCGAGGAGTTCGGGGCGGTGCCCGGGATACGGGAGGTGCCCGATCCGGTGCCGTCCCCCGCCGGGGTGGTGGTGCGGGTGGCGGCGACGGGCCTGTGCCGCAGCGACTGGCACGGCTGGATGGGCCACGACGACGGCATCGCCCTGCCGCACGTCCCGGGGCACGAACTGGCGGGCGTGGTCGAGGAGGTGGGCCCTGAGGTCGTCACCTGGCGCGTCGGGGACCGGGTCACCGTGCCCTTCGTCTGCGCCTGCGGGCGCTGCGCGGCCTGCGCGGCGGGCGATCAGCAGGTGTGCGAACGCCAGGAGCAGCCGGGATTCACCGGCTGGGGGTCGTTCGCCGAGTACGTCGCCCTGCACCGGGCCGACGTCAATCTCGTCGCCGTCCCCGAGGGGATGGCCGATGTCACCGCGGCGGGCCTCGGCTGCCGTTTCGCCACCGCCCACCGCGCCGTCGTGGCCCAGGGGCGCGTCCGGGCGGGCGAGTGGGTGGCCGTCCACGGCTGCGGCGGCCTCGGGCTCTCGGCGGTGATGATCGCGTCGGCCTGCGGCGCCCGGGTGGTCGCGGTCGACGTCGCCCCCCGCGCGCTGGAGCTGGCCCGTGGGTTCGGCGCCGCCGTGTGCGTGAACGCCTCGGCGACCGGCGGCGGGGTGGCCGAGGCGGTGCGGGAGGTGACGGGCGGCGGCGCGCACGTCTCCCTCGACGCCTTCGGCTCCGCGGCGACGTGCGCCGCGTCGGTGGCGAGCCTGCGGGCGCGCGGCAGGCATGTGCAGGTCGGCCTGCTGCCGGGCGGGGCGGCCGTCGCGATGGACCGGGTGGTCGCGCTGGAGCTCGAACTCCTGGGCAGCCACGGGATGGCCGCGCACGCCTACCCGGAGATGATGCGCCAGGTCGAGGCCGGGCTGCTGCGCCCCGATCTGCTGGTCTCCTCGGTCATCGGGCTCGACGAGGCACCGGCCGCGCTGGCGGCGATGAGCGGGGGCGCGCACGCGGGGATCACCGTCATCACCCCGCACGGCGGGTGAGAACGATGCCCTCGGCGGGCGCGCATGAGCGAGGGGTCCACGCGGGTAGAATGCAATGGACATGACAACACCACGCGCAACCGCCGGAGGTGCTCCCGTATGCCACGCCGTCCGGGGCGGCTCGTCGCCGTCCCCGCCGCGCTCGCCGCGTCCCTGACCCTCGCCGCCGCCGTCCCCGCGCAGGCGGACCCGGTCGTCCCCGACCACGCCGTCATCGTCTGCCAGAGCGCCAGCTTCTACGACAACTACGACAGCTCCTCGGGCCCCACCGGCCTCAAGCGCACGCTCGGCCAGGGCGACAAGGTCGGCCACACCCGCGGCGCGCACCCGGTCTACAACGGCTGGGCGGCCACGTTCGACTTCGGCCCCAACGACTGGGGCTATGTGCGCTACGAGTGCCTGGGCGGGTGGGGATCGTGGTGACCCGCCGCGCCCTGGCCGCCCTCGGCACCACCGCCGCCGCCCTCACCCTGGCCGCCGGGCCGACCGCGACGCCCGCGCACGCGGCCAACGGCACGCCGGGCGAGCGCGAGACCGTCTGCGCCGACAGCCTCTTCGTCCGCACCGAACCACTCGGCGCCTGGATGGGCACGCTCTACCGCCCGCAGACCTTCCTGGTGGAACGCGTCTCCGGCGGCTGGGCGTACGGCTTCGCCTACGGCGACATCAACCGCCACGGCTGGGTCCAGGACGGCTGGTTCTGCTGATCCCGCGCTGACACAGCCGGTCCCACCGATCCCGCCGATCCGCGCGCCCGGCCGCACCCGGCGGCCGGGCGCGCGGATACAGTCACGGGCAACAGGCCACGGCCGGCGGGTGCGGTGGCGCGCGGGAAGGGTGGCAGCGTGTCGGCACGGATCACCGAGCACCGTCTCGGCGAGGTCCCCTGGCTGGTGGTGAACGGGGAGCGGGGCGAGGCGTTCCGGCTGCTCGGGGAGCGCGCGGCGGACCGGATCCGCGCCGTCGCGGGGGAGAGCGCGACGATCCGCGAGCTGCGCGCCCGCGCGGAGGCGCCGCGGGCCGCCGGCCACCTCGCGACGGTGCGCGAACGGAGCCGTGCCGCCTACCCGGAGCACTGGGCCGAGCTCGCCGCCCTGGCCGAGGGCTCCGGCGTCCCGCTCGACGACCTGGTCCTGCTCAACCTGCGCGGGGACCTCGGCGCCGAGGACGGGACCGGCTGCACCGACGTGGCGTTCAGCGACGAGCACGCGGACGTGGTGGCGCACAACGAGGACGGCGCGCCGGAGCTGGTCGACCAGGGCGTGGTGCTGACCCTCGCGCTGGACGGCGAGCCGTCCGTGACGGTGTGGTGGCTGCCCGGGTTCCTGCCCGCCAACACCTTCGTGGTGACCGAGCACGGCCTCGTCTGGGGCATCGACCACATCGGCGTCGTCACCCCGGCCGCCGCGCCCGGCCGCCACTTCGTCGCGCGGTCGATGCAACGGTGCCGGACCGTCGCGGAGGTGACGGACCACCTGGGCGCCCATCCCAGCGCGGGGGGCTTCGCCTACACCGTGGGCCAGGTGGGCCGCCGTGACACCCGGCAGATCGAGGCGGCGGCCGGGCACTGCGCGCACGTCGCCGCCGGGCCCGGCCATCCCGGCATCCTGTGGCACACCAACCACCTCCGCCGGCTGACGCGGGTGCCGGACGCGCCGCGGCCCGACAGCCTGGCGCGCGCGGAGGTGGCCGCCACCTGGACCGTTCCCGAGGAGGAGCCGGTGGACTGGTGCCTGCGGGTGCTGGCGGAGACGCCGGCCCCGCTGGGCGTACGCCGGGACGCCGCCGGCGAGGATCCCCTGGTCACGCTGGCGACGATGGTCGTCGACCTCAGGAGCGGGATGGCGACGGTGGCGCCGCGCGCCCGGCAGGCCGCCACCCTTCCCGTCGAGGACCTCGCCCGCGGCATCCCCGACCGGCAGCGCCGCCGGACGATGACCGGCCCCGCGACGACGGATCCCGCTACCGGGACGACGGACGGCGGAGCGGAGTGAAGGCGGTTCTCTTCGGGGCGTCCGGCATGGTCGGCCAGGGCGTTCTGCGCGCGTGCCTGCTGGACGACCGGGTCGAGGGCGTCGTGCTGGTGACCCGTTCCCCCCTCGGCAGGCGGCACCCGAAGCTCAGGGAGATCGTCCACCGGGACTTCACCGACTTCTCGGCGATCGAGGACCAACTCACCGGCCTGGACGCCTGCTTCTACTGCCTCGGGGTCTCGGCCGCGGGCCGCGGCGCCGACGAGTACCGCCTCGTCACCCACACCTACACCCTCGCGGCGGCCCAGGCGCTCGCCCGGCACAACCCGGCCCTGACCTTCGTCTATGTCTCGGGCGAGGGCACCGACGGCACCGGGCAGGCCCGCGCCGCGTGGGCCCGGGTGAAGGGCGAGACGGAGAACGACCTGCTCGCCATGGACTTCCACGCCTACATGTTCCGGCCCGGCTGGATCCAGCCCCGGCACAAGGAGCGGTCGCGGACCCGCTGGTACCGGGTGATGTACCGGCTGACGTCCTGGCTCTTCCCGGTGATGCGCAGGCTGGCGCCCCGGCACACCACCACCACCGAGCACATGGGCCGGGCCATGATCGCCGTGGCCGGACTCGGCGGGGCCGGACCGCGCATTCTCCACAGTCCCGAGATCAATCGCCTCGGCGCCTGATCTCCGCCATTCCGCGCGTTTCCGGCTCATTAACGCGCATGAATCGGCGAATCCCCCTCGCGCTCTTTTGATTGCGCCCGGAGACCAGCCTCCGGGGCATATGCCGTGCGGCAGCTGAAGCACGCGACATCTTCGCGCGCCCCCGGCTACGCCCTTCGCTCCGTTCTTTGTCGAGATATCGGAGCCATAACGGCAGCGCCATCGGTGAGACTCTTCGTGCGCGACTTTCGGGACGAGTGCACGCGCTGCCTAGGAAGCGGAGAAAACGTGATCCGGATACTGCTGGTGCACGACACCACCCTGCTGCGTTCCGCGCTGACCTCGCTGGTCCAAGGGGAAGGGGACATCGACGTGGTGGCCGCCAGCTGGGAGGAGGCGTCGGGGAAGGCGTCCTGGCGCCACGCGGACGTGTGCCTGGTGGACATGGACTGTCCTGGCTTCTTGCGCGCGGCCTCCGGCGCGGACCTGCCCCGCCAGGAGGCCGCCACGGGCGCCGGGTTGCTGGTGCTGGTCAGGGCGGGGAAGCCGGGGCTGCTGCGCCAGGCGCACGCGGCGCGCGCGCTGGGTTACGTCAGCAAGGACGCGCCGCCCGAGCGGCTGCTGCGCGCGATACGCCAGGTCGCCGCGGGGCACCGCTTCGTGGACGACGAGCTGGCCTGCGACTTCCTGTCGGCCGCCGAAATGCCGCTGACCAGACAGGAGTTGAACGTGCTGTCACTCGCGGCCGACGGCGCCCCGGTGGCCGAGATCGCCACGAGCCTCTGGCTGGCCGAGGGCACGGTGCGCAATTACCTGGCGGCCATCATCCGCAAGACCGGGGCCCGCAACCGCGTGGACGCCATCCGCATCTCCCACCGGGCCGGCTGGGTCTGACCAGCCGCCGACCAGGTCGCGGTAGAGGGCGGAGCGCTCCAGCAGTTCGCGGTGGGTGCCGCAGACGGCGTCGGGGCCGTCGAGCAGCAGGACGCGCTCCGCCCTGACGGCCGAGGTGATGCGGTGGGCGATGACCACCAGGGTGCCCCCCGGGCGCCGGGCGAACGCCTCCTCCGCCCGCGCCTCGGCGGCCGGGTCGAGGTGGCAGGTCGCCTCGTCCAGGACGGCGACCGGCGCGGGTGCCAGCCAGGCCCGGACGAGGGCGAGCGACTGCCGTTCCCCCGAGGACAGGCGCGCCGGGTCCACCCGTCCGCGCGGCCCGCCGAGGCGGGCGACGAGCGCGGCGGCCCCGACGGCGGACGCGGCGGCGAGCAGGGCCTCGTCGGGGACCGGCCGCGGGCAGAGGTAGGCGAGGTTGTCGGCGACGCTGCCGGTGAAGACGTACGCCTCCTGGGGGATGAGCACCCGCGCCGAGGGGTCCCGCCCGGTGACCGGGAGTCCCCCGACGCGGACCTCGCCCGCGTCGGGGGTCAGCAGCCCGGCGACCAGGCCGGCCAGCGTGGACTTGCCCGTGCCGCTCGGACCGACCACGGCCAGGTGGCCGCCGGCGGGAACGGTCAGATTCAGGCCACGCAGCACAGGCCGGGACCCGCCCCCGTAGGAGAAGGTGACCTCCCGCAGGGCCAGCGCCTCGGGCCGGAACGCCGCCGCGGACCGGGCCCGCTCCTCCGGCGGCCCGGTGGGCCCGGCGCCGGGGGGCGTGCGCGGAGGCGCCGGGGCGGGGACGGGCCGGAGGAGGTGGCCGGTCACGACGGCGAGCCTGGCCCCCGCCGCGCCGACGCCGCCGACCAGGCTCTGGAGGGCGGGCAGCAGGGCCTGGGTCAGGAAGGTGAGGGCGCCGACCAGTTCGCCGGGCGTCACGCCTCCTTCCCTCAGCCGGGGCGCCAGGAACAGCAGGAGGACGAGGGGCAGATGGCCGCCCAGCGCGGGCGCCACCACGCGGACCGTCCCGAACCGCGCGAGCGAGGCCGCGGCCCGGCGCTCGCCGTCGACGCGCTCCGCCACCGTGCGCCCGGCGTGCTCCTCGGCCCCGCAGGCGACGACGTCCCGCAGCCCGGAGACCAGCTCCCCCACGGCGGAGGCCAGGTCCTCGTCGGCCCCCAGCACGGCGCGCTGCCGCCGGGCCAGCGGGCGCAGGGAGCAGGCGAAGACGGCGAGCCCCAGCAGCAGCGCGGGGACGACGACGAGGAGGAACACGGGGGCCAGCCACAGGAGTCCGGCCAGCGCGCCGACGGAGGTGAACACGAGCGTGGACGCCGTCAGGATCAGCCCCGCGAAGCTGTCCCTGGCGATCTCGACCTGGTGGGTGAGGCGGGAGACGACCGGGGTCCCGTCCGCGCGCCCGGCGCGCACCGCCTGGTCGATGCCGCGCTCGACGACCGCCACCACGAGGGCGTCGCGCAGCGGCTCGGCCAGCGCCCCGGCCGCCCGGTGGACGCGGGCGCGCTGGGCAC